>JACPHV010000026.1 GCA_016188385.1 Candidatus Uhrbacteria bacterium | reverse complement strand
TTGACATCAAGCTTATTCCGTATGAGGGGTCTGATGAGTGGCTTGATTCCGCGCTGCGAGCGATAAGATCCTGCTTGGCTGCGGTATCTATTCCATCGGCTTCGAGCGGATGTGATTATTGCCGATACGTAACAGCGGTTGAAGATGCATTGCGTAATTCGTTTCCCGTTTAATTTCTAACATCGTGAATATGATCTTACTTCTCAAGGTCCTCCTGCTCTTCAGCGCGGTGGCGGGATTTCTTCTTAGTTTCTATCTTTTTCATAAAAAACGTTCCCGTGAAAAGCTCGTATGTCCCGCGGGGTTCAAGTGCGACCAAGTATTGCATAGCGAATACGCTCGTTTTTTCGGTATCCCGGTTGAATTGCTTGGTATTTTGTATTACGGGTTTGTGATTGTTGCCTATACGATTATTTTTCAAGCGCCGAACATGGTATCGCAGGTCGTAGTATTTATCGTGACAAGCGTTTCAGTCACGGCATTCCTTTTCTCACTCTACCTGACGTTCATCCAGGCATTTAACATCAAACAATGGTGTTCTTGGTGTCTCACCTCGGCCGGGCTGTGCACCTTTATCCTTTTTGCCTCCCTTTCCACGACACAGGTTGATGCCATGGGAGTGCTGATTGAGTATTATGACGCGATATTTATGGCGCACGTGATCGCATACGCGGTCGCGCTCGGAGTAGCGACCATCTTGGATGTGTTTTTCTTTAAGTTCTTGAAAGATTTCCGCATTTCGGAGTGGGAGTCCGACGTATTGCACACCATATCCGAAGTGCTGTGGTTTGCATTCGGTTTTGTGGTGTTAACCGGCGTTGCCTTGTATTTCCCGGAAAGCCAGTTTCAAAGCCAATCGCCCACATTCCTCGCTCATCTTGGCATTCTCCTCGTGCAATTGGTGTTATTAAGCAGCTTGAGTTTGCTGATAACTCCACGATTGCACCACATCTCACTCAAGGAAGAACATCGCCATCAAACCGGTGAATTGCATGCCATCCGCCGCTGGGGATACTCGTTGACTTCGCTGTCATTCATCACCTGGTACTATTCTTTCTTTCTCGCGTTCGTGCAGTTTTCGGGGATCACTCTTTCTTCCATTCTTTGGGTTTATGCCGGCATCGGATTCGTGGCCGTGCTCGCCAGTCAAGTCATTCATCGGACGTTTGGCCGTCTGTAAGCGATCGCGCGCGAGTCTGCGCGACTTTCCATGTCGAACCAACTCGGATAATGATCCAGTCCACCGGTTCATCCCATGGCTTGCGAGTCAATATGTTTTTTGAAATGCGAGTATTGTCAGCCACGCCTATTCGGGTCCAACTCAAAGGAACGGCAGAAAGAAAACGATCAAACCAACCTCTGCCACGGCCGTAGCGCGTGCCGTGCGCGTCGAATTTGCTGCCTGGCACGAGAATACCGCACGAAGATGAAGCAACTTCGCGCGCGATAGAATCCGCGCAAGAAAACGGATCCTCATGTTTGTTTTTTGATATCTTGTAGACGCGGCGTTGATCAAATACATTCGTTAAGAACGGGATTTTCTTTGGGTCGATTTCATCTTTCAGCGGTTGGTATAGTATCCATGACTGAAGCGTATCGGCGATTTTACCGAATATGTTTTCTCGTGTTTGCATTGCTTGCTTCAATGATTCTGTTATACTGATTGAGACGTCACAACATACCAGACGTTCCTTATCTTCCGGCTCCTTTCCAGGGAAGCTATGTTTCACCAGTCTCATGATAGATTTTAACACAGAATAATTCTATGACGCAAAAGAAAGTCGTACTCGTTGAAGATGACAGCATGTTATTGAAATACTTATCAGCCGCGCTGGCAGAAGTGAAAGGTATTCAAGTCTATACCGCACTCGATGGAGCGGCGGGAGAGAACATGATTTTTGAACAAGTCCCCGACCTTGTGTTGCTTGATATTATCATGCCTAAGAAGAACGGTTTTGAAGTGCTGGAAGCTGTCAGAAAAAAATTCGACGACAAAAAAATGGCTGTTATCATGTTGTCCAACCTCGGACAGCAAGGGGATATCGATCAAGCAAAAAAACTTGGCGCTACGGATTATTACGTAAAAGTGGATATGGAAGTAAGTGATATCGTAGAAAAAGTAAAGAAATTTTTGGGACTGCCATAATGAGCTTACCGGTATGTTTATTTCAAACGAAAAATTAAAAAAAATACTCATCAGCGCGAAGATGATTGATGAGGAGACCTGGGCGGATGTCGTGAAAAACGCAAATCGGTTAAGTTGTCCCGTAGAAGATATTTTGAAAGAACGGGATATCATCGGAGGTCATTTATTCTACGAGCTTGTAGAGAAGGGGATTGGTTTTCCGTATGTGAATCTGAAAAAGACCGACATCGCCTCGCATGTGCTTGAGCGTTTCAGTCCCGAGCTCGTGAGCATGTACAAGGCGATACCATTTGAATACGATGAACGCAAAAAGATATTGAAAGTCGCGTTTCAAGATCCAACCGACACGAAAGCCATTAACACGCTCGTGAAAAGATGCGGATGCAAGATCGATGTTTATTTCACCGGCAAAGAAAGTTATCGTTTTGCCTCGCGCTACTACAACAAAAGCGTTGCCGAAAAGATAAAAAAACTTATCCATTCTTCGGCGAAACGCGTTTCCGCCAAGACATCCGCGACAGTAGGCCGCAAGATTTTTGGAAATATCATCGAATATATCTATTACTCCCAGCCGTCCGATGTCCATGTCGAACACCTGCGCGATAGAGGAATTATCAAATTGCGTGTTGACGGTTTTCTGCGCGATGAGATAGACGTGCCCTCTGAAATCGCGACAGCGATCGTCGATCTTATTAAAAAAGAGTCTTCACTGAATACCGATGCCCTTCACCAGACAGCAGACGGACGCTTCGCCTGGAATGTCTTTGGAGAGTTGCTCGCGTTCCGTGTCTCCATCCTGCCGACCTATTATGGAGAAAAGGCATGTTTGCGCGTGTTGGATGAGTCCCGCCAAAAAGCGAGTCTCCGCGAGCTCGGGTTTCGTGAAAGCGATATCAGTTTAGCTCAAAAAGAGATCAAAAAGCCCTACGGGCTGGTGTTGGTTGCCGGTCCGACCGGATCAGGAAAAACATCAACACTCTACGCGCTGTTGAAATTGCTCAATGTCGAGGGTGTAAGCATCGCAACGATCGAAGATCCGGTGGAATACAGCATCCGCCATGTCAACCAGACGCAGGTGGATGCGGAACATGGATTTACGTTTGCGCGAGGATTGCGCGAGATTCTACGACAAGACCCTAATGTCATCATGGTAGGGGAGATCCGCGACAACGAGACAGCGGGTATCGTGATCCAGTCAGCGTTGACGGGGCATATAGTCATTTCTACACTACACTCCAATACGGCCGTGGAGAGCATTACGCGGTTGCGCAACATGGACATCCGACCCTATCTGTTGTCCCCGACAATCAATCTTGTGATCTCACAGCGTCTCGTGAAACGAATCTGCCCCTACTGCCGAGTAAGCTATAAACTCGATAAAGCATTTTTGGATTCCATTGACAAAGATACCGGCATCCGCCGTTCATTGGATAAATTGAAAAAACTCGGGCTCTTGAATTTTGCGACATACGACGATGTGCGTTTTTACACCGGCAAAGGGTGTGGCAAATGCGGCGGAAAAGGCATGAGCGGCCGCGTGGGTATTTTTGAGATTTTTATTGTCGATGAAGAAATCCGCAACATGATTTTGCAAGACTCGTCCGCGTTTGAAATCCAAAAACGCGCGGAGGAAAAGGGGTTTCTCACGTTGTTCGAAGACGGTCTTGTCAAAGTCATCGAAGGTGAGACATCCGTAGGCGAGATCATGAGGATCATGAGTTGATCTATTCGGGTTTGCTTAATCTCGAAAAAAGCGCAAGGCCTTGACGGACAGCCTTGCGAGGCAGTATCCTACCGGCATTGCTATCGTATATGCTTGATATTAAATTTATTCGGGAAAATCAAGACGCGGTTGCCCGCTCGATCGAGGTCAAGGGCGTAAAGCTCGATTTGGCGCGTTTGCTTGCGCTTGCGGATCAGCGCAGTGATTTGATTATAACATCGGAAAAGCTGCGGGCAGAAAAAAATACGAACAGCGAGGAAATCCAAAAAGCGGCGACACAAGAAGGACGAACTCCGATCGTTGAGCGGGGCAAACAGATCAAAGAGGAACTTCGCGCGCTTGAGCAAGAGCTGCGTGCGATCGAGAAAGAATACGATGCATTGATGTTGCTTGTACCCAATATCCCATCCCAAGATACTCCAATCGCGCCTGATTCGAGCGGCAATGTGGAAGTGGCGCGATGGGGAGAAGCGCCATCGTTTTCTTTTGCGATCAAAGATCATGTTGAACTGGGGACCGCATTGGATCTGATAGACCTTGAAGCGGGGGTGCGGACATCCGGTTTTCGCGGGTATTACTTGAAAAACGAAGCGGCATTGATGCATGTCGCGCTTCAATGGCACGCGCTGCATAAGCTCGTCGCCAAGGGATTTACACCAATGGTACCGCCGACATTAGTACGAGAATTTGCTTTGGTGGGCAGCGGGCATTTTCCGTCCTTCAAAGAAGAGATTTATCAGATCGCGAATCCATCCGATATCCGAGAGGAGACGGACATGCCTGAACCGCTCTATCTTGCGGGCACTTCAGAACCGTCTTTGCTTGCTTATCATAGCGGCCGCACATTTGAAGAACGGGATCTCCCGGTCCGCATGTGCGGGATTTCGCAGTGTTATCGCTCGGAAGTCGGAAGTTATGGAAAGGATACGAAAGGGTTATTTCGATTGCATGAGTTTGTCAAAGTAGAGCAAGTAATAATTTGTAAAAACGATACGCAAGAGTCAAACGCATTTCTCGAAGAACTGCGCGGCGTTGCCGAAGAGCTCTTGCAAGATCTCAAGCTCGCCTATCGAGTGATACAGATCTGTACCGGTGATATGGGAGCGGGGAAGCATAAAATGTATGATATCGAAACATGGATGCCGTCCCGCAATGATTACTGCGAGACACATTCAGACTCCAATCTCACTGACTGGCAGGCGCGCCGCCTCAACATGAAATATAAGACTGCCGATGGGAAAAAAGAATATGTCCATACGCTGAATAACACCGCGATCGCGTCGCCTCGGATTTTAATCGCGATTCTGGAGACTTATCAACAGCAAGACGGCTCCGTCATCATCCCCGAAGTCTTGCGTCCCTACATGGGGTATAAAGAAATGATCAAGCGGATTTAGCCCGCCTTAAGATATTTTGCTACAGTCTCAATCCTTGAAGCTCGCGCATCATGGATTGATAAAACGCAAGATTATGGATCGTTGTCAACCGCATCGCCAGACCTTCTTGAACGCTGAATAAGTGGCGCAGATACGAGCGGGAAAATGTCGAGCAAGCGGCACAGAGACAGCGCGGGTCGATCGGTTTTTTATCAAATTTGTATTTTTCATTTCTTAGATTCATTACCGAATACCATTTTTTCATGGAAGCGGTACTGTTGCTTATGCGCGCATATGCTCTGCCATGGCGCGCTTCGCGAGTAGGAATCACGCAGTCGAACATATCAACCCCCATTCGAACCGCGTCAACGATGTCTGCCGGCGTACCAACCCCCATGAGATAACGCGGCTTATCCGGAGGCAGAAGCTTCATATTCCACGCCAGTACTCTGTCGCGTATCTTCCGAGATTCGCCAACCGCCAAACCACCAATGGCATATCCATCGAAATCGAGGGCTCCCAGCGCTTTTGCTGATTCATCACGCAGTTTTTTATACACACCGCCTTGCACAATGCCGAAGAGAAGCGGCCGGGAGGCAGGAGCGAGGCGTCGTTGCTTGACGCGTTTCTCAAAATGTCTTTTTCCGCGCTCCGCCCAGAGAAGCGTAGTCGCGAGTGATCGTTTGGCATACTCGTATGAACATGGATAAGGCGGACATTCATCCAGCACCATGATAATATCCGAACCGATTGCAAGCTGGGCGTCAATCACGTTTTCCGGTGTCAGATGGATGGTCGAACCATCAATTTCCGATCGGAACGTAGCTCCCTCACCAGTGATTTTGCGTCTTTTTGATAACGAGAATACCTGATAGCCGCCGCTATCGGTTAAAATAGGGCCGTCCCATTGCATGAAAGAATGCAGGCCATGGTGTTTTTTGAGTACCGCAAGTCCGGGGCGTTGGATGAGATGATACGTATTGGAAAGAATTATTTCCGCGCCAATGGATAGCAACTCGTCCGGAGAAACATTTTTGACCGCTCCTCGCGTCGCGATCGGCATGAAAAACGGCGTATGGATTTTGCCATGAGGGGTCGTAAGTATCCCGCGGCGGATTCTACGGTGTTGAGAATGAAGGCGGACATATCGCATATGATGATAGTTTAGAATACCCGGATATTCATGATTCTGAAATCTGCCAAAAGTATATCATAAAAAGAGCGGGCCTCGAAAAGAGAGACCCGCGGTGGTGATGAATCGCTCCGATTGGAATCGAACCAACAATTCGTCGCGTTTGCGCGCTGTGCCTCTTTTTCTGTAAGTAGTGGATTTTGAGGCCGCGAGACTCTACGCGTCGAATGTGCTCATCCGGATTTTGAGCGTCGGAGCGCGCCAAGCGAATCTGACTATGAGCCAGACCTCGTATTGGTCCCACCCGGGGGAACGGACTGGGGAACCATTGTTCGATGGGGGTCTGTATAGTCGATCGGTTTGGCAATTTGGGACAGGCGTGGTGATTAGCTTACTGGATCGAGTTCCGGCCATACCCGTCGGAAGGGGTTCCTCGGCCCGACCTCATAGAGGTGAACCGTATCGCCAGGAAAGACGACGTAGAATTTTCCTTTGGGTATGCCATTTACTTCACTGCTGCCGAAATACGTTTCGGCATCGACGAGGACGACTTCTCCTTTCTTGATGATTTCCTGGACACGCCGTTGCCTTTCGAAAGGCTCTTCGGCGGTATGCTGGAAGAATTTTGGATTGAGTGTTTGCGAGGGCAATCCCTCCAGTTTCTCGATCGCCTCCACGACGACCTCGACGCTGACGTTCAATGTCTTTTTCAGTATCAAGTGCAACGTTTTTTGTTCCGCCATCTAGTGGAACCTCCTTATTGTGATGGCTAGTGATAACGAGTTGCCGCGAAATGCTCACCACGCACTGCAGCTCCATGGGCTCGGCGCTAAGCCATAGCCCAAAGAGCTGCGGACGTGATTGCATTACAGTATCTGACCACGTTTGTCCACAATGTGAAAGAACGGTTGAGCAGGTATGATAGCAGATATGTTGTCCACACGCAAGGGGATTGTACGCATCGGATGCTTGGGTGTATGCTTTCTTTTATATGAAACATCCTCTTGAGGCATTTGAGCCTCTATTTCAAAAAGACGAATATACATCGGAAGAGAAATGGCTCATTGAACCTTTTTTTTCCAACCTCGACCGGCCTGTCTACGCTCCTTATATCGTATCGCCGGAGCTGATTGGAGCGTTGTGTTCCCGCGCGAGCCGCGCGATGCATGACCTCCGTTACCTGTATCTTCGTGAATTTGTAACGCCATTCATTGATCCGCAACGCGAAGAAAAGGACACGGAACTATCATGGCAAGCAAAAGTCGCGCACGGTCGCGCGCTTCGGGAGTTTATTGATTTTTTACACCGCCACTCATTGCAGGAATTATTTTCCAATCCGCGCGCTCGATCGTTTTTCATTAAATGGCTCGCGCAGTACGGCGATGATTCTATCGCTCAAATGGCAGGAGCGCATCTTTGTTTCCGCGGACTTTCTCAAGTGGCAATCAAGCACATTGAAGATCAGCGGGTGGGCCTTGCCCCGATAGAAAAGTCAACTCGGTATGTCAATTATGGCGAGAAGATCAACGGCCATTATTTGTATTATACGGATCCGACACTCGCAAACTACGGCTTGTCGCAAGAGTATGAGTCCGCAATGAATGATTTATTTGATACCTATCGCGACTTATTACCAAGACTCGTTTCTTATCTGCAGAATAAATTTCCCGAAGAAAAAGCTTCTGTCGTAGAAAAAAAAGCCTTTGATACTTTGCGCGGCATGCTCCCGACTTCAACATTGTCGCAGGTGACATTTTTCGGCAATGGGCAGGCATTTGAATACATGATCAGCAGATCCGCGCGCCATCCGCTTGGAGAGATCAGATGGGCGGCTGAAAGCACGTATGAAGAACTCAAAACAATCACGCCGGCATTTTTGCGGCGCTTGAAAGATGAAGAGCGCATGGATGGCATTCAAGCCTATCAGGATTATCTCTCACGCAAGCCGGACCGCGTATCAGCGTACGCGCGTGAAGCAGAACTTACGGGCAGCAGCGGGGAAAACGGGCCGTCGGTCCGACTCGTGGAATATGATCCGGAAGGGGAGAATAAAGTAATCGCCGGCATATTGTACGCGGCGAGCGGATCCCATGCTTCGTGGGAAGAAACGCTTGAATCCGTGAAGCGCATGAATACGGCAAAAAAGAAAGAAATCATGGATGCCTATCTGAACGGCCGATCGCAACGCTGGCATAAAGTGGGGCGCGCATTCGAAAATGTCTACGTGCGTTTTGATATCCTTATGAATATCGGATCATGGCGGGATCTCCATCGGCACCGCATGCTCACGCAGCAAAAGCAATTTTTTACCTGCGCGCATGGATATGATATGCCAAGCGATGTGGAGGATGCCGGTCTTGAAGATCCCTACCGGGCAGCGATTGAGAACGTAGCGAAGCTGTACGGCAAGATCGAAAAGCATGACGCGTGGCTCGCGCAGTACTGCGTGACGCTCGCTCATCGAGTGCGATTCATGCAGTGGACCAATCTGCGCCAGTGTTTTTGGGAGATTGAATTGCGCACCATCCCGGAAGGGCACCCTGATTATCGGCATATCGAACAGGAAAAGTTTCGTCTGTTGGAAAAAGTCTACCCTTTGATTACCAGCTATATGCGTGTCAATGTGGGGGACTATGAATTTGCCAGAAGAGGACAAGAAGAGCGGATACAGAAAAAGCTGCATGACCTTTCCGCTTCGTTGACGTAAACGGTAAAAAATGGTATAATAATAGAAATTCGACTGTAGCAAAATATCAGAGGGTACGAGTCTTCCGGCTCCTTTCCGCCCAATTTCATTCCAAAAAGGCGCTGAACTTGTCGGAATACTCCAGTATTCCTTCGCGTTCATCATCCTTTTTGGAATGAAATTGAATCGAAAATGACCAGGAAGCTATTTTTCTACAGTCTCATAATACCTTAACGGCAGCGAATATGAAAAAACGCATGAAAAAGAAGTTGAGTACCGGTGTAAAACTCCCAAAATTAAAGAAAAACGAACGAAAAAAAGGGAGAGCATAAATTAAGATACCATGGTATGGCGGGATCATATTCTCCAACTTACTCATCGAAGAGCAACAATACTACCGCTCTGAATTTATTGCCTGATGACCTCTTTTCGGCGGATATTTTTGAGTATCTCGGGCTTACTGATCTTGATGATGATCAGAAAAAAGAATTGCTCTCCATTATGCTTGAGACAGTGCAGGGCAGGGTGGTCGCGCGCATCCTTGATGTCTTTGAGACAGAGAAAGAGCGTGTTCAATTTGAGCAAGCGCTTAAAGATAAAGACGTGGAGACAGTAGATGATCTGTTGGCGTCAAAAGACATCCCTGGCATTACGCAGTTGGTTGCCGAAGAAGTCGTATTGTACAAAATAGAAGTGATGAATCTCTTTAAGCAGGAAACATAACTCCCATGGGCTGGAGAGAATGGCTGGGCATTGTTCCAAAGGAGGCGGAGAAACGCGAGCCGCCAAAAAAGCGCGATCGCGCTTTTTTGGGAGTGGAAAAAAAGCAGGAGCCGCGTTATCTCAGCGACACCCCTCATATTGAAAAAGATGAAAATGTCGCCGATTTTTTAATTCGCGCGAAAAAAGAGTATGGAGACCGGGAGACCAATGAAGGCAGATTCAATTATGCCAGGGCTGGATTCGAGGCGATCCGCGACCGCCGCCGACAGCGCGATACCGAGAAATACGGCGACAATTGGTACGGCAGGATGTGGAAACATTTGCTTGAGACTGACCGAGGCATGGCTGTCCTGATGGGCGGTCGCGCCGTGCTTGGAGCGTCGAGCATCGTGGTTGCGGCAACAATGCTGCGCGGAGACGCCGCTCTTTTTTTGGGGCCGGCGCTGTATGCGTTCGGCACGGCGGAGTACGCGAACGCGATGTTAAGAGGCGTGCTTTCTTTCGGAGAGGAACGGATGAGGATGATGGCGCGCGCCGCGCGGCGAGAAACGAAAGCTACTCTGAAAAATTTGAATGGCAAGGAACGATTTAATCTGACCCATGAAAGTCTCGCGAAGATCTATGACAGCGATCAAGAATGCATGCGGGCGGATAAAAGATTGAAAGCGAAAGAGACGGCGAATAATCTGGTCGTCTTTGGCGTGCCGAAAGCGATTGCCGCGGCTCTGTTTGTCGGTCTTCGAGCGCCGGTACCGCTCGGTTGGCACGATTTTGACGGGCAAGCGCTTCCGCCGGAAGAGCAATTTCATAGAGTCTGGCTCGAATTGAAAACAGGCGGTATGCACTATGTCCGAGAATTGGGCGGAGGTATTGCCGAGATGGGGAAACCAATCTGGCGGAATACCGAAGAAGCGGCGAAATTTGTGTATGGATCCGCCGCGTGGGGGGCAGCTGCAGGCATATTTGCGGATATTCCTGAAAAAATAGGAACAGCAAC
>JACPHV010000024.1 GCA_016188385.1 Candidatus Uhrbacteria bacterium | reverse complement strand
GCGCCTCATCGTGTCGAGCGGTGTCCGATGCGTGTCTTCGCCGCACAGGATTCGGATCGCGTCGAGGTTCGAGAGTACCGCGACCGTACGGTAGTAAATGGCGAATACGATTCGCAGGATGGCGCCGTTTGCGTCCGGCTTTGTCTCAACCGAGTCAGAAAATACCATTACAGGCCGGAGTGAGTCCTGCGCGCCGCGAGCGAGATTGACTTGATATGTCGACATGATTCCTTTCGGCAGCACGACAATGCGCGGCATACACGAAAGAACATTGATGGCATCTTCCCTTGTAATGCTTGGCGAGAGCCTCATCGTAAGCGTGCCTTGATAGTGCAGGAGACTTGGTATCTGTATGACTGCCTGGACGTTTATATCGATCTTCGGAAAAAGAACCGAGATGTCATCCTGCACTTTTTGCCGCACGTCTTCACGCACATACACAGCGCCGGAACGTTCAGCGATCAAGTAGTCAGGTTCGCGTCCGTTGTATTGCGTAAGCATCGAAAGGCATACCTCTGACGCACGGCCTTCGAAAGCATGAATGAGCGGGACGACTCCTGAAAGAATGCAGTCTGCCATGCGATACAGTATACCCGGTGTACGGTTGGACTTACACGTTGGAACAACAGGAGGCGCGATGAGTGATCCTTCAGGCGAAGCGCCATCCTGCACAAGAATACGTCCGGGAAACGTTGCGTACTGCCGCACTACCGCGTCATCTTTTCCGGCTGGATACGCGGTGTCGACAATACAGTCGCACTGCTTTCGCCAGCAGAGCTGGCTTGCTCCCTCAAACTTGATGATTGACTGGCTCGTATTGTATTTCCTGACGAAATCAGATTCTTTCCCGATATGACGAGGCACTGCCAAGTACATCTTTTGGGGGAGGGCTTGCCTTGTCGCGTGATGAAATTCCGCGCGCTTAATGATCTCATCAAGCGCTTTATCCGGGATGGCAACGCCGACTGTAAGATCCATATCCGATGACAGATGTACCGCTCGCGCGATGCGAGAACCGAGCAGCCCCAAACCTCTGATTCCGACTCGCGTCCTCTTTTCCATGGTTGCGCATACTCCTTTCAATGAACAACGCGGATGCTAAAAAAGCATGGCGAGAGGAATGTGTTCCTCCGAAAAATACACAGGATCGCTCGAGCGTATTCATCGCAAAAAATCGTTGCAAGGCACAGCAAAATATGATAAAAATGAAAAGCACACAAAAACTGGTCGATTCTCCCGCCAAGGATTTCGGTTATGTTTTTTGTGTGCTTTTTTTACGGCGGATACCGGCTCATAAAGAAAAACCGGCTGATCGTTCTATCGATCAGCCGGTTGGTAGTATTTGTGATTGAATTTCTAGAGAAGTTTACCGAAATCAAAACCGGCTGATGGACGATCAGAAAGAAGGAGAGCGAGCCGATTAAATAATTGCTTTGCGAAAATCATATAGAATTAGAGTACCAAATCAGTAATTATTGTCAATACAATAATATTTCAAGAACATAATCAAAATTGAGACCGGTGAAAATAGCTTCCCGGGAAAGGATCCGGAAGACTCGTACCATCTGATAGTTTGCTACGGTCTCAACTAAATAGTCGCTTGAAGGAAGGCTGCGCCACAACGGCAACAGCAATACATCAAAGAACGGCGCGAGCTGGGTTAATTTTTCCGGAGAATTTGTTTTGTATACTCACTCCGAAGTTTCTCGAACATTCTCGGAGAGAGTCTCCTACCGAAGATATCGAGTAAGTGCTTGCATAGCACTGCGCCATCAGCCGCCGAAACCAAATTGAGATGATCTTGCACATACGCAAGAAAATCCTCGATGAATGCATCGAGTGAGACATCATTGACTTGGATCCTCATGTTCCACTCCTTTCATCGCCTCCTTCAAAGGACTTTTATCAAGCATATCGTAAATCATACGATACTACAATACTTGCAAAATCATCCACTATCATATAAAACTATGACGAAGCAAAGACAACCAAAGGAGGATAGCGATGCTGGAGATTATTCTTTTGACCGCGGGCATACTCATCGCCAGCATCATACTGATGTGTGTGCTGGCGTATAACATGGAACCTTCGTTGTCGACATCATCGGTGCGGGAACCAAAACGCGTACGGGCGTCGGAGCTGTCTTTCCAAGGAGGGAAAAACCCTCAACCGAACGACAAAAGTGATTCTGATGAAACGCCACCAGAAATGCCTGCAGAGCAGCCGCCGGCAAATCGGATCATTCCGATAACCCTTTTTGCGGTCCTGGCAAGCGGATCGCACACTCAAACGTCGACCATGCGGCGGCGGATCCGAGAACGGCTTTCTTCCGAATCAACCGGTGGCTGGCAGGAAGCGGGACATAAGGAAAAAGCTGCCATCATAATTGCAGTGTTCGTGCAAATGTTCCTTGACCGAGATCGCAACAAAGAATGCATAGAGTTCGCGTATGACGGCGAAATCGCCGGGAGTGATGTGTTCTATAGGAATACAAAAAGGTATAAGACCGTAGCCCATCCGGACGAAGCTGAAATATTCAAGCTCGCCTCGCGGCATATCGCGGACGAGATCTTGAGAGAATACGCTCTCTATGTTGCGAAGCAAGGTGAATCTTCTTAGCCGCAGGCATCAGTTGCCGCGGCTTTTTTTGTAAATATAACGCGTGGTCATTGACATTTCAGCCCTATACGGTATGATATGATCTGTTGTTCTTTCACAATACAGGGTAATGAATCCTTTTATCTGTGCGACTTCCAACGAGGAAAGTGGGTACCACGAGAGCAAATCTCTGTCCTCTTTCCCCGTTGGGAGGTCCACGGTACTAGATGGTTGGTGAACCAAGACATGGATGTCTTGGTATTGTCTAGTAGGATTCGTAGGAAACGCTTGCTGTAAGGAAAGGAAAAAGATGCAAGCCGAAGTGAAACTCACAGTTGTAATGATCGAATCAGAAGATGAACTCCGCGGACTCAGGGAGGCTCTCCACAAGCAACTCAGGGAAACACTCCCTGAACCATACTTCACGGAAGAAGAACGAGCGACATTCTTCGCACATGCAACGCTCGCATCGACAATGCCGAAGTGTCTTGCCGACAAGGTAAGAAACGCCGTAGAAGAATCGGCTCTCCTGCCGATACTCCGAACGATCTGGTTCCTCCGAGTGACCTCCAACTAGGGCTCAGGCGACGGCGCGAGAGCGCAAAGGTTTCCAACGCGGAGGCATGAGGCCTGCCGCGAACAACGATGGAAACACTGCCTCCCGCCGCAACTGTCTTACTGACGATACAACCCCCCAAAAGGACAGCGGGAGGCCTCGTGTCTCCCGCTGATCCCTTACCGCTGGCATACTGACCAAAACACCTCCTTTCATAAAGAGGGGGCCGGCCGCGTCATCCATAATTGGCCGGCTCCCTCTGGCTGGTATATTGACCAAATCCGGCATGGGAGGACCTGTTCTTCGCCCCCCGTTGAGCGGGTCCTCCCCTTTCACCTTAAGCTGGTATACTGACGAACGACAACGCGGGAGAACCGGCGGAGGCTCCGACCGCCTCCGCCGGTAATATTCACTTCGCTATGAGGTGAACGCTGGCAAATTTCCTAAACCAAATCCCTGTCACCATGAGCCTGGGCGCTTCTTCGTCCAGGCTCGCTTTTTATCCACACTTGTATCATTGACTTAATAAATAGTATGACTTAGTATGAAAATATATAATGTTAATAGTTCTTTACAAACGCGGCACGGGATCGCTCGCGATGTCCGATAAGGATTGGAGTTCCTGCCTGTTCCCACGGGAAATCTGGAAGTCAATCCCTATTGGACATCCTGCGGCTCGAAATAAAATTTATCTGCTATAGCAGATAAATAAGCCGCAAGGTAAGGCCAAAAGTCTACTGACGAAAACTTCATCCCAACCCGACTCCCTGCCGTAGCGGAAAGGCGAGATTCGTCTCGCCTTTCCGCATCTCACCGCTGGCAATATCTCAAACTGGACCCTCGATACACATTTACCCAAAAACCAGAAGGAGATGCTATGCCCAAAGGAAACGAGAGCGACCAAGGACTGGAATTCATTGACGCCGAATGGCCGGCAAGACCTCCAGTCCTCAAGGAAAAGGAAGAAATGCAGGCGGTCGCTCCCGAAACTTTTCCGAGCGAATTCAACACAGAATACGAATACTACCCCACCGACTAGGAGGAGTGATGCAAAAAAACGACAGTATCGACATCGTCGTCGGGCAGGAGTCCGTCTACGAACGGACAACGCCCACGACGAAACTTGATCCCAACGTCCTTCGGGACGAGGAGGTCAACGTCGACGAGGGGTTCTATGCCCTCAACTAACCCCGACTGACTCGTAACCTTACCGCCACCCCGCCCGGGTCTTTTTCTGCCCGGGCTTCTTTCATTCCACGCAATACTCTTGAATGAATATGTAATTCTGCTACACTTGTGTTCATGCTACGCCGAGGTAGCTCAGTGGTAGAGCGAAGGACTGAAAATCCTTGCGTCGGGAGTTCAATTCTCCCCCTCGGCAATGAGGAAACCTCCGAAAGGAGGTTTTTTCATTGCAGAGGGAGCGACACAATAGTTTGTGTCGTGTGGAGAATTGAAGACCGCAGCGATGTCTGACCAGTAGGTCAGACCGCGAGGGGCGGCCTGCGAGCAAATCAAGCGGCGGCGAGATTTGACTTGCAGGCAATCTCCCCCTCGGCAATGAGGAAACCTCCGAAAGGAGGTTTTTTCATTGTCTTTATTTTTCATGCCCGAGGTGGGAATCGAACCCACATGAGTTGCCTCACACGATTTTGAGTCGTGCGCGTCTGCCAATTCCGCCACTCGGGCATTATGTGATAATTGTAATGAATTGCTCTCCTCTGTCAATTAATTCGTACTATGGTATGATAATTTCATCTACTTATTGAACTTCTATGTCAGCCAAAGCACGCATCATACTCATATCTCTCGACGGGTGGGGTATTAGCCCGATCGAGGATAACAATCCGATGTACATGGCAAAAACCCCTGTTATGAATGGCCTTATATCCCATTATCCTTATGGCGTAATAGACGCATCCGGCATTGCGGTCGGTTTACCGTGGGGAGAAGTCGGAAATTCAGAAGTCGGCCACTTGAATCTTGGCGCGGGCTTGGTGGTATATCAAAATCTTCCGCGCATAAATATCTCTATCGAAAACAAGTCATTCCTAAAAAATGACACTTTTCTCAAAGCGGCGCGCCATATCCAAAAACATAATTCTCGTCTGCATCTCCTCGGCATCGCAAGCACCGGCGGTGTCCATGGGCATATCAATCACCTCAAGGCCTTATTGGAGTTTGCCCAGTCGCAAAAAATAAAAGATGTCTTCATCCATGCGATCACAGACGGCCGCGACTCGCCTCCGCAAGCAAGTCCCGGTTTTCTAAAAGACTTGCAGCAGGCAATCAAAAAAACAAAGACGGGGACTATTGCTACCCTTTGCGGCCGATACTATGCCATGGATCGCAACAATGCGTGGGAACGCACGCAAAAAGCGTATGAATGTATGACGCAAGGAAAGGGTACGAAAAATCGCGACCCATTTGACGCGCTTAAAAAATCATATTCGGCAAAAGTGGATGACGAACTTCTCGATCCGGTGGTTATCGTAGATCGCAAGGATAATCCAATCGCTTTAGTGCAAGAAAACGACGCCGTGATCTTTTTTAACTTCCGTGAAGACCGCGCTCGGCAGCTCGCGAAAAGTTTTGTAGAAAAAGAATTCGAAGGGTTCGAGCGCGCCATGCTGAAAAATCTCTTTTTTGCCACGATGACGGAATATGAAGCCGGCCTGCCGACAGAAGTCGCGTTCCCCCCGGAACACATCAAACGTCCGTTTGGATCAGTGATTACTGATGCCGGATACCACCAGCTGCGCATCGCGGAATCCGAAAAATACGCTCATGTCACTTATTTCTTTAACGGCGGCGCGGAAGAAGTGTACAAAAATGAAGATCGCGTGCTCGTGCCCTCCCCCAAAGTAAAAACATACGACCTCAAACCGGAGATGAGCGCGTACGAAGTGACGGAAAAAGTCGTATCCGAGATCAAGAAAAAAAAGTATGACTTCATCATGATGAATTATGCGAACGCCGACATGGTGGGGCATACAGGAAATATCGAAGCGACTGTCCAGGCGATCAACGTAGTGGACGAATGCGTCGGGAAGGTGGTCGCGGCCAATCGCGAAGTGGGGGGCATTACGGCGATAACCGCAGACCATGGCAACGCCGAGATCATCGTTGATCCGATCTCCGGAGACAAGGATAAGGAACATTCCACTACGCCCGTACCTTTCATACTTGTACATGAAGATATGAAAAAAAACCGCGAGCCTGAAGAGCTTGAGGTCTTAAAGAAACAAATCAATCCGATCGGCATCCTGGCTGATGTCGCTCCCACGCTTCTTGAACTTTATGATCTTCAAACACCGAGCGAGATGACAGGAAGAAGCCTGCTGCGGGATTTGATGTAGACAACTATATCTTCATTAATCTCGCGAATTCCTTTCCATCCTTATATGGTCCGATGATAGCGAGATGTATGCGGTTGGTTTCGAATAACTCTCTCGCCACACGCGCAATATCCGCTTGGGTCACGGCCTGAAATCGCGCCAATTTTTGTTCCGGCGTCAGCAACGTTCCCG
Organism: Candidatus Uhrbacteria bacterium; assembly: GCA_016188385.1. GTDB lineage: Bacteria > Patescibacteriota > Patescibacteriia > JACQRZ01 > JACQRZ01 > JACQSB01. The sequence goes on along the minus strand of JACPHV010000024.1, from coordinate 1,338 downwards.
TGAGAACTTCTTGGCCCACATACCAACTGACGACATGTTCCGAATCCTCGAATTGGAGCGCCATCTTTCCTTTGATAAAATCTTTCGCGCGTTTCAGCTCTGTCGAGCTTACGCCCCTTTTTGCCGCTCGCCACAACTCTTGAAGGATCACGGTGAGCGCGTGATGGATCCGCGTCTTATCAAGTCCTGCCTGTACGGAAAAAATCCGCGTTCTCTGACCGCGATAAAAAGCCGCGAGCTCATACCGCCGCCCAAAATAATGCTTAGCAGCGCTGCGGCAAATACATCCGGATGCGTGTGAGAATATCCATGAAATCCAAACGCGCACTGCACTTGCTCGGTATCTTTGTAATGCACAAGAACAGCCGGTTTTTTCTTTTTTCGTGATCGATATTTCGCGAATCGATTCGCTCGCACGCCTTTTTCCCAAGACGCGCCGAAATAGCGCCGTACTTTTTTCAACGCTTCTTCCGGATTGAAATTACCGGCAATGCCGACAACGAGATTTTTACCATGATAATTCGCGTCGCGAAAGCGCACCATTTCATCACGGGTCAGCGAACGCACTGTTTCGTCATCTCCGCCGATATCCCACCCTAGGCTCGACGGTTCAAACATTATTTTTTCCAAAAGCGTATCCACATACATCAATGGATTATCGCGATACATATGCAATTCTTCACGGATCACCTTTTTCTCACGTTCGATTTCTTCCGCATCGAATTTAGAGTTGTACAGCATATCGGAAACTAAATCGAGAGCGAGATCAAGTTTATCATGCACGAGTTTCACCCAATATCCGGTCGCGTCTTTCGTGGTATAAGCATTGTATTCCGCTCCCACGGCATCGAGTTCTTTTGAAATCGATAACGATGTGGGGCGTTTCTTCGTGCCCTTAAACATCATGTGCTCGATAAAATGCGAGATGCCATTCGTGTTCTTACGTTCGTATCGCGAACCGACACCAAACAGTACAAGTGTGGTGACTGTTTTAGTCTCGGTGAGCGGCGCTAACACAACCCGAACGTTGTTTGGTAAAAGATGTTTACTCAACATAGGTATGGATCAAGTATGGGCAAAGAGATGGGCGCGCACATAAGGAACAAGTTCCGCGATGGCTATTCTCTCCTGTTTCATCGTATCTCGATCGCGGACTGTGACGGCATTGTCTGGGAGGGTGTCCAAATCTACGGTAATACAATACGGCGTACCAATCTCGTCCTGCCTGCGATACCGCTTGCCGATGCTTTGCGTCTCATCATAATCTGTCATCCAATGCGGCGCAAGGCTTGCATATACGGATTTTGCGAGTTCCGATAAGTTTTCCTTTTTAGAAAG
>JACPHV010000023.1 GCA_016188385.1 Candidatus Uhrbacteria bacterium | reverse complement strand
CTGATTCGGGGTTTGCGTGAGTGGCTTGCACCACTGCAGAATGTTCTCCAAAGGCGGGATCAGCTCGGGATTTTCAATCTCGCCTCCTTCACCCGTATTACCCCACATATTCTCATCGTAAGAATATGGCTTATCTGCTTGCTGTTTGATTGGAATACCATTTTTTATAGCGTACAAAATTTCTTCTTGCCGACCCATCCCCCATTCTCTGACCGGAGCAATGATTTTCAGGCTCGGATCAAGCGTAGTCATGTATCCTTCAAATCTCACTTGATCATTGCCTTTCCCCGTACAACCATGAGCAATGACTGTGCATCCTTTTTCTTTTGCTACTTTGACGGCGACCTTGGAAATGGCGACTCTTCCCAACGGCGTACTCAAAGCATATCCGCCTTGATAATCGGCGTTTGCTTTAATAGCCTCCGATAATAGCACATCGGCAAATTCATCCTTAGCGTCGTAGACAACAGCGTCGCGAGCGCCGAGCTGCAAGGCTTTTTGTCGTATCGAATCCAAATCGTCAACGGTTTGACCGAGATCGATAGTAAGCGTGATCACATCACAGCCGTACTCCTCCTGAATCCACTTCAGCATGACAGAGGTATCAAGTCCGCCTGAATATAATAGTAAACAGGTATTAAATTCTCCCATCTTTGCTTCATAGGAAGCAATTTTTTTGTATTCGGTATTCTTGTTCATAAGAATCGAATATATGAATAAAAAAACTCTCGTTCCAACTCATCAACACTGCTATATGTTGATGAAGGAGCGAGAGTTTTTCGCGGTACCATCCTTCACTTCCTTTTTCTCACGAAAAAGGACTCTATCAGTTCGGCTCTTCTCTTATCGAAAAGAGATAAACTGTCGCGCATGATTACGGACGCGGATCCGGCGACACCTACTTGTCCCACAGTGCGGGGCTTTCTTCGGTTGCTACCAGTATTATAAAACAAAGGCGCGTTCAGAATGCTTTGTATCATCAGGCTTGCACTATCCCCGACTCGCTTGCCTTGTGCTTCGTCAAGGCTTTGATTACTTGGCAATCCTACTATTCCTCTTGGTATTTCATCTTTGATTTTAATGTACGCTATCTATAAATCTAACACAAAAATAAAAACCTGTCAATATCCTCGCAATCTGCCAAGCTAAAACAGGGATGAACACCTTTCCGCTCTGCATAATACAACAATACCAAAGCACTGTTCAACATTGGCAAAATATACTGCGCTTTTCTCTTATTTATTTCGCTTGTTCCGATGGAACGTCTGCCTTGCACGTAGTGCCGCCGCTCTGTAAGCAGTAACCCAAAAGATGCCATAATCCAACCGCAATGTATGCCCAAAGATAACTCTGCACGGCGCCCAAAATAAAACTTTTTATATTCATCTCGCCGTATCCGAAATAGGAAAGTTGGAATAATTGCGCGTGAAGCGCTTGTTGCGAAGGGTTGATAAAGTACCACGCAAAACAAATCGCAAACAACGCGACAAACAACAATCCGATCCGATTGGCGCTGTGCCAAAATACACATGATATGCCCAACATACTCTCACCTCCTTTCTTTGTCTTTGTGTTATTTCGTACTTTGCCCGATTCAACTGCAATTCCAAGATACGTTCGCATAGAACAACGGTGCGGTGTTCTTCATAATCAGTATACAACAACATACCATCAATGCATAATCTGATACTGTACGTACCAAATCGCGATGCCGACGGCGTACCCGATAAACGCGGGGAACATGGCTATTGTGATGTATCGGAAAAACGTCAGCTCTTTTATCATACCCATGGCGACAACTCCTGCCGCCGATCCGATCACCAACAGGGATCCGCCGGTACCGACCGCAAACGCCAATAACGACCAAATCGCCGGGTCGGTTGTTTTCAAAATATCAATCGCCGCGGCCGTGAGCGGGATATTATCAATGACCGCGGAAAATATCCCGAGCGCAGAGCTGCCGATCACATATCGCGCGAATGTTGCGTGTTCACCAAACAATGAATGAGAAATCGCTTCCAGAATCCCGACATGCTCAAGCGCGCCGACAGCAAGCAGGATACCGGAGAAAAAAAGCAAACTGGCAAAATCCACCCGCACGAGCATTGTGGTGATATCGGCTGTCAAATGCGTATCGCGCTTACTTACGGCACGGAATAAAGCGCTTGTCAAACCTGTCAATCCGAGCCCGAAAAGCAGTCCGAAATACGGCTCAAGCCCCAATTCTTTGAATACGACCGGAAACAAAAAAGATATCATCCCAACTCCGATAATCACGCGCTCGGAACGCGCAAGACGCACGGATTCCTCCTTCACGTCCCGCGTATCTGTCGTAATCATACGCGTGAGCAGATACATACTCGTAAGCCAGAGACCCAAAGAAGGCAGGAACGCGTTACCAATTATTTCATTCCATGTGAATTTTTTTGCAAGCCACAGCATGATCGTCGTCACATCGCCAAGCGGCGAAAATGCTCCACCCGCATTTGCGGCAATCACGATGGCAGAAACAGTCACTAAAAGATTTTTTCCCTTAAAAAACCGACGTGCGATCTGGATCATGACAATCGTCGTAGTCAGATTGTCAATAATCGCCGACAAGACAAACGAAAGCGCGCCAATAAGCCATAATTGTTTGTAATCATTCAATCCCAGCGACAGCAACCGAACGCGGATCCAGTCAAAGAAGCGGTAGTGTACCAACAACTCCACCAACGTCATGGCGGCAAACAGAAAAAGAATGAGACCGAAAATCTCGGATCCCAGCGCTTCGGTCGTATGTTTAACCGCGTCGCCTTCACGAAGCGCGATGATAAACCACAATGACGCGCCGAGCGCGGCGGCAGTAACGGACTTATGAATATCCCACGTATGCTCCAGCGTGATGAGAAGATATCCAATAATAAAAAGAACGACGAGTGTAACTTCCATATATAGTAAATAACAAATAAAGCGGTATCGTACCGCTGCGTAAATAAATGCGCAAGATTGCCGGCTGGGGATAACGCCTTACACGTTTCGCGCGCGTTTCCGATCCATGGAAGAAAGAATTCTTTTGCGTAGACGAATGCTTTTCGGCGTTACTTCCACGAGTTCGTCGTCTCCGATATATTCAAGTGAATTTTCCAGTCCCATCAAGCGCGGGGCATTGAGCCCTTCAGAGACACCCTCGCCTTTTGACCTCATATTGGTAAGGCGTTTTTCTTTGCAGATATTCACTTCAAGATCTTCCGGTTTTGCGTTCTGGCCCACGATCTGGCCTTCATATATTTCCTCGCTCGGCCGAATAAAAAGCATTCCTCGTTCCTGCGCGTTGATCATGCCGTAGGTATTCGATACGCCAGACTCAAATGCGATAAGAGAGCCGTGAGGATTGGAATCAATATCGCCCGCAAACGGCACATAGCCGGAAAACAAAGTATTGAGGATACCGAGCCCTTTCGTCGCCGTAAGAAATTCGTTGCGGAATCCAATAAACCCGCGGGTTGGCACGACAAAATGAAAAGATGCCAAGCCGTTATCTACATGCATATTTTTTAATTCCCCTTTTCGTTTTCCGAGCCGTTCAAGAATGGCTCCCATATATTCTTCCGGCACGTCTATCCATACATCTTCAAGCGGCTCTTTTTGCACGCCATCCTCTTCATGAAAAATCACTTCCGGACGAGATACCTGCAGCTCATACCCTTCGCGCCGCATGCGTTCAATTAAGATTGCGAGATGCAATTCTCCGCGTCCGCTCACAATAAATTCATCCGCGCCTTTTCCTTCTTCAACCCGTAGCGCGACATCGGTTTCAAGCTCTTTGAAAAGACGTTCGCGCAAATTACGCGATGTACAGTAGTTCCCTTCCCTTCCGGCAAATGGAGAGGTATTCACGGCGAATGTCATCTTCACGGTAGGCTGTTCAATCATGATGGGGGAAATCTGGATCGGATTATTCGCATCCGCGAGCGTGTCGCCAATCGTCACTTCGTCAATTCCTGCGATTGCAACCAGATCACCGACAGAAACGGATGCGGTCTCCACTCTTCCCAATCCTTCAAATGTCATAAGGGCACTTATCTTCATTTTTTTTACCGAACCGTCTCGGGAAATGTGCGCAATCGGCATTCCGGCACTGACTGATCCATTTGCGACGCGTCCGATTGCAATGCGCCCTTTGTAGGAATCTGCGGCTAGAGTTGTCACTAACATCTGGAATGGCTGGTCAGCAGATCCGGAAGGCGCGGGAATATAAGAAAGGATTGCGTCAAAAATCGGCACAATATCAGACATTGCGCGCAAGTCTGCGGTAACGCCCGCCTTCCCTTCCCGCGCAGAAGCATACAGCACCGGAAAATCCACTTGACGATCATCCGCCCCCAGCTCGATAAAAAGTTCGAACGTCTTTTCGTGCGCATAAGTGACACGCGCGTTCGGCTTATCTATTTTATTGATCACCACTATGATGGTATGGCCAAGTTCAAGCGCTTTTTTCAAGACAAAACGTGTTTGCGGCATCGGGCCTTCTTGCGCATCGATCAGGAGCAGTACGCCGTCTGCCATCTTGAGAACACGCTCTACTTCACCGCCGAAATCCGCGTGCCCCGGCGTGTCGATGATGTTGATCTTAGTATCGCCATATCGCACCGATGCGTTTTTGGAAAAAATCGTGATGCCGCGCTCGCGCTCGAGTTCGTTCGAATCCATAATCAATTCATCGTGCGTGTCTTTCGCAAGATGAATGCGCGCGTGACGAAGTAAGGCATCAACCAAAGTGGTCTTGCCATGATCAACGTGAGCGATGATTGCAACGTTGCGAAGATTCATAGGAAAAATCTAAACATATGTATTGTGAATCGATGTACAATACGGCAACTTAGGCGCGTCTGTCAAGGCGAGATGCCCGTTTGACGCTTACAATTGAGTCATTCTTGTTTTTTGAGCAGTGCGCCCAGCAGATCGATCGTTTTTTGCAGGTCCTTCACCTTCCCGTCGTATTCCTGTTTGAGACGATGTTGATTGACTGTATATCCGCGGATAATGTGCTCCCTCAATACGTTTGTCGCCCACATGCGAAAACGTGTCGCATGTCGTGAATTTACCCGATACCCTATCGCTATAATCATATCGAGATTGTAATATTCGATCTTCCGCTTGATAAACCGCCCGCCTTCGCGCTGAACAGTTTCCATTTTGGAAACTGTTCCCTTTCGAGCAAGCTCTCCGTCAAAAAAGATATGCTTGATATGCTTTGAAACGGCGGCTTTCTTCCGTAGAGCAATGCTACACCGCTTTTTTCGTCTTGTGACATATCTTTTTTATCATAGGTAAACACTCCTTGGTATTTTGCTACAGTCTCAATTTGTTTCCAAGTCCCAAAGATACGAGCTCTGCATGCCGTATGCCATTGCTATCTCTAATGCATTGCCTGCCATAGGATGGACGACAACGCGCAAGAGTTTTTACGCGCATGACCAAAGCGTATCATACATCGCTCTGTTCAGGGAATAGCGGACTGGCTGGCTTGAACCTCTCGCGCTTGCCATGCACTGCGCATCACGATATCGAAATACATCGATCGCAGCGCAAATGTATTCAAATCAAATCGCCGGATTTCCCCTTACGGAAAAAAGCCGGCGATTCTTTTACTTACGTATCCTGCAGTCTAGTGTTAAGCGCGCTTGACGTTGACTGCATTCGGGCCTTTTGGCGATTCTTCAACATCAAAAGTGACTGCGTCACCTTCTTGAAGTTCCTCAAAAGTAACTCCGACCAACGATTTGCTGTGAAAAAACAAATCCTTGTCTTGACCCGCTACTGCGATAAAGCCAAAACCACGATCAGTCTTTTTTTTGATTGTTCCGTTCATACATCGGTTTTTTAATGAAATGAAATTTTTAGAAGATTATACTTGAAAACTCGACGACTTTTCTCAATACATCTTATCCTTACTCATAACCTTTTTTGAGACATATGTCAATAGCCATCAATGATAGTGTGAATTAGATGGACAGAATAGAACAGATAAGATACAATAATGTCATATGCAGCATCAAACAAGAACGGCACGATTTGACGATTTAGGGGTTGCTCCAAAGATCCTCCAGATACTTTACCGCCACAAATTTAACACGCCGACACCAATCCAATGGAAATCCATTCCAGCCGCGCTCGATGGAAAAGATATTCTCGGTATTGCTCAGACGGGCACGGGCAAGACGCTTGCATTTGGCATTCCGCTCATCCAACGAATCGCGCAGAGCAAAGGAACGACTAAAGGATTGATCGTGCTGCCGACCCGCGAGCTTGCATTGCAAGTTGAGGATACGTTAAAAAAAATCGGCGGACCCCTTGGACTGCGGACAGCTCTTCTGATCGGCGGCGAAGATATGCGCAGACAAATCCGCGCGATTGATCAGCATCCCCATGTGATCATAGCTACGCCCGGCCGTCTTAACGACCATCTTGCAAACAAACGCGTTTCTCTTAATCAGACGTCAATCGTAGTGCTTGACGAAGCAGATCGCATGCTCGATATGGGGTTCGCACCCCAGCTGCAGCGAATTCTCGCGCATGTTCCTGCTGTTCGTCAAATGCTCCTTTTCTCCGCGACGATGCCAAGCGAAGTGCTTAACATCGCACAGTCAACCATGTCGCTGCCGCTTCGAATTGAGGTAGCACCGATGGGATCAACCGCACAAGGTGTTGATCAAGAAGTTTTTTTCGTAAAAAATAACGAGAAGTTTGATTTGCTTGCCGCTATCCTGCCTGAATATAAAGGCAGCGTCCTTATATTTTGTCGGACAAAACACGGAGTAAAAAAACTTGCGTATGCTCTAAAAAACCTCGGCGAACGAGCCGCTGAAATACATTCAAACAGGTCGCTGCGGCAAAGGCTCGATGCGCTTGAGGGATTTAAGTTGGGACGACATCGGATCCTGGTCGCCACTGATATTGCCGCGCGCGGAATCGACGTAAAAGAAATCCAGCTGGTAATTAACTACGACTTGCCGGAAAAACCGGAAGATTATGTCCATCGCATTGGACGGACGGCACGAGCAGGACTTTCCGGACACGCGATTTCATTTGCAACATCCAATCAAAAGAGGGACATCGCGCAAATAGAAAAACTGATAAAAAAAGTGATTCGTTTGTCGCGCCTGCCAATGTTAAAAAAAGTCGACCAAAAAATTTCAAAATTTGACGAGCAGCGCAGCTTTCACAGAAAAAAAAGATGGCAGCGGCCGTTGAAAAAAAGATCCTTTCGACGATGAGATAGAAATGTATGTGCCGATCCTGCTTTAGATATCGTCAGACGCGCGAAGATGGCAGCAAAAAACGCAAAATATATCAAGAATCACATTCGTTTATACTCATATACACTACGCCGATTGCCGAGGAGTAAGTATCAATTGTTTGATGCCATTAATTTCGTTTACCGTAAGCTCGCGCCATTCCCCTCTTTGCAATACCCCTGCTGTCAGGCCCGCATACGAAGTCCGATCAAGTCGCAGAACGGAATACCCAAGTGATTGAAACATTCGATGAATTTGACGATTTCTCCCTTCGTGCAGCGTGACGATGATATCTCTTTTGTTCCCTTGATAATATCTCGCGCCGCAGGAAGCTGTTTTTTTATGATCAAGCATGATCCCTGATTCAAAACAGTGCCGATCTTTTTTTGTAAATGGCTTATCAAGATAAGCACGGTATATCTTTTCTACCGAATACCGCGGATGCATGAGCGTATTGGCGAGTTCGCCATCATTTGTCAAAAGCAGCACGCCTGTCGTTTGTTTATCCAGCCGACCGATCGGAAATACACGTTCACCGATGTCGATATAATCAAGCACCGTACTTCTTCCACGCGCATCGGAGCTTGTCGTAATACAGTTAAGCGGTTTATTCAATACTATATATCGCCTGTGAGGAACAGGCCTCGTGACACGCTTACCGTCAACTGCAACTACGTCAGGCGGCTTCACTTGATATCCCGGTTGGTCGAGAACACTGCCATTCACGGTGACACGGCGTTGTATGATAAGAGCGTCAATCGCGCGCCGTGATGCGATACCGCGATCGGCAAGATATTTATTGATGCGTATAGGCATATGCTGTGCATTTTTCTATCTGCAATACCTGCCTGGTCAGCATATTTCCTATCGAACCAGGATGCCTACGGCAAGGATGAAAGCGACTGCTCCTTACTCTGTCAATGTAAACCGAAGAGGCACTGAAAGCTTGTAAAGCTCTTCACCGTTTTGTCCAACAGCAAAAATTTCAAGAGTTTTTTCTTCCGCGCTGGTAAACACATAGGCAAGACTTTTTATCTCAAACGTCCCGAAAGTTTTTTCATCTCCGCCTCGCACGCGAGCTGTTTCATTGATTGCTATACTTTTATCTTTATTGACAATACGGATGGTAAGCACAGAACCCTGTATGCCGCGAGCTTCACCGCGAACCGTAAAGGGGGAAGGGACCAAGGAATCTGGCGCGGGCTCCAGCAACACGATGTTCTCGTTTGACGCAACCGCTTCTCTCGATTCTTCCATTGCGGCATCTTCATCTGCTGTTGATTCGTCATCTTCCCCTGCCTGTTCTTCGCTCTTCATCACTTCGCTATTCTCCGCTGTTTTCGCTCCGTTCTCCTTTTGCGATGATTCTTGACGGTTCATGAAAACCGCTACAAAAATTATAAGAAGAACTGCTGCCGCGATCCAATATCGTTGCATAGATGTAAAAAAATAAAACTGTTAGTTTAAGACTGGTGAAATATAAATTTCCTGTCCTTTCCGATTGGGGAGGTTCGATTTTAATTTGCTTTGCAGTATACCAAATGAGGTGAGGTTTGCAAGAGAATAACTATCGACGAACAATCTGCGACATGTATTGTTTCAACGGATCAATCATATGCCGCCCCCAATCATCGACGACACTATGCGGTTGTATCATCATCGACTCGATATCTTCAATCGAACGAAACGATCCGTACGCGAGCGTGGTGTCGCGAAGTTGACAGGAAGGTGTTTTAAGTTCTACGAGATAGATTACACCAAAATGCACCTTGCTGACATCGGTTGAATCGTCATTGAGATATCCAAACAGTCGAAGTCGCGGCGGATCAACGATCTCAAGTTCTTCATCGCGCTCTCGGATAAATCCCTGCTCCAGCACATTGCGCGGACCATATGAATCTTGCTCTTCTATATGTCCGCCAATACAGCATGACCATGTGCCGTGTAAACGCTCCTCTGATGCTTCTTTCAACTTTTTACACAAAAATACTGTGTGATCTGCTCTGTTCACTACCACGGCACAACAGATCGGCTGCTTGAATTTTGGATTTTCTTCGGCGTCCCCTCTTCTCATGAAAAATGAAGATGCAAGTATGCGGGATTGATAGTCAACTTCACTTGCGGGGCGGAATCCACTAAAAGTGCCGTCCAGAAAAAGCGCTTCACGCGCCACGACAAGCACCTTACGATCAAGTTTATGCCCCTCATTCTTCATAGAAACGTTGGATTAACCATTCAGCGCCGGTAATATACCAGATCGTAACGATATGGCAAAATAAATTGATGGTGCAACCTTTTCAGTCGCTGCGCGTTATGATATAGCCACCCATGGAACTCTCTGAAGAAAAAAAATTGGTCAAACTCGCACAAAAAGATCCTGAGGCGTTCGGGGGGATTTTTGATGCGTACCACAACGCTATTTACGGCTATATAGTACGCCGCGTAGGAAATATTCACGATAGCCAAGACATCACCGCAAACACTTTTTTCCGCGCGCTCACACGGCTTTGGCAATTCCAGTGGCGCAATATCTCCATTGCGAATTGGCTTTACCGCATCGCTGGCAACGAAATCAACCAATTCTATCGCCGAAAGAAAAATCCGCCTCTCTCACTTGACGCGCTTATGGATGATGAACAGTACGATCCTCCTAGCCAAGAGAACATTCTTGAGGAAATGATCGAGCAGGAGCGGACACTTGCGCGATCGGCCGAATGGCGGCGAATACGTGCACTGATTACGCAATTGTCAGCGCCATACCAGGAAGTACTTGCGCTTCGTTTTTTCGAGGGAAAAAAAATTTCGGAAATCGCGAACATTATGGGGAGAAAAGAAGGAACAATAAAATCACTGCTCTCCCGATCCATCAAAGTATTGCGGACATATCGCAACCAATCCTCGAAGACCGCGTTATATCAGCAAGAAGATGCCGATAGGCCAGAGCTTCTCGCCTCAAAATAAACTACAAAACGCTATGCATAATGCCGACATACACTCTCTCGAATGTAAAACACCCGTCGTCAAACACATGAACGGGCATAGGGAGCGTCTGCGCAAAGCGCTCATAGTGGCTCACGCAAATCGCTCCTTGATCAGCGCGTATTGCGCATTTATTCATGACATTACGTACTCTATGTCGATCGTTAAAAAGGGTGTGGTTTTTTCAACTGCGGGACTTGCGATTATGATCGTGGCCGCCGGTACATTCGGTCCATCGGCATTTTCCGTCGCAAACGCTCAAGCGCACGGCACGGTGAATCGCGCCTACGCGAGGCTTGCCAATCTTACTGACGAAGAACGCGCCGCATTGGAAATAACATTCCGGGAAAAGATGGAAGCTGCAAGGGAACAACGAAAAGAATCCCTCGCTCAAGCACTCGTTGAAGCGCAGAATGCCCCGGACTTACGCGTAGCGAGCGCTGATGAAATGCCGATTCACGGATTCATCGGCCGCGCAGGACGCGCATTCGGATTGAAGATGATGAGAAACCAAAACGATTCCGATGAAAAGTTTGCTCAGCTTCCTCAAGATGTTCGCGAGCGCATGAAGGAACATTTGACTATGCATGAAAAATTCAAACCTGTGTCCGTGTTAGTCTATACGAACCCCGAAGGGAGATTAGTTCACCTCGGACTCAACGACAATGACGAACCGGTCGTCAAGTTTATACAACCCAAAGACGGCGAGAAACCTCTCTCTCATCGGAAAGGATTCCAGTGGAAAAAATCATCCCCTCATACGCGCTAAAAACGGTGCGATCCCCGTACTGATGCGTACTACGCGGCCAGTCACCGTACCAATTTCAATGGCTAAGGCGTCTTAGCCGTTGGAATTAGTTAGCAATGGAGTGAATACCATACCAGATAGATGCTCCATTTACGTCGTTAAAACGTATCGTATTGTCATCAATAAATTGAAGCTGTAGAAAAATAGCTTCCCTGTCATTTCCGAATCAATTTCGAGAAAGGATCCGGAAGAAAGTACCATCTGATATTTTGCTACGGTCTCAATTTAATGTCCAGATCGCATAGTTTAAATACATCGCGAAACTTACCCAGAGGATGTAGGGCGCAAGCAACCACGCGGCTGATTTGGAGATTTTATCAAACGCAACGATTGTAGCGAGAATGGCGAGCCAGAGGAATACGATCTCAATCAACGCACCGCCCGGGGAATGCAGTCCGAAAAAGATGATCGACCAGAGCGTATTTAAGATCAACTGGCCGACAAATATGCCAAGGGCGATTTTTACGTCTCTGCGATCCAGTCCCTTTTTCCAAACAAGAAACGCCGCGACGCCCATGAGCACAAACAGTGTCGTCCAGACCGGACCGAATACCCACGCAGGAGGATTGAGGGCTGGCTTGACGAGCCCTGCGTACCAGCCGGCAATCGACGGCGTAGTAAAAACCCAGCCGATAATCCCGGCAAGCTCGGAAACAACAATGGCGATGATAAGCTTGAGTGTGTTGATTAGTCCTGAATTTGTCGAAGGATTGATTTTCATAGTTTTATTTTTCAGTATGAGCGGTTTTTTTTCAACCTACGGTTGCTTTGTTCTTGATGCCATGCATTGATATGGGCTTCCTCCAAAAAAGGTGTCAGATACCTAGTAAGACTGTGCGGATTTGTTACAAAAAATCAAGCTCGATACTATCAGCTTCTTCTTTGAGCACATTGGATCACCATTTTAGCAGCTCGTGATAGTAAAACATCCCTGGTCTGGCAATGTTCATCGGGTAACAAAAAATTCTCGCCATTTTCAAGTGCGAGCCAATCAAATGCTTTCTGAATTCGAGCATCTTTCATGTCCATAGATTGTTTTGATCATAGCAGAAAGGTATCAAATTGGAAAGATTTCAAGCAGCACAAATCCCGCCAAAGGCGGAATCAATGCAGAAAATTCTATACTCCTCGAGATCGTGCGCGATGCGAGAACCCGTGCGACTACTACATTCTTTCAACAATCAGATAACCCTCAAATAGGGCATCGCACACAAAATCTTCCAACAAACTCAAATCCTCAGACATCTGTGATTTATTAAGATACGTCGCATACAGTTTTTTGTATTCAGAGCGAATGACAACAGGGGGGAGATTGGATCGCAGCGCCATTGCATGCATGAGAATGCGACCGACTCGTCCATTCCCATCACTAAATGGATGAATTTTCTCGAATCTGCTATGTACATCAGTGATATCATGAATACTATCTGATGATTTTCTGTGTATGTCTCGAACCAATTCTTTCATCAAAATGGGAACTTTCAGATAATTTGCGGTTGGCACACAGGTACCCATGATGCGCACATTGTGATCCCGATATATACCTGCGTCATCTCGAATAGCGTTCAAGAGTATTGCATGAA
>JACPHV010000001.1:19519-20142 GCA_016188385.1 Candidatus Uhrbacteria bacterium | reverse complement strand
TCTCGAAGGGCGACCCGATCGTGGTTGGTCGGTGGAGGATTGTCTCCACGCATGACTTCCACCTTGCGCGTCTCGCGTACAGGCTCGACCGGTCGAGCCGCGTGCTTATGAATCTCGTATTCGACATCAACGGTGTCGAAATCTTTGAGATCGTTGCCGGTGCGGTTGTGTATGAGGTTTTTTACGAGATAGAGCCTTATACGCAAGAATTAATCAAAGGCGGGAAGTTTTCGGAACTGACCGCGACCGTCCGCACGATTCAGAACCTGCCGGTTGATGTCCGGGCGTACATGGACATCACTGGTATCCGGTTTCCCGGGGCCAGCGAGAGCATCGATCCGGGCATCCCGTATGTCGGAGGCAAGAGCGTTAACATCGCGATCTGATCGCGATGTGCTATACCTAATGCCGACAGAAGTCCGGCAAGTTTCATTCTTTGGCTCGCACCCTTCGCGAGCCTCTTTTAATGATCCAATAGATGTTGCAAAAGCAGATTATGTGTGCCACACTTGAAAAAGATGAATATATATGCTCCGCACACACACATGCAATGAGTTAACAATATCCCACCTCGGTTCCGCCGTCACTTTGAGCGGCTGGGTGCAATCGCGCCGTGATCACGG
>JACPHV010000001.1:0-19469 GCA_016188385.1 Candidatus Uhrbacteria bacterium | reverse complement strand
TCGGTTCCGCCGTCACTTTGAGCGGCTGGGTGCAATCGCGCCGTGATCACGGCGGCCTTATTTTTATTGATTTACGCGATCGGTACGGCATTACGCAGATCGTATTCCGTCCTGAAGAACACGCGGAAGCATTCACGGTCGGTGATTCCGTGCGCTCGGAATATGTCATCCAGGTGAAAGGCGCCGTAAGCAAGCGGCCCGCGGAAATGGTCAACAAAAATCTCTCGACCGGAGAGATTGAAGTAATTGTGAGCGAGATCAAGATTTTGAATACATCCCAAACCCCTCCTTTTGAAGTGGAATCCCCGGCGGAAGAAGAACAAGATGTCAATGAAGAACGCCGCATGACATATCGATATGTCGACCTTCGTCGTCCGCGCATGAAACGCAATATGATCGTTCGGCATGAAGCGATACGTTTTATCCGTAATTTTCTTGCGGATCGCGGTTTTCTCGAGGTCGAGACACCGTTGCTGACGAAGAGTACGCCGGAAGGCGCTCGCGATTATCTTGTGCCGTCGCGCTTGCATCGGGGAACATTCTACGCATTACCGCAATCGCCCCAACAGTATAAACAACTCCTTATGATTGGCGGCCTTGACCGGTATTTTCAGATCGCGAAATGCTTGCGCGATGAAGATAGCCGTGGAGACCGACAAGCGGAATTCAGCCAGCTTGATCTTGAAATGTCTTTTGTTGAGCGTGATGACGTGCTTGCATTAATAGAATCTCTCATCATTGGACTTATTGATTTTCTTAACGAGCGGGGAATGATCAATAAAACCGTTGCGCTACGATCCGTCCCGCGACTTTCCTATGATGATGCAATGCTCCGATATGGCGTTGATCGTCCCGATCTTCGGTACGATCTGTCGATCCATGATATTACTCCGGAAGTAGAATCATGCGACTTCGCCGTATTTCGCGATCCGATAGTTCAGGGAGGAGTTGTCCGCGCATTGCGCGTGCCGAACGGCGCGTCTTTTTCCCGTTCACAGATTGATGAACTTACCGATCTTGCCAGAAAGCGCGGCGCCGGCGGTCTTGCCTACATCAAAGTCAAGTCAGTCACCGGCGCATCGTATGATGCGGAATCACCGATCATCAAATATGTGGGCGAACAGCGCACCCAAAACATCCTTTCCGCACTCTCATGCGAAACGGGTGATATTGTATTTTTCGGCGCCGGTCCCCGCGCTCAAGTCGAGACGGTACTTGGCATGATTCGAGCTGAATCCGCTCGTCAGCTCCAACTCGCAGATCCCGCAAAGCTCTCACTTGCGTTTGTTGTTGATTTTCCGGTGTTTGAACCTGAACAAGTGAATGGGTTCTGCGCACCCATGCATCACATGTTTACGATGCCGCGGCTACAAGATCTGCAATTGCTTGATACGGATCCGCTGGCGGCAAAATCATGGCAATACGATTTTATCATAAACGGCAATGAGTGTGGCGGCGGCAGCATCCGTATTCATGATCCGGAGATTCAAAAAAAGATATTCGAACTCATCGGTTTCAAAGAAGAACAGAAAGGACACTTTGCGCACATGCTCGAGGCTTTTCAGTACGGCGCGCCCCCGCATGGCGGCATCGCGCTCGGGCTTGATCGTTTGCTTATGCTGCTGTTGGATGAACCGAATATCCGTGAAGTTATGGCCTTTCCTAAGACTGGCGACGCCCGCGACCTTACGGTCGGCGCTCCGAGCACTGTAGAGCAAGGACAGTTACGCGATTTGGGAATTCGCGTTATAATGGATGGGTAGGAATTATTGATAACCGCATCCCCATGCCGCTATCAAAAAAACTCATCAAAACTCTTGATGCCGCGCGGGTCAAATATGATACGCTGAAACATCGTGTTGCTTACACCGCCTTTGATTTGGCGGCAACGTTGCGTATCCCGTTAACGCAAGTAGTCAAGACACTTCTCATCAAAACGGATAAGGGATTGGCTGTCGCTCTGCTTTCTGCCGCAAGCCAGCTTGATTTGAAAAAACTCGGCAAGGTCGCGTCAGCCAAAAAAGTATCGATCCCCAAAGAACGCGAAATGACAAAAAAGATCAAGATTGGAAAGGGGCCTCTTTCTTCGTTTGGGAGTCTCTACAAGCTGCCCGTATATCTTGACCGGAAGCTTATGAAGGAAAAACAAGTAGTCCTTTCCGGAGGGAGCTTCCAAGAGTCGATCGTGCTGCATATGAAAGATTTTCTGCGTTTTGAAAATCCGATCGTGGGCGTGTTTGGAGCGCCAAAGCAACGGATCAAGAAAAAGAAACAACGTGCTCGCCGTAAAAGTTGAACAATTTGAAGGGCCGCTTGATGTATTACTCGAGCTTATTGAAACGGAAAAGCTCGATATCACCGCGGTGTCGCTAGCCGCGGTTACGGATCAATACCTCGAACACATCGCGCGGCTTGCAGATCATATTCGCGCGACGGAACTCGCAGATTTTCTTGTTGTTGCCGCAAAACTGATTTACATTAAGTCAAAACTTCTGTTGCCGTATCTTACGAAAGAAGACGAGGCGGAAATCGAAAATTTGAAAAATCAGCTCAAGATTTATCAAGAGTATCATCGGGCGGCCAAACAGCTTCAAGAGATACTCGCGCAAAACCGCGTCTCGTACTTCCGACCGTTTTCTTATGAACGTGACAATCAGATGTTTCTACCGCCGAAAAAAGTGAAGCAGGAAACATTACGGGAAGCATTTCACTCGTTGCTACGGAAAGCAGACGTTCAAAAGATTCCTGTCCGCATTACGTTTGATCCAGGCATTACGATTCAAGAAAAAATGGCACTTTTTAAGGATATGGTACGGCAAGATTCTTCACTCTCGTTTCTTCGCATATTGGCGCGCGCTCAATCACGGACAGAGATCATAGTAAGTTTCCTGGCGATATTGGAGCTCGTCAAACAGCGGTGGATTGAAGTCGCGCAACAGGAGCTGTTCGGTGATATTGTCATCAAACATAAGCGCGCCAATGCGCCGGCTCAAACCCTTATCGAACTCATTTCCGCTACCTTTATCCTTGCGGTGGGACTTGTGGGCGTACTGGGGTTAACTACGGCTAATGTCCGCAATCAAACGATCGGAAGCATTCGTCTGGTTGCATCGAATCTCGCGCGCGAAGGCATTGAGTTAGCAAGGAATGTCCGTGATACGAATTGGGTAAAAATCGAGCAGTGGGATGCAGGCTTATTCGGAGATCAAGACAGTTGCTCGGTACTCAACGACTCCATGGACGGATTCCGTTTTGTCGATTCCTGCGGCGATGAGAACGCCGTATTTACCGAACCGTATCGTATCTATCAGCAGACGGACGGCCGTTTTGTCCAGCTCGAGGATCCCGGCGAAGACGTCACGCGCACTCCCTATTTTCGCCGCATCCGTTTCAATCCGATTTGTCAGGATAAGAACACCAAAGCCGAGAAGATAGTCAAGTCAATCGGCTGTACCGGAACCGACGAAAAGATCGGAATCCATATACTCTCGGAAACCGGATGGCAAGGAGCAGGGGGTTCGCAATCAACCACGATCGTCGAGCAGCTCTATAACTGGAGATAGCAATGAATCATCTGATCTTCAATAGTCGTTTTTCAAGAGAAAGGCATGCCCGCGGCTTTACTTTCATGGAACTGCTTGTGGTGATTTTTGTTTTTACCATCCTGCTTGCCGGCGCGATTGATATTTTTGTGCGCGCTCAGCAAGCGCAACGGAAGGTCGCCGCGGTCGAAAAGCTGCACGCAGATGCCAGATATCTACTGCAGACACTGACACAATCACTCCAGGGAGGCGGTATTGATTTCGATTGTTACGAAGATTTGACTGGAGTCTCGGGGCAACAAGAGCTGCGTTGCGGTAAACCGATAGATCTGGAAGCCGGCAACGACCAACTTGCGCTCAAACGTTTCGATGGATCGATAGTACGTTTCGGCCATGAACTGAAATCAGACAAATGTCCTGACGAAAAGAGTACTCCTTGCTTGGCTATAAGCGATGATAATGGGCAGACGTGGGCTGTTGCTTCGTCGCAAGGAGTCAAAATCAATACGTTGCGTTTTTATATTACACCTGCCAGATCACCTTTTATTAAAGATGATACCAATGAATACGTTGCTGACCAGCAGCCGAAAGTGACGGTTGTATTTGACGCGACAGCCCAGATCAAGGGATTTAAGGAAACAGCGAATCTTTCCGTGCAAACAACCATTTCATCCCGTGAATATCGGCGATAATACGATGAATCTATGAATCGGGAATCAAGAATCAGGAATATCACAATACAACAATTTCGCGCCAGCGTGCTCGTGATGACGTTAATCATCGGTTCCGGCATTATGATCGTAAGCGCCGAATTCGCGCTGTTCGTCGTAAGTTCGATTCGGCAAGCGCGCTCCATTGATCAATCTGTCATAGCTTCTTACGCTGCTGAATCGGGTATCGAGAGCGGATTGTACCAGGTGCGGAAAGAAGGAGTTACCTCGCTGCGTAAAGTAAAATCAGCGGACGGGGAATTCCCGATCGGTATGAGTTGGACTCTCGAAAATACCGGAAGCGCAACGCGATTCAAAAATAGCATTACGAAACTTGAAAAATCACTCTTACTGAAAAATGAGACAGTCGAATTCGGTTTGTACAAAGTGGATGGTAACGGCATGAAAGGGGTGGAAAACCTTAAATCGCTTCTACTGACGTGGGCCTCGTCTCCCTGCCCGTATACTGACCAATGCGACGGAACGCCGAACCCGCAATTTGAAATTACCATTGTGGTATGGGATGAAGGCACGATTAATTGGTCGTCGGCGAAGGTTGTAAAGGAATTTTTGGATCCCGGCGAGGAAGATAATCGCGTGATCCTGCCCATCAGTGAATTGATTGACAGCGATCGGCCAATGCTCATACGAGTCAAGGCATTGTTTCGCGACGTCCAAGGATCCGTCGTGACGATCCATTCCGATCTTGGCGCAAACAGTAATCCGTTAGAAATCCCCAATTATTTTTTGTTCCAGCCTGAAGGCGTATCCAACGCGATTTCGCAAAGCATCCAACGCGCAATCGTTCCCGGCAAAGAGACAGCAGGCGGGATTTATGATTTTGTGCTCTTTAGCGAAGAGCAGGTGACAAAAGGCGGTGGGCAAACACAATGACAAAACAAGGAGCGATAAAACGCATCGAACGACTTCGCGCGACGATCGAGCATCATCGCTACCTCTATCATGTGCATGACCGACAAGAGATTTCCGACGCGGCTCTTGATTCATTGAAACATGAATTGTACCGGCTTGAACAGCAGTTTCCTGATCTGATCGTTCCGAGCTCTCCGACTCAACGGGTCGGGGGCGCTCCTTTGGCGAAATTCCGCAAGGTCCGCCATGAGTTTCCCATGCTTTCCATGGAGGATGTTTTTTCGTTTGAGGAATTGAGCGAATGGGAAGGGCGTTTGCGCCGTATCGTGCCATCCGCTTCTTTCGGTTACTATGCCGAGTTGAAAATGGACGGATTGGCTGTCTCGTTGGAATATCAAGATGGCGAATTCATGCGCGGATCGACCCGCGGAGACGGACGCGAAGGAGAGGATGTCACGCAAAATTTGAAAACGATCGAAGCGGTTCCGTTGCGATTGCGCGTTCCTGACGAACAAGAAGTATCAGCGTTCCTAAAAAAATTTTCCTCGCGGGTAGATGAAAAAAAATTTCGTTCACGCATGGCGGCTCACCGCGGCGCTCTCGAAGTGCGCGGAGAGGTATTCATGAGCAAAAAATCTTTTGACGCTCTCAATACCGAGCAGCAAAAGCACGGGCGGCAGATATTTGCTAATCCTCGCAACGCGTCAGCCGGCAGCATCCGCCAGCTTAATCCTGCAATCACCGCTTCCCGGCGCCTTGATTTTTTTGGCTACGCATTGCTTGACGAAGACTCTTTCGGCATCACTACCCATGAACAAGCGCATGAAACGCTGCAGCTGCTCGGCATTAAATGCAATCCTTACAATCAGTATTGCGAGAATCTTGCTGACGTCAGCTCATATCATGAGCGTTTGAGTGCAACACGTTGTACGCTTGATTATTGGACTGATGGAGTTGTCGTCGTAGTGAATTCTAACGCGTTACTTGAAAAGTTCGGCGTAATCGGCAAGGCGCCGCGTGGAATGATCGCGTATAAATTTCCCGCTCAACAAGCGACGACTCGAATCGAAGACGTCACGTTTCAGGTGGGGCGTACCGGCGCCTTGACTCCGGTCGCGCATTTTGAGCCGGTAGTGATTGCCGGCACTACGGTTGCAAACGCGACACTTCATAATATGGATGAGATCACGCGGCTTGGTATAAAAATCAACGACACCGTAATCATAGAAAAAGCAGGGGATATCATCCCGAAGGTCATTCGAGTGTTGGCGGAAATGCGCAGCGGCGATGAGCGTGCGATCCATCCTCCCACACGATGCCCTGTATGCGGATCCGCTGTCGAGCGTTTTGAAGGCGAAGTTGCTTTGTACTGCACGAATAAACAATGCTTCGGACAGGAAAAAGAATCGATTAATCATTTTGTTTCAAAAAAAGCATTTAATATTGAAGGACTTGGTGAAAAGATTATCGAGCAGCTGATGAACAGCGGTCTTGTGCAGTCGGCAGCGGATCTTTTTACGCTCAACAAGGGCGATTTGGAGCCTTTGGAGCGATTTGCCGAGAAATCCGCGCAAAATATCATAGATGCGATCAACGCGCGCAAACACATTTCATTGTCTCGTTTTTTGTACGCGCTTGGAATCAGACATGTCGGCGAGCAGACGGCAATTGATCTTGCTGAACAGTTCGGTTCTCTTGACGCGATGCGAGCAGCGTCTCAAGAAGAGATTGAATCAATCCCGAATATCGGCAGTATCGTAGCGTCAAGCGTTGCAGGATATTTTCATGATAAGAAACATAAAGCTTTTCTTGACAAGCTCGCTGATCGGGGCGTCACGATCACTGCCGCGCGGACAAAGCAAAACACAACGCTTGCAGGCAAGACATTTGTGCTCACGGGCGAACTCGAATCGCTCACGCGCGATCAAGCAAAAGAAAAGATCCGTTCTCGCGGCGGAAAGGTTTCCTCATCCGTGAGTAAAGTAATTGATTACGTTGTCGCAGGCAAAGATCCCGGCTCGAAATATGAGAAAGCAAAGAAGCTCGGAGTCGCCATCCTGAATGAGCATGAATTTTTACGAATGGTATAATGAGACCGTAGCAAAATATCAGACGTTACGAGTCTTCAGGCTCCTTTCCCGTGAAGCTATGTTTCACCAGTCTCATGATCGCTTGTTGACAGGAGCTTTCCTCTGGTAGAGTTTCATGCTACGCTGTATCTGTAGTACGTTCACCATAGTTTTTTAAGCCACGTCCTTGTGGACGGATACAACCAAGATTCGTTCTCTTTCTCATCCGCCTAGTTAAAGAAATCTTTGCAAAAAAGCAGAGATGTTTGGAGAGAGGAGACATGTTGTGGTGAAGCGTTTGTTCGTTTTTATTTTGTTCTGTGCTGTTGCACTTACTCGCGCCGAGCCTTCCGAGAACACCGCCGCATTCAATCAGATAGCGGCATCCGACAGGTCGGTGCAGCAACGAGCGCAATCTTCTGCGCGTGATCCGCGGCAGGAAGGGTTCTCCGTAGAGGTAGCGCCTCTGTCGGCTCGACAGGAGCTCGTTCTTGCGGGAGCGCCTTTTTTCAAGTTGATCGAAGGCCTTGACGATTTTGAACGCAAGCGGTTCGGTCTTACTCGCGAAGATCTTGATCTTGCGCGCCGTTCCGTGTATCAGATGGTGCTCGCGCGCGAAGTGGTCAGCTACGATCAAGAAGTGCTCTTTGAGCGATTCGTGATCACGACAAATGAATCTGTCGCGTTGAGCGGCGGCATGACGATCGTTGTGCCAAAGTTCGACAAGGCAACTCTCGGTGCGCAACTGTTCGCGTATCGTGAGAGTATCATGCTCGGTATCACCGATGGCGTTTCCGCATTCGAACATCGCAGCAAGATTCGTTGCGGCATCGCGGATGCGACTCCTTCGGGATCGTACTCCATTCCCGTTCGGCTGACAGAACGGCTCGCAACGGTACCGCGCAGATACGCCGTTTGGCGGGAGAGCGCGATTGGCAGCTCCACGATCGGCAGAGTTGTCGCCAAGATCAACGATGCAACGTATATTCCGGAGCTTGGCATCTACCATCGCTCCATGACGGATGTACGGATCGAGCTGTCCCTTGAGGAGCTGCGGGCTTCTCTGCGTTTACTGCAAGAAAGGCAGTATTCGCAAGCGGCAAGCGCGAAGTTCATGCGAGCGCGCGTTGCCAAGATCATGGCGCATGAGCTCTTTCACACGGTCGGCGTCTTCCACAGCCGGCGCGCGGATGATCTCATGTACCCGCAGTACCAGCCGTATGTGTTCAAGGGGATCCCCGTCAAGCGTCCCGTGACCATCGGTTCGCTTGTTCTCTTCTTTCCGTATGGTCCCCAAACACCCCCGATCGTGTATCGAGTGAAGCCGTGGACGATCTGGGTGGAACAGAAGGAGTATGTCGAGATCATGGACTCCGTTGACGGTGATCCGGCTGACGACCCCTCCGATATCGTTGCTCGAGTTTTGTATGCAATTACCGCAAAGATTGTTTCTTTTGATGGCGCAGAACAGTAGGTACGTTTCGTGTTTCGGCACGATTTTTTAACGCGGGGTAGCCGAGAGGGTTTCTCATCGGCTGCTCCTTTTCTTTTTCTCCGTATTGTGTATACTGTGGAGACCTTCACTATGGCGCTTACACAAAAAGACATTCAACATATTGCCAAGCTTGCCCGGCTTGACCTTTCCACGGCAGAGGAAGAGCGGTTTTCGATTCAGCTTTCTTCTATTCTTGAGTATGTTTCCCAGTTGGAAGAAATTGATACAGCGGATATGGCATACGAATATCCCGTGGAAGGCTTACGCAACGCAACGCAAGAAGATGCCGTCATAGGATGCGACGACGAGACGCGCAAGCGCCTCCTTGATGCCATGCCGCATAAAGCGGGTGATTTCTTGAAAGTCAAAGGAGTTTTTTCGCCATGACTATGCCGCCATTGTTGCCGGCGCGGACCATCAAGGAAGTCCATGAGGGTTTGCGCAAAAAAGAATTTTCCTGTCGCGAGATCACCGACCTTTATTTGAAGCGCATCGAAAAATTCGATGGGGCTATCCATTCTTTTCTGACTGTAACGGATGACGAGGCGCGCGCGCAAGCCGATGCGGTTGATGCTGATATCGCATCGGGACGCACGATCGGTTTATTGAGCGGCGTGCCGATGGCATTGAAAGATAATCTTCTTGTCGCCGGCGGACGGACGACAGCAGCTTCTAAAATTTTAGATTCGTACATAGGTTCATTTGATGCCTCTGTCGTTGCGTCATTGCGCGCATCGCAAGCAGTTTTTTTGGGCAAGACAAATCTTGACGAATTCGCAATGGGGTCATCGACTGAAAATTCGGCATATGGGCCGACAAAAAACCCTCACGATCTCCGCAGGGTGCCTGGCGGCTCATCCGGCGGTTCAGCGGCCGCCGTTGCCGCGGATGAGTGCGTGTACGCGCTCGGATCTGACACCGGCGGATCGATCCGCCAGCCTGCGAGTCTGTGCGGTATCGTAGGACTCAAACCTACCTATGGAGCGGTGTCTCGCAACGGATTGATTGCCCTCGCCTCATCTCTTGATCAGATCGGGCCGCTTACCAAGACTGTGGAGGACGCAGCGATCGTGTTTGACGCGATCAAAGGACCCGACCCCATGGATTCCAGCAGTACAGCGGCAATTTCAGAACCGATAGCGGGACAGATTTTTCAATCCATAGCCGGGCTCAAGATTGGCGTGCCGGAAGATTACTTTATCGATGGCATGGATCCCGCCGTCACCGCAGCCCTGCGCGCGGCGATCGCGCAGATCGAATCGCTCGGCGCTACGATTGTCCCGATCGAATTGCCGCTTTCCAAGTATGCCCTTGCCGTATATTATATTCTCCAACCCGCGGAAGCAAGCGCAAATCTTGCTCGTTTCGACGGCATCCGTTACGGATTGAGCGCGGATCAAGCGAAGAATCTCGATGAGGTGTACCGGCTTTCTCGCGGCCAAGGATTCGGGCAAGAGACAAGGCGTCGCATTATGTTGGGAACGTATGTCCTGGCAGCGGGATACTATGATTCATACTATAAAAAGGCACAAGCAGTCCGTTTGCAAGTGCGCCGTGATTTTGACAACGCATTCCGGCAAGTTGATTGTATCGCGACACCCGCATCGCCGGTGACAGCGTTTAAGATCGGTGAACGTACCGATGACCCGCTGACCATGTATCTCGCCGATATCTTTACGGTATCCGCAAATATTGCCGGTATTCCCGGCCTCGTCGTTCCTTGCGGGTATGCCGAGAAAGCAGACAAACACTTGCCAATCGGCCTGCAGCTTTTAGGCCGTCATTTTGATGAAAAGACAATTTTACGCGTCGGGCACCAGTACGAACAATCAACGGAATGGCACACGATTACACCCGCGATTGCTTGATTATTTTTTTATACGCCCTATAATGAACTGCAGACAATTGAGACTATAGCAAAATATCAGATGGTACTTTTTTCCGGCTCCTTCGACGATGGGTTTGAATCCGAGCCCCCGGGAAGTGACAGGGAAGCTATTTTTCTACAGTCTCAATTTACTCATTTATTTACTCTATGACGCACCAACACGAAGGTTCTCATCAGTCAGAGCACGCAAGCCACCATGGGACACAAGACAGCAAGTCATCAAAAGTGACATTTTCTCTTTCGTTCACGCCGGGAAAACTTTTTTTCGGAGGTTTTCTTCTTGGCGTGCTGATTATGGCAATTCCAACGGCAATTTTTGCGACAAAGGCGTTTGGCGGCTCTAAAGGACTGTCACAGGGACAGATTGATGCGCTCGCCGGACAAATACCGTCGGTTGCGGAAAATGCCATCGGAGCTGTTCCCGGCGAGCTGAAACCGGTATCCGACCAAGATCATGTACGGGGCAACAAGGACGCGGCAGTTACCATTGTGGAATACTCCGATTTAGAGTGTCCTTTCTGTCAGCGATTCCATCCCACGGTACAAGAGGTTGTCAATGGATACGACGGTAAGGTCAATTGGGTGTACCGGCATTTTCCGCTTGGCTTCCATGCCAATGCTCAAAAGGAAGCCGAGGCTAGCGAATGTGCCGCAGATATTGGCGGGAATGAAGCGTTTTGGAGCTATATAGACGCGATTTTTGCCCGTACGACCGCGAACGGCACCGGATTTGCGCTCGATAAGCTCGTACCGCTCGCAAAAGAGCTTGGTATGGATGAAAAGAAATTTCAGGAATGTCTCGACAGCGGTAAATATACGGAGAAAGTAAATAAAGATTTCACAGAAGGCCAGGCAGCTGGTGTCGAGGGGACGCCCGGTGGCTTCATTGTATCGAAAGACGGACGCAGCGCGCCTATTCGCGGGGCTGTGCCGGCTGAACAGTTAAAAGCTGATATAGATAAGCTGTTGCAATAAGGATCCATCGCGAAAAGAACATAAGAGCCCTCGATCACACTATGCCAAGGCGTCACGACGCGGCGGCATAGTTGTCGGGGGCTTTATTGATGAACGTCAATTCCATGCCCACACTACTTATTCGCATAAGTATCATTATTTTATTCGCGGCCGTATCATACGCAATTCTTATGGTGCGTATGCCGCAGGACATATTTATTTTTACGATTTCCGATGTACCGGAGCGCCCTGTCGCGCTTGTGCTCGGCGCAAGCATTCGAAAAGGGGAGCCAAGCGAGATGCTTTCCGACAGGCTCGATACGGCCGCAGAGCTCTATCAGGCGGGGAAAGTAAAAAAGATTGTTGTATCAGGAGATAATAGGGAGGAACATTACAACGAGCCAGCAATCATGAAGCGCTACTTAAGCGATCAAGGCATTCATTCTGGAGACATTATTTCCGACTACGCCGGGCGGCGTACGTATGACAGCTGCTACCGTTTGAAGGAGATTTTTGGTCAGCAAGCGGTAACCATTGTCACCCAGAGATATCATCTTGTGCGCGCTCTTTACCTATGTCGGAGTCTTGGCATCGATGCTGTCGGTGTCGGCGCCGACCGCGCGCGTTACGAGTTTTTCTCCGGTGAATATGCGCGCGACGTCGCAGCTTCTTTGAAGGCGTGGATTGACATCAACTTTTTGCGGCCTGTGCCGATTCTTGGCAAACAAGAGAAAGTGTTTTAGAGTTGAGAAATCCGGAGGGGTGTGTGAGCGGTTGAAACAAACGGTCTTGAAAACCGTTAGGGCGGCAACGTCCTCGAGGGTTCGAATCCCTCCCCCTCCGATTTTAGAAATTTAACCGAAAGCGGAATGGAATTTGAGCAAGGAAATCATTAATTTATAACGCTCGAATCCACGTATGATAGAAATGAGATCTCGTAATCAATCCCCTTATTGGTAAAGATTACTATGAGTATCCATGTCCACAAAAAACGCCACATCCTCTTTAACAAACTCATAAATAGCCCTATAGTCGCCGGTAATATTGACACTTCGATATCCTATCCACTTTCCAGTAAGGGGATGATTATTAAGGAGAGGATGAAAGGGGTCGTTCATAAATAAAATAATCCGTTCATCGATTTGAATCTTTAGAAACGGATATTTCGCGACTTGCTTCTTAAATTTTTTATGAAAGAGGATTCTCATTTAGAATGAAGATATGCAATCGCATTTTGTGCACGTGAAAAAACAGGAGATATATTTTTCTTTTTTTTATAGTCCCTTTTTGCCGCTGTGATAACCTTTTCAAGGTGAGGGGTCATTTTGGGTGGCGCAACAAGCCGAATTTCACGCGTCCGAATAAATTCTTTGAGGTAGGCATTGACAATCGTGCTCAAAGGCACACCCATTTCTCGGGCAACTCCTTGAGCGCCCTCCTTCACCTCCTTATCCGTTTTGATATTGAGTATCGTCTTCATATATCTATAGTATATACAATAGATAAATACGGTCAAGCGTAGCTATTGCTTCCTACTACTGTAGAAATGTAGAAATGGGGTCAGCCACCATTTTTGCAAAGAACGATAAACAAACATTCCAGAAATGGTGGCTGACCCCATTTCCACATCCTTTTTGCGACCTTTGTTTAAAAAACACCGAAGGAAATCAAAATGCATAGCATTGACAAAGAATAGCAAAGAATGCTATAATCCACACATATAATACATAAAATCAATAAAAATATGGCGACTTATAATATTTCTCTTAATGATGAGCTTGCTCGAATAGTAGATATCGAAATAAAAGAAAAAAAATACTCGAGTAGAAGCGAATTCTTTCGTGATCTTGTTCGCCAGAAATATGTCACGCACGAAGATCGGCACGACATTGAGACCCTGTCGTCCGCAGACCCTGACGTGATGATTATTCAGGATAGAAAAAATGATGCTTCATTTGTTCCGCTGAATAATCTTTTGCGTCCATAACTATGTACGAAGTGCATATTGAACGGCGAGCAGTAAAAGAGCTTGAAAAGACTACAAGCTCTATACGACAGATTATATTAGAAAAAATATCCACGATTCTCTCTATGCAGCCATTTCCAAAAGGAGATAATCCAAAGCGGTTAAAGGGAGTGCGTGGATTTCGTCTTCGTATTGGCGATTATAGAGTTATTTATACAGTAGAAAAAAATCTTATTCTCATATACGCGATACGACATAGAAAAGATGCATATCGATACTAAAGATATCAAATTAAAAATGGTAACCGTCCATCTCTATGAGAGATAGAGGAGAAGCAATACTCAACATATATCTTGAAAGAGTTTTCTAAAAAGCGTGGGAAGTGGTACAGTAAACTCAAGGATTGACTCACTTATAATTTCATTAATCACGTATGCAACACTCAAAAATTCACATCATCACAACCGGCGGCACCATTGACGCGGTTTGGGATGGGAAGAAAGACACTGCTGTGATTGGCGAAGGGCTTGCGACTGCATCCTCGCTTCCGGATTTTTTTTCTCGCCTGATTCTGTTTGCCGATGTTCAGTTTGACGAAATATGCATGAAGGATAGCCGATCCCTGAAGAGCGCTGATATCAAACGGATCGTGAAGGCGGTTGAGAAGAGTCCGTATACGCGTATTGTAATCACGCACGGCACGTATACCATGCCTGATACCGCGAAACATCTGAAAGCGCATTTGAAGCGGCACGATCAGACGATCATTTTGACCGGTTCCATGGTTCCTTTACGAGGATTTTCCGGCGAGTATTCAGACGCGGCATTTAATCTCGGTTATGCCATCGCGAAAGTAGAGGATTTCGCACCCGGCATCTATCTTACGATGAACGGACGGATATTTATGCCAGACGAGGTCATCAAAAATCTTTCCGAAGGGAAATTTTATTCCGTATTTGACAGATAACATGACTATGCGTATGACTAGTCATACGCATAGTCATGCCGAACACACCTATGCCGCCACGAAGGACATCTGACGCGCATATACGCAACATTCAAAAAACCCGCAATACGTATTACATCACCCTGCCGGTGATCGAAGTGCGCGCGCTCGGCTGGCGCGAGCGTCAGAAGGTCGTGGTCAAACCTTACGGCAAAGGCTTTCTGATCCGCGACTGGAAACCTTCAAGAAAAGCAAAGATATAAGCCTATTTCCCGATTAAAGAGCGATACAGGACCCCTTTCTCATTGACAACATCGGATGATACGTTGACGCTCAAGAACTTTCATGGAAGGATGAGTGAAGCAATCCTTTATTCTATGGAACACATAAAAAAATCAGAGCGATTGTTGCCACGTTAGTGCACGAATGATATGACTCCCATTCATAAACAGCTGGCTGGCGGGAAGTGGTTTACGCTTACTTCCATGGAACAACTCGGAAACATTGGCAGTGAGATTGAACGGACGCTGCGAGCGCGCGAAAAAGGGGATACAGCGCGATGTAGCGCGGCGTTTGAGCGCGCTCTTGAACTTATAGACCTTACCGTGAGCGATCCGAAGTGGCGCATGCGACTCAAAGAGCTGTTGCGTACACGAGAAGCGTTTTGCGATTACCTTTTCGGAGACAACGAGTACCGCATCACAGCCGAGCAGATCAGAAAAGATTTTCTCGCGTACGGCGCCGCAGCGCGAACTAAGGTATTGCGGCAGAAAAACGATTTCGGTACAGCTTTGCCGAAAACCACCAATTTCTGACTCTGTTTCGTTTGAATCTTCAATGTATAAAATCTTCTTATACACACGCTAGTTCCGCATAAAAAATCTTATGCTCCTATACGCGATACGACATAGAAAAGCTAAAGATATCAAATTAAAAATTGTAACCGCCCATCTCTATGAGAGATAGAGGAGAAGCAATACTTGCAAATCGAGAGATTGTAAAGAAAGTAGAGTTTCCACAATTCATGTCTCCTGAATTGATGCAAGAATGGATTGATCGTATTCCTCGTTTTTTAAGTTACGATCTTAAAAATCCGGAATGGCGCCCGACACCGCACAGGGTGTTGGATTTAAGCGCAGATGGGTATGGAATCATTTCCGTGAAGGATGAGTCGGTCAATGCTACCGGGACGATGAAGGATCGTCCCGCGTGGGAACTGGTGAAATTATATGCAGATTATGCGTTTGGACTTTTTTTACGCACAAGTGGATTGACCGAAGCAAAAGCAAAGGATTTTCTCGCAACGCAACGCATCCCACAATGTACTCTCATTACTTCCGGCAATGAAGGCACTGCTGTTGCCAAAGCATTTGAACAGTATAATCTTCCCCCACCAAAACTTGTAGTGGGCACGACAATTCATACGACAGACGAACAGAAAATACGAAATCTCCGAGCAGACGTATACAAAATAGATTTATCAAAGAAAATTTCTTCAACAATGATGAAATTGCTTACGGAAAATGAGCATGGTGTAGAAATTACTTCCCAAAGTCCTTATTTTTTACCCAACGTTATTTTTTACGACTGGCTTGTTCATGAAGTATTTAGACAAAAACCCAACGATGTATATGTTCCGTATGGCTCCGGACGCCTCATGGAGAATTTTCTTACCTGGCAATCTCTCACTTTGAGTAAGGGGCCTGACGATCGCCTTGGAGTACATCCGGGCGATGCAAACGCGATCCAAGAGATGGTCGCTTCTATTCAGAGAATGAATATCTTTGGGGCAGAGCCAGCGAAAAAAGACAGTCAAGCCGATAAACTCACCGCGTCCTTTAAGCCCTTTTTAATCTTTCAAGATCGAGACATTCGATCGCAAGTGACTCTCCGTAGAACAGGGGATGATACGGGGAAATTCAAAGTACGAGAGGAGTGTGTCACAATGGGATACGAGATACTCAAAAAAAATGGAATCCAAGCGGAGCCTTCCGCCGCCGCCGGACTCGCACTCTATCTTCAACGGTGTGATACGGCAACGAAAAAAGAAAAAGACGCGATGCTTTCTCGAAAAACTCTTATCGTTAATACTGGAAAAGGACTGGATATTGAGCCAACATCTTGATAGAGTTTCCTAAAAATCGTGTGAAGTGATATGGTAAACGACAGGAATTGATACACGCATAATTTCATTAAATCGCTTCAGGATTATTTTTCTCGCCTGATTCTTTATGTCGATCACTATGCGAGATTCATTCAATAAAGAAAAAGGAACTCTTGTGTTCGTCAGGCATGGCGAGTCGCGATTCAATGAATTGAATGTATTTACCGGTTGGCTGGATATCCCTCTTTCCGTGAAGGGGATTCAAGAGGCACATCAAGTCGCGGAGCATTGTAAACAATTCAGCTATGACGCTGTGTTCACATCTCATCTTGAGCGGGCGCATGAAACATTGCTCATCACGCTTGCTCGCCAAAAGAAGATCGGCTTATTCGATCATCAAAGCGCGCAAAGGTATGATGTCTCCGTTGGAGCGCGGCCATTTTTGGCCGATAAGATTATACCCGTATACACAAGCCGGGCGCTCAATGAACGCGCTTACGGGGATTTGCAGGGGATGAATAAGACAACCGCCGCAAAAAAGTACGGAACCGCGCGATTACTCAAATGGCGGAGAGGATTTTTTGAAAGGCCGCCTCACGGCGAGAGCTTGCAAGATGTATACAAACGAGTAATACCGTATGTTAAGAAGATGATTATATCCCGACTCAAGCGCAATGAAACTCTTCTTTTGGTCGGGCATGGCAATACCTTGCGAGCCGTTATCAAGCATATCGATTCGATTAGCGATGCCGATATACCATTTGTTGAATTGCCTTTCGGCCGCCCTCTCATCTATCAATACAGTCGAGGCAGATTTGATCGAGTCGAGGGAGAGTATGATTTCACCCGTCGATTACGATAAGTATATTCCTGATCGCTTGCCACGCTAGTCCCGCAGAGAAGAATGTGATAGAATAATCAAAGAATCTCTCACATTCCTATGGCGGCAGCAATTTTGCGGTTTTTCGTACTCGATATTATTCTCGATGCACTTTATTTCCCGGTCTGGTGGTACACGGCAGGGTTGATTCAGTGCGTCCTCTATCTGTGGAACAAATTTCGATACGGTATCGCCATGCTCGGTATCGGGATCTGGGTAAAAAATTTTTTCAAACCGATGTATGGCGTCTCTACCCTTCAAGAACGGATTATCAGCGTTGTGATGCGTTTCTTCGTGTTAATCGGCAAACTTATCGCGCTTGCTGCGTGGACGCTGGTTCTTTGCGCGCTTTTGCTTTTGTGGCTCGCATTCTTACCGGCTGTTGTCTGGCTATTCATATTCGCGCGATCTTTTTAACAGTATCATATGCCGGGACGTCCATTGCCAACCGTGATTCCTTGCGATCGGTGCATTCCTGTATCAAGTCAAGCATGCCGCCGCTGTTCCGGCGCGGCCGTTCTTTTTACGGAAGGCTCTCTTACCTTTCTCTGGCGCCACCCCTTTACCAAAACCGTTTTTCACGCGCTTGCCGTCCAACACGCCTTGCATAAAAGTTTTCCCGTTCTGCTTTTTCTGTTCGGCGCGATTTCATTTGCCGCCGCGCTTGCGTTTCATATCATGCCGGTTGCGCTGAACGGCGCGGCTCCCGAAACGCTTCTTCGTCTGCCTGCGCACTGGACGTTTCAATTATTTCTTGTGTCTCTCATCACTGACGCATGGTTGTTTTCTCGCTTAAGCCGCGAGAAGCAAAAAAAGGATCGCGTGCTTGTCCGCGATCGTGAGGAGCAGTATCAGCACGGAAAGCGTCCGCATATCGTCGATATCACTCCTGTATTCACGCAAGAAGCGCTCGCGAGTTTGGGCAGCGCGTTGTCCGCAGCCGCCGAGCTTAATTCCCATCAGCTCGTTCCGTTGCATCTGTTTGTGGCGTTGTTAAAGTCTCCGAGCATCCGGCGCGTCATGTTTCGTCTTTCCGTTGATACCGCAAAGATGCAAAAAGCAATCCACGCGGCGATTGGCACGATCCCGGCTGATCGGTCCGCTGTGCCGCTGCCGACTGATGATTTTTATTCGCTCTTGATCAGAGCGTACCGCCACGCGCAAGCGGCGCAAAAATATTTCGTCGATGAAATCGATCTGCTTTCCGCGACCATCGATCATGAGACCCGAGCTCAAACACTGCTTGAGGAGCTCGGTGTCACCGCGCAGACGATCGAGAATATCATCGCATGGTTCAACCAAGATGCCGTGGCGCGGCAGAAGCGCGCGGAGATATTTCGCACTGCCGTCCTCCGTCCGTCCGGAGATATCAATCGCGCCATGACATCCCGCGCAACACCGCTCGTCAATCGTTTCAGCTCCGATCTTACGCGCGCGGCAAGCGTCGGTAACCTGCGTTTGCCCATCGGCGTCGATGAACAGCTGCAAGATCTGCTGACCGGAATCAGCGCAACATCAAAAAATATTCTGCTTGTCGGGCAGGAAGGCACGGGGAAGTCAATGCTTATCAACGGTATCGCGTATGCCATGGTGGGCGAACAAGTGCCCGATCGGCTCAAAGACCATCGACTGGTAAGTATTTCCGCGGGTCATCTGGCGGCATCACAGAATCCGCTTGCCGTATTCCAAGCTCTTCTGGACGAACTGCTGGAGAGCGGTAACATCGTGTTGGTTATTCATAACATGCATGATTTCACCGCGCGGCGCGGATTGACGCCGTACGATCTCACCGAGGTGCTCGCTGAAACGATCGAACGCACCGGCCTGCTTGTGATCGCCACGACTACGCCGAGCGCGTACCATTCCTATCTTGAAAATCACCCTCTGATCTCGTTGTTTCAGAAAACGTCCGTGGAAGAGCCGGATGAAAACAACACAATCCAAATTCTCGAATCGCATATCCCAAATCTGGAATACCGGTACCGCGTGTATTTCACGTATGACGCGATCGCGTCAGTGGTCCGTCTGGCGAGCCGTTATGT
>JACPHV010000021.1 GCA_016188385.1 Candidatus Uhrbacteria bacterium | reverse complement strand
AGAAGAATCGACCCATCCTTTCGGATGAATTTTTCCAGAGCTCCGAGAAATCTCTGTTCAGCTATTACATCCTCGTATCTCTGATTGACAGAGATACCCCGTGATTCCAGAACCTGTGAGATTTGGATGTACGCCATCCCTCTTCTCCCTTCTCGCCCACCATGCGTCGTTTCAAAGAGCGAACCGTAAAAACGGTATCGAGAGTTATTTCTTTATCGAAATAATACTCGATTTCGTTTTTACTCTTGGCAGGTTTTTGCGTAGCTGGACCTACCCGCCGATTTTCGAGATAGCGTCGATTCCAGGCAGGTTTCCTTTTTCCATGAACTCCAGCATCGCGGCGCCACCGGTGGAAATGTGAGTGATTTTGTCGAGATATTCTTTTTTTGAAATTGCCGCAAGAGTATCACCTCCGCCGACCACAGATGTTGCCTCCGTATTTTCTGTGATGGCGTAGTAAATGAAATCCGTGCCTCGGCGATACTGTTGATTTTCAAAATATCCGATTGGGCCGTTCCATACGATTGTTTTTGCCTTGCTGATCAACGCGCCGTATTTTGCTTGGCTTTCGGGTCCCAGATCAAGTATCTGATCCTGCTTTTCAAGCTGCGTGATGTGTTTAATCTGGCTCCCGTTTTCCGTATCTTTGGGATCTCCGACCGCGACATCCGAGGGCAGGATCACGGCAGTATTTTTTTGCGCCGCGGTGAAAAGCAACCGCCGCGCGTGTTCAATGCGTTCATATTCGCAAAAACTTTTTCCGACTTCATATCCTTGCGCCGCGAGAAATGTGTTGGCAAGTCCGCCGCCGATCAGGAGATAGTCCGCAAGTTCGAGCAGTTTGCCGATTAACGCGATTTTTGTCGCAATTTTCGCTCCGCCGATGATTGCGACAAAGGGCTTTTCAGGCTGTTCGAGCAGTTTGCCGATCATCTCCACTTCTTTTTTAAGAAGCAGTCCGCCATAGGACGGAAGATAGTGAGGCACGCCCACTACAGATGCATCGGTACGGTGGCTCACGCCGAACGCGTCATTGACGTACACTTGCGCGAGCGATGCGAGTTTGCGAGCAAAATCCGGATCATTTTGTTTTTCCTCGTTATAGAAGCGGATGTTTTCTAAAAGCAGCACTTCATCGATCGCCTGATCCTTTGGATATTCTTTGAGAGACATTTTTGCGCCTTCACTGCCTTTATCAAATACGAGTTCGGTCAGAAAATCATTCACAAGCCGGACGGAGTGCGCCGGCAAATATTGTTGGAGTTTGTCTGCCACAACCTTGAGCGAATATT
Source organism: Candidatus Uhrbacteria bacterium (assembly GCA_016188385.1). Lineage (GTDB taxonomy): Bacteria > Patescibacteriota > Patescibacteriia > JACQRZ01 > JACQRZ01 > JACQSB01. Next base: position 92,629 of record JACPHV010000021.1, on the reverse strand, counting down.
TTTTGTCTCTGCCTTCCGGCCTGCCCAGATGCGAAATGATGATGAGCCGATTATTATTTTTCAAGAGGTGATTAATCGTGCCAAGTGATTGCTGGATGCGGGTATCATCGGCGATCGCGGAGCTTGCGTCGAGTGATACGTTGAAGTCAACGCGCAACAATACCTTTTTGTTTTTTATCTCTACGGTGTCGATGTATTCAATTTTTGGAAGAGGCATAGTTTGTTCGTTAAAAAATAAAGGATTTAGGATTTCCAATACCCAACCGCTTGTTTGTAGCTTTCCGGATCTCCGACATCAAACCACTGTCCCGCGAATAAATAGCCCGCAAGTTTTCGCTCCTTTGCCAACCTGGGGAATACGTCCTTTTCAAGTCGTTTCGCGTGCGACGGTATCGCATCAAATATTTTTGGTTCACAGATCGCAATACCCGCATTGATTACTTTCGACAGGTCTTTGCGATGATCCGGCTTTTCCAGGAATGAGTAAATCTTACTGCCCTGCACTCGCACCACGCCCCAGTCGGAAGATTTTGCCACTGATGTAAGCGCAAGGGTGGCAACACCGCTGTTCGCGAGATGAAAGTCAAACATATCATCAAAGTCAATGCGTGCCAGCACATCGGCGTAATACAAGACAAACGGTCCGTCGGACAGTAATTTTTTTGCCTGCCGTACCGGCGATGCCGTGCCGATTTCTGACGATCCTTGTTCCAGGTATGTGATTTTTACTCCGTAGCGGTTTCCATCGCCAACGTGTTCTCGTATCTTTTCTCCATGATAGCCGATGGACAGGGTTATGGATCGGATATCGAATCGACGCAAGTTCTCGATGATATGATCCAGTACCGGTCTGCCGTTCACGGGAATCAAGCATTTTGGCATCTCGTACGTAAACGGACGCATTTTTACTCCTTCGCCGCCGGCAAGGATCAATGCTTTGCGCAAACGAGGGCCAAAGTATCGAGTGAGGACGTATTCAATGGCATGGGAACGGTTACGGATGCGCGTACCGTCGATGTATTCATCGAGCTTGCCCAGAATTTCTTTTTTTAGGGTAATGGTCAGTCTCCCTCTGTCCATAGATACTTCATTAATTCATCTTTTTCATACTATATCATACGAAATTACGGGTCAAGGGATTTGCGTGTGGACAATACGAGCTTGCGGCTCTTAGAAAAAATTGTACAATGACAGTATGTCCCGCCATCTTGCTGATTATTATTCCAGACCCGTATCAATCGCACGCGCTCAAGGCTGCTATGTCTTTGACGAGAAAGAAAAAAATATCTTGACTGCATTGCCGGTTGGTGTGTCGGCACAGTGGGATGGAGCAACAAGGAAGTACGTGACGCAATCATACAGGAAGCAGAATACGGGCGATACGTGCCCCCGCTGTTTCGTTTTCAAAAACAAGAGGAATTTGCGGCATTGCTTTGCGGCCTTGCGCCACAGAAACTTTCCCGGGCATTTCGCTGCACATCCGGCTCCGAGGCAGTGGAATTCGCGATCAAATGCGCGCGGGCTTCAACGCGCAAAAGCGATATTGTCTCTATCGACGGAGTATATCATGGCCATACGTACGGAGCCGCTGCCGTTGGCGAGGCCTGCGGCAGAAATTCAGCTATGGCACCCTGCCCTTCCGGTTTTTTGAAACTGCCGCTGCCCCATCCCTTACGCGGTCCGAATGAGGATGAAGTAATAGAAAAGTTTGAAGATCTCGTTGAGAGCAACAGCGCTATCGCGGCATTTTTGAGTGAGCCGGTCTGGACCAATGCCGGCGCGATCGTGCCGTCGCCTTCTTTTTATCCGGCAATTGAACGCATCTGTCGTGCCCGTAACATTCTTTTTATTATGGACGAGGTTGCCACAGGTTTCGGGCATTGCGGCGCACTTTTTGCAAGCGAGCTATGGGGATTGCGTCCGGATATCCTTTGTCTTGGCAAAGGAATGAGCGGCGGATATGGAACTATCGCAGCGACTCTTGTCACAGAATCAATATTTCGTAAAAGCCGCTCAATACCCTCGTATTCAACTTTCGGATGGGTGCCTCTCGACCTTGCGGCTGCCAGGGCGAATATCGAGATTATGGTACGCGACACATTATGGGAACACGCCCGTGATGTCGGCGCATATTTTCTCAAGCGGCTCCGTGCTTCGTTTTCTGCCAACAAACGCGTAGGAGATATCCGAGGTATCGGCCTTGTCATTGGCATTGAATTAGTGAAAAATAAAAAAAACAATGTTCCGGATACGATCAAGGCGTTTCTGGTAAGGCGCGCGTGCGAAAAGCAAGGTATGCTTCTTGAAACAATCGATGGCACGCTTTTCATGACACCGCCGTTGATTTTTACCCGTAAACATGTTGACGAGGCAGTCGCGATATTGAGCAAGATATTGAAGTGAAGGTTCAATCGTTCATATGCCATTTCAAGACAGACGTGATGCGGGAAAAAAATTAAGTGAGGCCCTCAAAACATATCAAGACAAACCCGATACGATTGTCGTAGCGCTCCCTCGCGGCGGAGTTGTGCTCGGCCGTATTGTTGCCGATGAGTTGCGTGTCCCCCTTGATATCGTAGTGCCGCGCAAGATCGGATATCCCGGCAACGAGGAGTATGCGATCGGCGCATTAACCGAGACGGGCGATATCATCTGGAACGAAGAGGAACGTGCGCGCGCCGACAAAACAGACCTTGAAAAAATTGTAGAGCGGGAAAAAAAAGAAGCTCAACGCCGGCTCACGGAGTATCGCACAGGCATGCCTCATCGAAATTTTACGGGCAAGACATTGATTGTTGTTGACGATGGCATCGCTACCGGCATGACTATGTTTGCAGCGGTGAGGAGCGCTCGTACGCTTGGAGCCGCCCACATCGTCGTGGCGATTCCCGGCGGGCCTGCTGACACTATCGCGATTCTAAAGAACGATAAAGATATCGACAAGATTATCGTTCTTGAAATCCCTTCGTTATTTTTTGCTGTTGGCGGGTTGTATCAAACATTCGATCAAGTTGAAGATGCGGACGTGATTACTTTGATGAATAGAAAAAATGATGTATGAAAACACTCGTGTATACACTGCCAGATTCGACGCCTTGCGAACACTATATTCGCGATCATCTCACAAGCGATGCCGCATCGCCGCCTGCGTTATGGAAGGTATTTCCGAATGGAGAGCAGTATGTGCGTCTGCCGGCAATCGCAAAAAAAATAGTGGTTGTCGGCAGGACATGGGGACCAGGCGATAACCTTTGGAAAACATTGCTTCTGGTGCATGCGGCTCGACAGAATGGCGCCGAGCATATCGTTGTCGTACTTACCTATTATGCTTATTCCCGCCAAGATCGGATGCGTTTGAAAGGCGAGCCTCTTTCCGGCGCGCTTTTTGCTCACCTCTGCGCTCAAGCAGGCGCAAGCGAAATCATTACAATGGATCTTCATAGTAGGCGCGTGCAAGAAGCAAGCCCGATCCCCATTATCAGTGTTCCTTTCATTGAAGAGTTTGCCCGTGCCTACCGAGAGATAGAACCGGGATACGAGGATTCGGTCATAGTTGCTCCTGACAAGGGAGCAAAGGAACATGCCAACGAATTTGCGGGTTTTCTGAAAACCGGGAAAAAATGCATTTGGATAGAAAAAGAACGAGATCCGGTAAGCGGCGCCGTGCATCAAGGCATTGTCCATGGCCTTGCCCATAACGGACGCGCGGTGTTGCTTGATGATATGCTTGATACCGGAGGCACGATCGAAGCATCAGTCAATACATTGCGAGAACGTGGATTTCATGATATCTCGTTGTGTGTCACGCATCCTATATTCTCCGGGGAAGCTCCAGCCCGAATTAAAAGGCTTGGTTTCTCGCATATCATTGTTTCAGATACTCTCCCTCTTGCTGACTCTGTCATCCGCCTCCCCGATATCCATGTCATATCGGCAGGTCCGAAACTTACGAAAGCTATCTCCCAATCCCTTCGTACGTAAATCCTGTTGCTTCGGCTGCACTTCTTTCCAGTATATTCATCCCGTCGACGATTAACGAGCCGGCAACGACTGAACGCATTTCCTCCAGGTCCATTGCCTGAAATTCATCCCAGGCCGTGAGCAGCAAGAGCGCGTTCGCTCCCTTCGCAGCGTCTTTGAGTGTAGTGGCGAACGTAATTTCATTGGAACGGGTAAACATTTTTTTGAATGGTTCGTTTGCCACCGGGTCGTAAGCAGTGATGCGCGCGCCATGATCAAGCAGTTCATGGATGATCCGCAACGCGGGCGCGCTGCGCACATCATCGGTCATTGGCTTGAATGCCAGCCCTAATACCGTGATGCGCGCGCCACTCAAGTTTTTCAAATGTTTCCGCAGTTTCGTGATGACAATGCGATAGCGAAGATCATTGACCGTGCTCAATGCTTTGATGATTTTGAATTCATACCCCCGCTCTTCTCCGCTCAAAGCAAGCGCTTTGACATCTTTTCCAAAACAGCTGCCGCCGTATCCGATGCCCGCGCGAAGAAAATAGGGTCCGATGCGTTTATCGAGTCCGATCGCGGAGGCGACTTGTTTGATGTCGGCTCCGACGAGTTCGCAAAAGTCAGCGATTTCATTCATAAAGGAAATGCGCAGCGCGAGCATAGAGTTTGAAGTGTATTTCGTAAGCTCGGCAGTCGGGATATTCGTTGCGATAAATGGAATGCCATCATCGATCAAAGGGCGGTAGAGCGTCCGCAAACACTGCTCGGCTTCCGGATGGTCAATGCCTACCACGATGCGATCCGGACGCAGAAAATCTTCCACCGCGGTTCCTTCCTTGAGAAATTCTGGATTTGTCGCGACATAAAATTGGTCATTACCCCGCGCTTCGCGGATTACCTTTCTGATCTTTTCGATCGTGCCGACTGGCGCCGTCGATTTGTTGACAAAAAGCGTTCCGGGCGGACAGACAGTCGAGACCGATTTTGCCGCGGCAAGAAGATATGTCAGGTTCGCTTTGCCATACTCTCCTTCCGGGGTGTTCACCGCAAAAAATACCGCGTCCGCGTCTTTGACCGCGTCCGCGATATCGGTCGTGAATCGGATTTTTCCTTTTGCGAGATTTTCTTGAAGCAATTCTTCAAGGCCGATCTCATAGATGGGACAAACTCCTGCCGAAAGTTTTTCCACTTTTGCGACATCGATGTCCACTCCCACTACCGAATTGCCGAAGTGAGCGAATCCAACTCCTGCCGTGAGTCCCACGTATCCGCTGCCAATGATTGCGATATTCATATTTTTCGATTGTATCATAGCGTATTTTTTTCACAACAGAGACGTACTTTGCCTCTTGTAGTTTCGTTGCCGCCATGATACCATTGACACATTCAAGATGAATGTTAAGACGAATAAGTGCAGACCTTAACGGGCACACATATGGTACTTCAATGGTATGGACACGCGTGTTTTCGCCTTCAGGCAAACACGCAGGACGCAACAGTTTTGATCGATCCATTCGACGTTAGTATCGGTTGGAAACTTCCTCGGCTGTCCGCCGATATCGTGCTCATCTCAACCGACTCCAGAGAGCATGCAGCCATAGAAACAGTGAAAAGAGTCGGCGAGGCCGAACCGTTTCTTATCAAAGAGGCCGGCGAATACGAAGTCCGCGGCGTACTGATGCATGCGATACCGGTAATCTCTGGACGGGTATTCGTGATCCGCATGGATGAAATGACGCTCATGCACTGCGGCACTCTCAATCGCGCTTTTACGGAAGAGGAACTTGATAGCATCGGTCGTGTTGATATCCTAATCGTGCCTGTCGGCGGCGGCACAGTGCTTGATGCGCGCAAAGCAGCAGATCTCGCGAGCCAGCTTGAACCCCGTATCGTCATCCCGATGCAATACCAGCTCGCGGGTTTAAAGAAACAGATGGACACCCTTGATCCGTTTATCAAGGAGCTTGGGATGAAACGTCCCGAAGCAGTTGATAAATTCAAACTATTAAAAAAGGATCTGCCTGCGGAAGAAATGCTTTTTGTCGAATGTAAACCTGTATAACGCGCCATGACGGATCAACACGAAAAGCGAGCGCGTACCGTAAAAATTATTGTTGGCATTTGTTTTGCTTTCATCGTTATCGCCTATATGCCGCTTGCCTATACGAGGGTGCGTTCGCTCGTTCAATCACTGGGAGATTCGACTGTGAACGTGGAGCAGGGAGCCCAGCGGCTATGGAAGGGAGATGTCGAGGAAAAATTAAAGTCAGCAGCTTCTATGACGAAAGAGCAGTGGCTGCTCCTGCAAGAGTATCAGGCGACAGCGCAGCAGATCAGCGAATTCGCCGATGAAGTCCGGCGCGCCGCGGATGAACAAGTGACAGGCGCCACCTCGACTGAATCTTTTGGCGCCAATAATTCCGAGCAGGAAGAGGATCGGGTAACGCAATAACTTATTTGATATGAAAAAAAAGAAGAACGCCGATCGTACAACGCCGCCCAAACAGGAGAATGAAGCGGCGCTGATTACGGGAGGCAAAATCATACCCACGAATATCGTAGAAGAAATGCAGGAGGCATACCTTGATTATGCCATGTCTGTCATTGTTTCCCGCGCGCTACCAGACGTGCGGGATGGACTCAAGCCCGTACATCGGCGCATCCTTTACTCCATGTGGGATAGGGGGTTAAAAGCGGGAGCAAAACTTCGTAAATCCGCCACAGTCATAGGTGATGTGCTCGGCCGTTTTCATCCACATGGCGATACTTCGGTATACGACGCGCTCGTGCGTATGGCGCAGGATTTTTCCATGCGGTATCCGCTCGTGCAAGGACAAGGAAACTTTGGCAGCGTTGACGGTGATTCCCCAGCCGCCTACCGCTATACGGAAGCGAAATTGGCCCGCATTTCGGAAGAACTTCTTTACGATATCGAGCGTGAGACTGTTGATTTCAATCCTAATTACGATGGTACGCAAAAAGAACCCGCCGTGCTTCCGGCTAAACTTCCCAACCTGCTGCTCAATGGCACGGTCGGCATCGCGGTCGGTATGGCGACGAATATTCCGCCCCATAACATTGGTGAATTATGCGACGCGATATCGCACCTTATTGATCATCCTGACGCAAGCATCGACGACCTCCTTGTGTTTGTGAAAGGACCTGATTTTCCCACAGGCGGTATCATTCATGACGTGAAAGCCTTGCGGCAAGCCTATACTACGGGGCGGGGCGGTATCGTGATGCGGTCGCGAGCGGAGATTATGGAGACGAAGAATGGCATGTTTCAAATCGTAGTGACCGAAATTCCGTATCAGGTAAACAAAGCAAGCGTTTTGGAAAAAATCGCGGAGCTTGTACAGACAAAGAAACTGGAAGGCATCCGCGATTTGCGAGACGAATCAAATAAAGACGGTATTCGCATGGTCATTGAGTTGAAAAAAGATGCCTATCCGAAAAAGATTCTCAACCAGCTCTATAAAGCGACGCAGTTGCAAGATACGTTTCATGTCAATATGGTCGCTCTTGTAGACGGCATCCAGCCGCGAACCCTGAATTTGAAAGCTGTCCTTGAGGAATTTATCAAGCATCGTGAGATCGTAGTGCGCCGCCGCGCGGAATATGATCTGGCACGAGCAAAGGAGCGCGCCCATATTTTAGAAGGCCTCAAGATCGCGCTTGACTCCATTGATGCCATCATCAAGACCATCAAACAGTCACGCGATAAAGATGAAGCTCGCGTAAACCTCATGAAAAAGTTCAAGCTTTCCGAGCGCCAGGCGATCGCGATTCTTGAGATGCGGCTTCAGCAGCTCGCGAATCTTGAACGGCTGAAAATTGAACAGGAGCTGAAAGAAAAACGCGCACTGATCCGCGAATTGGAAGCGTTGCTTGCGTCGCCTAAAAAAATCCGCGGTGTGGTACGCACCGAAACGGCAGAAGAAAAAGATCGCTACCATGACGAACGCCGTACGCAGATCGTTAAAAGTCCCATCGGTAAATTTGAACAAGAAGATCTTATCCCAAACGAATCGACGATCGTGGTCGTTACGCGCGACGGGTATATCAAACGGCTTCCGTCGGATACCTTCCGCATTCAGGAGCGCGGCGGCAAGGGTGTATTGGGTTTGACGACCAAAGAAGAAGATTCGGTGGAACATTTATTCGGCTGCATGACGCATAATGATTTGCTTTTCTTCACCACGCGCGGTCGCGTATTTCAGCTCAAGGCATACGATGTGCCGTTGGCCTCGCGCACAGCGAAGGGTCAGGCGATAGTTAATTTTTTGCAGCTTTCGCAACATGAAAAGATTACCGCGGTGCTTTCGCTTGCCGATCTGACCAAATACAAATACTTGATGGCCGTGACAAAAAAAGGATTGATCAAGAAAAGTGATATTGAGGATTTTAAGACCGTTCGCCGCTCCGGATTGATCGCTGTCACGCTCAAAGGCGACGATGCGCTTGAATGGGTGCGGCCGACGTCTGGTAAAGATGAAGTATTGCTCGTCACGGCTCATGGCCAGGCGATCCGCTTTCAGGAGACAGACGTGCGGTCGATGGGTAGGATTGCCGCCGGTGTACGCGCTATTCGCCTTAAGCGCGATGACGTGGTTGTGGGGATGGACCTGCTCAACGGATCGCAAAAGGACGCGCATGTTTTTACCATTATGGAAAACGGCTACGGGAAACGCTCCAGCGTGAAAAGCTATAAAACTCAAGGCCGAGGCGGGAGCGGCATTAAGACTGCAAAGATTACCTCGAAAACAGGCGTTATCGTGATGAGCAGAGTTGTTGATATGACAAATCTACCCGAAGGAATGAAAGGCGATCTGTTGATCATCTCTAAAAATGGGCAAGTCATCCGCATCACGTTGAAAGGCGTATCCGTACTCGGTCGCGCCACGCAGGGCGTGCGCCTCATGCGCTTCAAAGAAGTTGGTGATAAGGTCGCGTCCGTGACGCTGATCTGATTTTTCCCCGCCGATTTCGTTTATCGGTAAGCATCTTTTCTATTTCTGCATGTATACAGGATGACATCCGATTTGTTGATATCATAACGCATCCGATAATCTCGTATGCGCAAGCGGAATACTCCTTCCCCCTGTCTTAAGCCGCCAAGTTTTTTAATGTTATAACGCCTCGTGGTATTGTAGGGATCTTGCGCAAGGATTTCTTGAGCGTTGTTTATAATATTGATAAGCTGAGGGTCGTTTTTAAGGCATTGCTTTATATCTCTGGCATACAACGAAGTTGTCAGAATACGGTAACGCCTTCCCATACGTTGCACGCTCTAGTGAAGTTCAGTAAGAAGTGTTTCAAACTTTTTTGTTTTTCCTTTCTTATATTCTGTATAGCCTTTTTCAATAGCCTGCTTTACGGTAGGATCGCTAACCTCGAGCCAGTCTTCAAAATCATCGATGCCAAGAATACCCGCAACGGGAATTCCTCCTTTTTCGAGAAGAAAGGAGCTTTTTTTGTGATAGGCTTGCGCGACGATACCGCCAAGATTCACTCGCGCTTTTGTTATAGGCAGAGAATGGACATTTGTGCTACGGCGCATAGATTGTATCATTATTGATTAATGTTAATCAATATAAGTATACGCTGTTTCTATTATCTGTCAAACATTTTTCATATTTCGTCTGGAAGGCGTACCGCGCGCAGCGTCGCACTGAAACGAAGGGGCTTTAACCCATGTTTCGGCAAAGATTAAGCGCATCCATCCCCTTCTGTCAGTCTGACTGTTCCGACTGACTTTTTTATTCCTGGTTTACTGCGCTGTTGCTCCTATTCTTGACAATCCCGAGGGCTACGATACTATGAACGACACATTTTGTTCTTTCCACAACACGTGATTTGATTATTTTAATCTCTATCGAGTTGATGGGATAGAAATATCTCATGAACTCGATAGAGATTTCGGATTTTAGGAAGCCAAGGATAGAGAAAGGAGAGGATACCATGAGCCACAAGGCGCGAAAGCTCCTGACTCAGGATACCTTGATACAACTCGGAGAGCTTTCGCAGCTCATTCCGAGCAAGAGTATCCTTGTCGTCGTGGGACCGGAAACGGTGGAACCGTGGGATCTCAGCGAAGATCCGCAGTATGAGGACCTGTGGGTAAGAGATCTCGATGCGCGCCGCACCATCGGCGGAGAGGCGCAGCGCCAGATCGATTACGCGAAGTGGGGTTGGCTGGAGAGTAGCTTCAGAAGACCAACGGCGGTCGTGATCCCGTATACGCAGTATGCGATACAGACCAGCGAGAGACTCGAATTCTCCGGGATCATCAAAATGATCTGCGTCCGGGAACTCTGCGCATTCGTTCACAATGGCGGTTTGGACGACAAATACTGCCGTGAGGTGTGGGGCGAGAGTCGAGTTTCGATCCTCGCGAGACACCTTGGGACGCCGCGAAGCGTGAACGGTAAGACGACCTTCCAATGGTATCTGCAGGACGCCGTACCCGCTCTACTGAAGTGTCTTGCGGAGTTCGAAGCGTTCGACAGATTCGAACTTGAACAGCCGCTCACGATAATTCTCCCGCCAGTGTACGCCCAGCTTTTCGCGTGGGCGTTTGCGGAGATGATCCGCCGGAATCAAAAACGCTTCTTCGGAGGCGTAGCAGACATCATCAATCAGCCATTCTACGGCTGTGACGCCATTCTCGTGACGCTGCAGGGTGTGAGCATTATGCGTTCCGGATGGCAGTCGTCACGGCAATCAAGAATGCGCATCCGCTAAGATTTCAAATCATACAGTCATCGCCCCGGCGGCTTTCGTCGGGGATATTTTTTACCACTTCACAATGGCGATCAAACGCAGACTCGCACTTCATCGTACCGTGACTCTTGATCTTTCCAATACGTTATGGTATGATATATTTTGCTTTCGTTCTTCTTATTTAACAGCTATAAGTTCATACTATGGGATTACCCGGCAAACGGTTATCTCGGTCATCGAAACGGAGACGGGCTTCGCATTTCGCGCTCGCCAAACGCGTCTTTGTTAAATGTTCGCACTGCGCCAAGCCGATCATGCCGCATCGTGTCTGTGCTTACTGCGGACACTACAAAGAGAAAGAAATCGTTCCTCTTCGCGTAAAAAAGGCTTCAGCAGTTGCGGCGAAAGCTAAGACCGAATAATGCGGTGAGTGTATGGCCAATCGTTACCTTTCCCGATCGTTAGCGGTGCAGACTTTGTACGAGTGGGATTTCCATTCTTACGATCGAGAGAAGGCATCTGATCTCCTCACCTACAATTTCCAAGAGTTCGCGCCCGAGTTTAATGATGATGGATTCGCGCGCCATCTTGTGGGAGGCGTCCTCGATCATCACGAAGAGATCGACGCCTTTATTGTGAAATATGCGCCGGAGTGGCCGCTCGCGCAGATCACGTCAATCGATCGCAACATTTTGCGTCTCGGAATTTATGAAATGGTCTACGATGAAGACATTCCCGCGCGCGTCGCGATTAACGAAGCTATTGAGCTTGCCAAAGCATATGGAGGGCCCTCGTCATCCAAATTCGTGAACGGCGTTCTCGGTTCATTGTATAAAGATATTCTTCCGCAGATTCAAGAAAAGGAATTACGGTTGGAAAAAACCCAGAAAGAAAAAAAACAGGTAAAAGAAAAAAAAGATACGTAACGACTCTCACCTATAACATGGAAAAGAATTTTGGTCCTTTACAGAAAAAAATCAAAATAACTTTTAAGAATCTCGATCTTTTGCGCCAAGCGATGGTGCATCGGTCGTATATTAACGAAAATCCCTCATTTCATCTCGAGCATAATGAACGTTTGGAGTTTTTAGGAGATGCCGTGCTTGAGCTTGTCGTCACTGATTATCTTTATCGTACGTTTCCCGCGGCAACGGAAGGGGAGATGACGAATTGGCGCGCGAGTTTAGTGAATAGCAAGATGCTCGCCGAGGTGGCGCGCGAGCTCGATGTGGAACAGCTGTTGTATTTGAGCCGCGGCGAGTCAAAAGGTTCCGTGAAAGCGCGTGCCTATATTCTCACCAATACGCTCGAGGCGCTCATAGGCTCGATATATCTTGACCGAGGATATGGAGCGGCTGAAAAATTTATCTCAAAACTCATTCTTACCAAGCTGCCAATGGTTTTTGAAAAGCGGCTTGATGTGGATCCAAAGAGCAGATTTCAAGAATTGGCGCAGGAGAAGATGAAAATTACACCGCGATATCAGGTGCTGCATGAAGAAGGCCCTGATCACGCGAAGATATTCCGGATCGGAATTTTCCTTGAGGACGCATTAGTCGCAGAAGGACACGGATCCAGCAAGCAGGAAGCGCAAGAACAGGCAGCTACGCGCGCGCTTGAAGTGAAAGGCTGGGAATAAACCGTGGTGAGGTTTGCCGCCGCCAAATGGCTACGGCGCGCTTGAGGCGGAGCGTTTCCGATTTGCTTCAATCGTTTTAAGAATCTGCGCTACAATGCCGTATGGATCCGGTACTTTTCGAAAGATAAATCGTCCTTGCGCCCCCGCTGTTTGGAGATGGACATCGCCATAATTGAAAAGAGTTGGCATCACTCCTTTGATTTCAGCAGTCACATCTTGAATGCGCGAAACTTCTTGCTTTGAAATGACACGGAAAAACAAGGCCTTTTGCTCAATGTCGATCACGTGTTTATCTGTGACGATCCAAATATCGAGGAAATAGTCAAAAAACGAATACAGGATAAATAGGAGCACGTACGCGTAGTATACTGTTCCAAACAGCTTCACGATCACTTGTATCGCATCGCCGGTCGGCAGCGGGTATTCGATCAATTTTGTCGTGAGTGAAAAGAGCGATGGGAACGCAAGCAACGCCAGGAACATCAAGATATGCAGTAGAAATGTAACAGGGTGCCGCCGTACTTTGAGAATAACGCGTTCGTGGTTGAAGATCGACATAAGCTTCATTTCTCAATAGTCAAAGAAGATTGAAGGGCGAACATAATCCCATTTCACATTGCTCGTAACGGCCGTCCCGATGCCTGACGCGATAATCGGCAAAGAGATCAGAAAATATCCGATAATCACGACCCATACGGTAAGTGATATGCCGTTGTATTTGATCATGAAAAACATCGTTAGGATGCTTAAAAGAAACCACAACACGAGCATGATTCCAAAGATCGTAAAAATGATTGTTCCGATCATACCGCGATAGATTACATTTCTTCAAGGGTCTCTATGCCGAGCAAGGCAAGGCCTTCGCGCAATACCGATGTCGCGGCAACAATAAGACGAAGCCGTTGCGCGCGCGCAGGATCTTCCGCCGCGAGGATGGGAGTGGCATGGTAATATTCGTTTGCCGTTTGCGCGAGTTCGTACAGGTAGCGCGCGAGCCGTGAAGGATCATAGCTCTTGGCTGATTCTTGCACCGTCGTTGGATATTTCGCCAAAGAGAGCATGACCATTCTTTCTTGCCGCCAGTCATAGAGGACAGAGAGGGGTTTTTTTCGGATGGCCGTTTCTGTAGTCTTTGATTTTTTGATAATACGAATCAGCCGCGCGTACGTGTATTGGATATACGGGCCGGTACGTCCTTGGAAAGATAAGGATTCTTTCGGATTAAACACCATGTCTGATCGCGGCGTCACCTCGATAATATAGAATTTCAGCGCGGCAAGCGCGATGATGCGCGCTCGGCGATCACGCTCTTTTTTCGGCAAAGCGGCATTTCGTTCGTCAAATTCCTTTCCTGCCATTTCGGTAAGCTCCGCAAGCAGGTCATCAATATCCACGACGGTACCTTCACGGGATTTCATGCGTCCTTCCGGAAGGTTTACAATACCATAGCTTATATGCGCGAGTCCACGCGCGTATTTCGGTTCGATGAGCTCCACTATCTTGAAGAGCTGTTTGAAGTACAAGTCTTGTTCCGACCCAACGACATACAGTGTTGCGTCCGCTCGAAAGTCATTCAAGCGATGTTCGGCCAAGTAGATATCCTGCGTGATATATAAGCTCGTGCCATCGCTGCGCAGCAATACTTTGTCGGGCAATCCATGCGGTTCAAGCCGCGCGATGACAGCTCCGCTCACGTCAGTTTCAATGAGTCGGTTCTTTGAAGCGCGTTCGATGACCTCCTTTCCTTTTTTATAAATCGCGCTTTCATAGTACATTCTGTCAAAAGTCAATCCCAGCGCCGTGAATGTTTCCTTGAAGCCGGATAAAACCCACGCATTCATTTTTTTCCAAAGAGCGCGTGTTTCCGGGTCCCCGGCTTCCCAACGCAGCAAACAGCGCGATGCTTTATCTTTATAGGAAGAATCTTTTTTTGAAAGCTGTTCAAAGAGCACATAATAGTCCCCGACAAAATGATCGCCTTTCTTGCCGGTTGTCGATGGTGTCGGCAATGCCGCCTTTCGCCTCTCGCTTTTCGTTCTTTCCATATATGCCACCATGGATTTGCAGATATGGATGCCGCGATCATTGATCAGGCACGTTTTGATCACTTTCTTCCCTGCCGCGTTGAGCAATCGGCTGATGCTATCCCCTAAAAAACCATTGCGCGCGTGCCCGAGATGGATGGGTTTGTTGGTGTTTGGAGAGACGTACTCGATGACTATCGTCTCATTCGTCCGTGGGGCATGCCCGAATTTTTTTGAGGGCATGATGTTTCCCACTACGCGCGATGCAAGCTCGCGAGGCCGGAAATGGATGTTGAGGTATGGACCGGCAGCTTGGATTTTTTCAATGAGCGGGTGCGAGATATTTTTTTCGAGCTGTGTCGCGATCTGCGCGGGATTTTGTTTGAAGATACGCGCCAAGGTAAAACAGGGAATGGCAAGATCGCCAAAGTCAGGATGAGGCGGCACCTCAAAAGAGATGCTGTCGGGCGTAAGCGCCGCTTCGCGCGCAGCTTTGGTGACCGCGCACGCAACCTCCCGCTGCATCTCAACAAACGGCTCTGATAATTGAGCGAGCCGTTTATTTTTTCGCGGTTGCATTCTTTGTTGCGGCATACCGTTACTTTATCACGCCCCGTTTGTTCCGTACAAGAGTAGTCACCATCGGTGTACTGGTATCATGCATACCATCTTTGTTGATCGTTCCTCGGACAAGAATTACTTGCATATTATGGTGCGCATGCAAGCGGATATGATCTTCGATCGCAGTATTCTGTTGGACGGCCTTTTCATGGTGCGCGCTTTTTAGGTTTTCGAGGGCATTTCCCCACCGATCAAACGGCAGATAGCCTTGTAGCGCAAATCCTTCATTTTGCAATTCTTGGAATGATTTCGACGAGAAAAAGGCGATAAGATAGAATCGTCGAAACACGGCAATGGATTCCCGCGATGGCGTAAATTGTTTTTTTTGCTCCACTAAGGGATTCACTGTCCCGCGAAGAAACACAGTTTCATATCCATCTTTCAGCGATTCGCGCACATACTCCTTTAAGGAATTGCATGTGTTGATATCAAACGATTCAGTCCGTATCCCTTGTTCCTTGAGGCGTATCAGCGCGAGAATATACGAGTCGTCAAATATGGTATCACGGAGAGAATTATCAGCTTCACGATTGCCGATAAAAGAAAAACCTTGACGCATGAGTGATTCCGGACTGTTTCTGACAATAGGAGTTTCCCGCCCTAACGAGAACGGTTTTTCCGGCTGCGGCTGCGGGCCTTTGTTTTCTGTCATATCACTTCTCCTGCCTTGACCAGAAAGCTTTTACGAAAGATCGCTTTCCTTTTTTGATCAGCGTGCCTTTTTCTGAAAGAGCGATCACTGTGTTGTGGTCAGTCACAGGTATGCCGTCGATAGCTACGCCGCCTTGTTCTATGACGCGTCTGCCTTCCGCTTTGCTTGCGATGAGTTTTGCGGCGATCAGAATCTCGATAAGCGGCATATTTTTTTGGGGAACCATGAGTACAGGCATTTCATCCGGCACGCCTTTGTGCTGAAAGACTTTGATAAATTGCAGCTCGGCGTTTTGCGCATCATGCGGTGAATGCAGGAAAGAGACGATTTCGCGGGCAAGAGCAGCTTTGGCATCGCGAGGATTCAGCGTGTGCGCTTTGATCTGGCGAGACATGGTCTGGAGCTCTTTTTCATCTACGCGAGTGAGATATTCAAAATATTTCCAGATCAATGTATCGGGAATTGACATGATTTTTCCGTACATATCGTCGGCGGCAGTGGTAAGCGATATGTAATTGTTGAGCGTTTTGCTCATTTTTTCTTTGCCATCCAACCCTTCCAGAATAGGCACCATGAGTATGTCCTGCGGCTGCTGGCCATATCGTTCCTGCATTTGCCGTCCCATGAGGAGATTGAATGTTTGGTCTGTGCCGCCGAGCTCAACATCGGATCGCAGAACAACGGAATCATATCCCTGGAGTATCGGGTAGAGAATTTCAGGCACGGAAATTTCATCACCGCGCTTCATACGGTCTTTGAATTCAGCGCGATGCAGTATTTGCGTAACGCTGGCGCGCGCGCTGATTCGGATCAAATCGGCAAGATCCATATGAGCGTACCATTCCGAGTTATATCGTACCTCGATATTTTTCGTGTCCAGCACAGCACGTGCTTGCTCAAGATACGATTTCATGTTTTTATTGATCTGTTCATCGGAGAGAGAGGGGCGTTGTTTATTGCGTCCGGATGGATCACCGATCCGTGCCGTGAAATCACCGATTAAAAAAATCACGCTATGTCCGGCATCCTGGAATTCTTTTAATTTGAGCAGGACAACGGCATGACCGAGATGCAACAGATCGCCCGTCGGATCAATACCAAATTTAATCCGCAGTTTCTTTCCGGATCGAAGTTTCTTCTCAAGGTCTTTTTTTACGGCTATTTCCGCGACTCCGCGAGAAAGAAGATAGGACATACGCTATTGTTTAATTGCGGGGAACCGTCCGGCGTTTTTCTTCATCTTTTTTACCATTGCATCATCCAGCTTGATTCCGAGAGTATCGGCAAGACAGAAAAGGTAAAGCGCAACATCGGCGAGTTCTTCCGCGATTTCTTCAGTATGATCCGCGGCATACTTCAGCGCATCGCTCGATTCGACCCATTGAAAATGTTCCATGACTTCCGCTGCTTCAATGGCGACAGACATGGCGAGATTTTTAGGGGTGTGATGGCTCCCCCAATCTCGTTCGTGATCAAAAGCTTTTATTTTTTCCGTGATTTCCGCGAATGTCATAAGATCATGCCGTGAATTTCTCTTGTTGCTCTTGAAGATGAGCGATTTTATCTTGGAAGTCCGCAAGGCGTTCTTGTTCTTTTTTAACGATATTTTTCGGAGCCTTGGCAAGGAATTCCGCATCAGCGAGCCGTACGCGCAACAACTCGATCTGGGTTCGGATCTCATCAAGCTGTTTCGCGATTTTTGTTTTTTCCTCCTCCACTCTCATGAGGCCGAGCGGCAGGTAGATTTCCACATCGGAGAATTTGAGAAACACGGCGTTCGAGGGACGATCTCCTTTTTCAATAATCGTAACAAAATCAAGATAGGCAAGGCGTTTGAGATGCGGCTCATGGGAGCGAATAAGGTCTGCGCGCGTGGGACTATACAGAACAGCTTGGATTTTTTGTCCGGCAGAAATACCATTTTCCACCCGCGCGTTACGGATTGCCTGAATAATGTCGCGGATGAGGGAAAAATCTTCCTCCGCTTTTTTGTTCGTATATTTTTTTTGCACGCGCGGCCAGGGATGGACAATGAGCTGTTGCGGCTGTTTTGTCTTGTCTCCGAGCGTGGGTATTGCCAACTCTCGATAGCGCTGATAGAGCGCTTCTGTCACAAACGGGATGAAGGGATGCCAGAGAGCGAGAATGGCGCGCAAGATGGAAAAAAGTATCGGCTGTTTCCCGCCTTCTACCTTCGCGCATTCCACATACCAATCCGCTAGTTCATCCCATGTATATGATCGGAGTGTTTCAGCAGCCTGGGAAAAACGATACTGTTCGATATGGGTTGTCACTTCATCAACCACGGCGTTGAGGCGGCTGATGATCCATGCATCTGCGGTGGAAAGTCCTTGCTTTGTGTCCGTCACGGAATCTTTTTCAGAGAATTCCATTATGTAGCGGCCGATGTTCCAGAGTTTGTTTACAAAATTGCGATAGCTTGCGATCTTTACTTCATTGAGCCTCAAGTCATTTCCCGGCGTTACGCCAATGAGCATACTTGCGCGAAGCGCGTCCGCTCCATATTTTGGAATAACGTCAAGCGGATCGATCAACGTTTCCTCTTTTGTTTTACTCATCTTTTTTCCCTCGATGTCGAGTACGAGTCCGTGCAGATACACCGTCCTGAAAGGCTCTTCACCGAGAACGTATTCAGACATGAGAATCATACGTGCTACCCAGAAGAAAAGAATATCATAGCCGGTTTCCATGACTGATGTCGGATGAAACGCGGCTAGATCGCCTGTTTTTTTTATTTTTCCCGCTTTTTCTTCGGCAGTGTCCGGCCACCCAAGCGTGGAGAATGTCCACAGTCCGGATGAAAACCAGGTATCAAACGTATCCTCATCTTGTACAAGAGTTTCCTTTTTGCATTTTGGACATATATCCGGTTTTTCAGATGCAACAAGCGTTTCGCCGCACCCTCCTTTATCTTTTTTGCAATAATATACCGGCATCTGGTGGCCGAACCAGATTTGGCGAGAGATGCACCAGTCGCGCAAGTTATCGATCCAGTGGAAATAGGTTTTTTCAAAGCGTGGCGGGATGAATGAAATACGGCCTGACTCCACCGCTGTCCGCATGAGCTCTTTGAGAGATTTTTTTCCACGATGCGTCGGCGCGTTTACGTTTACAAACCATTGCAAAGAAGGGAGGGGTTCCACCGGCGTGTCGCAACGATAGCATACGGAAAGATTATGACGATAGTCTTCATCGATATGATCCACCACTCCCTTTGCTTGCAGTTTTTCGATGATTGCCGTTCGGCTCTCCCGCGCGTTTTTGCCGGCAAAACTTCCTGCCTGATCAGTGAGCTCGCCGTTCTCGTTAATGATTTTTATGATTGGGCGATGATATTTTTTTGCCAAGTCGAAGTCTTCAAAGCTATGGGCAGGCGTAATCGTCATGGCGCCTGTGCCGAATTCCGGATCAACGATAGGATCCGCGATGACATGCGCTGATATCGGACCTTCAATCCATTCCGTGGTGAATTCTTTTCCGATAAAGTCCTTGTATCGCGGATCATTCGGGTGCACCACAATCGTCTTGTCTTGGAATTTTGTCTCCGGGCGTGCAGTGCCTATGATGACGGGGCCGAATTTGAAATAGTAAAATTGAGTAGTTTCCGGTTTGTATTTCACTTCATCATCTGACAGAGTCGAATGGCAACGCGGGCACCAATTCACCATGCGGTAATCACGGTAGATCAATCCGTCATGATACATTTTGATAAACACTTCATTTACGGCGCGCGACAGACCCTTGTCTAGCGTATAGCGTTCGCGCGACCAATCGCAGCTTGCCCCCACTTTGCGTATCTGGGTACGGATCCGCGTTCGAGATTCCGCCACGTATGCCTCTACGCGAGCGATAAATTGTTCTCTGCCGAGCTGGTGTCGTGTCAGCCCCTCCTTTGCCAGTAATTTTTCGACTTTGTTTTGCGTGGCGATCGATGCATGATCGGTGCCAGGCAGCCAAAGCGTCTTATCTCCGATCATGCGGTGATATCGAATCATGAGATCCTGCAACACGAGCATCATGGTGTGTCCGATATGCAGCGTGCCGGTAGCGTTCGGGGGCGGCATGGCGATAGAAAATGGTTTTGCTTTCGGATCCGCGCTGTCCGGATTGAACGCGCCGGATTCCTCCCATTGTTTGTAAATGACGTCTTCGTGTTCGCTCGCGGTATATGCTTTTGAAAGGGACATAACGTTAGAATCGTTTGTGTTCGTTGTATAGCTTTGCGATAAACCTGTTTACGCGTTCGGGTCCTTGTGAATCGAGCAGAGTATATGAAATAAGGATCGTATCCATGGTTCGGATGGAATCAGGATCACCTGCCTGCCATCGGATCGATTGTCGTTTATCCTGCCCGAGAAGTTGTGTCATCATGTTCTCAAAGAGTTTTCCCAACTTCTCGGGGTCTGTTTGTTCCTCCAGTTCCGTGTTGATCGTCCCCTCTTTAATCAACTCCGACCGGATAGCTCCCCACGACTCCGCCATATTGGCAATGTAAGCGTTGGCGTTATCCTGTACATCAGAAAGGGGGTATTTTCCTGGATCTTTGAGCAATCGTCTAAGTGCTTTAGTGAGACTGACAATGTTTTGTCTATCATCGATTTCCATGCCCTCTTGTTCCGTTGCACTCGATCGATCGAGAGGTGTTGTAAAGCGACTTCGATCCAAAGGAGCAGTCTCTGCTCCTTTTCGATAGAATCGTTCTAAATCTCCTGGTCGTTTCATATATGAATATATGTTCCACAGTACAGTACGCGCGCAACAGGCGCAAGGGTGGATTTTTTGTTAATCCGCGCTATACTGGTGCAATATATGCGCGTGTAGCTCAGCCGGTTAGAGCACGGACCTTATAAGTCCGGGGTCGGTGGTTCAAGTCCACCCACGCGCACCAGAATAGAACTCAAAGGTTTTTCGGAGGTTGAGTTATGGGCGGCCGAGTTTGGCGAAATAACATACTAGCAAACATTGAGTTTGAAGAAAAATGTCATTCCGCGAAAGCGAGAATGACGATTTGGCATGTGAGACGTAGCGCGCATACATATGCTCACCAATCAGGATTGATAGCATACGCTTCTTTGTATCGAGCTTTCAGATTAAAGTAGCGATTTCGATACGAGCGCCAAAATTGTTGATAATCATCTCGCGAAATCAGATGATCGTACACATACTGCATCTGATCCTTGAGTTTCTCCTGCTCATCGTAAAAGGAAAGGTCCTTATTGTTTTCATACGTCACTTCCAGATACTCCTTATCGCGAAACATTCCATTATACGGAGGCGGCACTTTATACTTGTTTTTTAGGACAATCCGATAGTTTTGAAATACGATTACTTCGCGATCAAACAACAGCTCGCCAAAATCCTTGAGTAAATCAGATGAAAGATCTCGCACGGAGTTAAAAAATGTCTCTGCCTCGCCGCCGATTGAGGCATAGCCATAGGGACCATGGATGTAATTACCTTCAAAGTTAATATCACCAAGAGCAAAGAGATGCCCAATCGCGTATTTAAATGCATCAGTGGCATCCACTTCGGTCAGTTTCTCCTTTTGTAAATCAGTTAATGCTTCATAGTTCTTAGCATTGAATTGCTTGGGATAGAGGAACTTTGTCAACTGAAATCTAATTTCTACTATTTCTTTTGGGTATTTTCGCTCGATTGGTTTCCACAGCGAGAGGAATTTATCATCGGGTACTTTCAGGGTGTCTTGAGGTACGATATATTCCACGAGGGAAAAATCGTTTGCAAAAAATATATCAAATAGTTTGTTTAGAAAATCAAGCTTGATCGCATTATTTGCAATCATGATTTTTTTCTGCTCATCGTCTTCAGCATTCCACTTAAGAGCCATCGTTAGTCCGCTCGCGATAAACAGTCGTGGCCTTGTTTTTTGCATCCGCGCAATCTCAACAGCGGGTAAAAAGTACGATGCGAAGCGCGCATTGAGTTTTGAGTCAATATCGCCAACGACACTATCCTTGCTCGACTTTTTGAATCGTGGTTCATTAAACCCAATGATGATCGTTCTGTTTCCACTATCTACGTGCTGCTTGTACAGACCATTTCGATCTAACGTGCTGCAATATAGTCAGTGGCTGATGATAGTTAATGAAAGGAGCCGGAAGAAATACATAATGAACTTTTGCAGAGGTCTCTATAGGTAATATTATAGTAATGCACTTATCTCTGCAATGAAAAATCATAACCTACATGCTTCTGTAAGCAATTGCAGTCAAACACTGCACCTTGAATATATGGAAATGCGACTAATGCCTTATGAATAGGTCTGAAATGGATCATAGTATGTATTGAGTAAGTATTTCTTCAGGAATGATATAAACACAATCCATAGTCGTACAATATATTTATTTACTCATAATTCACAATTTGAGACCGGAGCAAAAATATCAGACGTTACTTTCTTCCGACTCTTTTCCATCCAATTTGTCTTTTTTTCTGTGTTCAAATTGCTTATCATACAATGATCCATATACAACCAGGTCAGGTAGGAATAGATGAAGTAGGGCGCGGAGCTTGGGCAGGTCCGATGGTTGCCGCCGCTGTGTCGTTTCCCCTCAAACCGGCGATCCCTCGAAATATTCCCATAAGAGATTCAAAATTACTCACAGCAAATGCTCGGATGCGTGCATTTGATTTTATTTGTAAAAATGCATTCTATATAGTCATTGATGTTGGTCCCCTCGATATTGATAGATTTGGAGTACACTCTGCTCATAAAAATCTTATTGCTGCTTGCGTATCCAATTTTATTGATAAGTATGAAATCCATCGAAAATACAGCAAAATGAAAATGTTACGAGCAGATGATTTACTATTTTATATTGATGGTACTCCGATGGTCGATTTGCCGATAAAGCATATCTATCAGCCTCACGGCGATTATACGCACAAGATCATCTCATGCGCATCGATCGTTGCTAAGGTGTGCAGAGATGCCTATATGAAAAGAATGTCTCAAATATATCAAAACTATGGATTTGAGCGGCATGCTGGATATGGGACACAGATTCATCAAAACGCTCTCGTTGCACATGGCCCGTGCAATATACATCGAATGTCATACCGCCCGTTAAAAAAAGTTATCCACAGGGTTTGCTAAAATAGTATGCTATACTAAAATCAAATAAAATCATGGGGTAGCCTGGAGAAAAAAACAAAAGGCAACTTGAAAAAAAAGACGAGTGGTGAAAAAAACAAAAGCTGGAGATAAGTCAAAAAACATTGAAAACAAAGGTAAGTCGGATAAAGAGAGGCATTTATTTCATCTGATCAATGAGATAAGCGCGACATAGTATCGGGACGTTGATTGGCTTCATTCTTTAAAGAAGCTAATTAAAGAGCGTACGATAGAAATACATAAGGCGATAGAATCATTCGTCTATTTTTTGTTATATATCATTGAATTGGAAATGATCGGGATGCATTTTTCAACAGTTTCAAATAGGACGCATTTTTATCACTTTAGCTATATACAATGGAAACCAAAAAGAGTGGGAGTATTGTACTGTTCAACATACCACCTGCTTTGCACAAAAGTATTAGACAAGCATGCAGGAGTGGTCTGAAACACGCGCGTCAAGAACTGTGTGTAAAGGATACGGTTGAAATTTTGGTTCTTTATGACCCATCCGAACTATCAGAAAATCCCAGCTATCGTTCTCGAGCCGGAGGAATGAGTAAAAACGCCCTTTATGTGAATATCAATGCGAAAAAACAGCTCACTGCAAAAGCGCTACGAGGCCTTGAGAGTACAATAGCACATGAGTATCTCCATTGCCTGCGCTGGAATATACGGATCGCAACAGTGCTCGACAATTTTATCAATGAGGGACTTTCATGTTATTTACAGTCTTATCTTTATGAGGAACCTGAATATCTCGATATTGAGGGTACGCGTATCGAACATTTGCGTAAGTGGTGGAGGTGGTGGCGAAGTCCCTATCTCTATAAGCCATTTACATCAGTAAGCTCATCTAATTTTCTTAGCCACAGACCTACTCGTGAAGCTGGCTACCGAATCGGTTACTATATTGTCACTTCTTTTCTTGACGCGCACCCACAGGTGACGCTTCGGGATTTCCCAACAATTAGATACAAGAGGATTCATGATTTCGCTCGCTCTCTTTTCAATAAGTAAATGCAATTGAGACGGTAGTTATTTCTTATCTCATCCACTGTTCAGTATGTTGAATCTGTGCTATCATAAATTAAGGACTGAAAAAGAGTGGACAGTTCTGATTTGGTTATGAGCTATCTATGAAATCACAGGTGACGCTAAAAGGCGGAACTGCATTGCTTGACGCTTCAAAGGTATTGAAGCGTCTTGATATCAAGGATTCTTATGTAGTAGCCGATCTCGGGTGTGGAGGAGGGGGCCATTTTATCGCACCGTCTGCTCGGATTGTCGGTGAGAGCGGGAAGGTGTACGCGATTGATATTCAAAAACGCGTTTTGGCATCGTTAAAGTCGCAACTCGCCATTCAAGATATTACCAATGTTGAGCTTGTGTGGTCAGATCTCGAGAAATATGGAGCGGCAAAAATCCCAAACGGCTCTTGCGATGTGGTAATTATCATCAATGTGCTTTTTCAAAACACCAAGCATGATCTTATTCTTAAAGAGGCAAAGAGATTTTTGCGTCCCGGGGGCAGACTCGCGGTCATCGATTGGAAGGAGGGAGCGCAACCGTTCGGACCTCCCGCGCATCTGCGCGTACCACCGCAAAAAATCCGAGAGCTCGCCTATGATGTCGGGGAATTATTGTTGATCGATGATTTTGACGCGGGACGTTATCATTATGTGCTTGTTTTTCGCCGCGATTAATCTCTCGAGCGCCACCCAATCCTTATACCTATCCTATGATTGATTACCAGCAATTTTTCGATATTCAGTATTGGTTCACGCTGAACCCGGGATTTTTGAGCATACCTGCCACCATTGGATTCGCGGTTTTTTTTGGACTATGCATCAGTGCGTCACTCGGTCTCACACTGATGGCGAGAAAGAGAAAGATCGCATCCAATCCTGCCGATAAGGTTGTGCTTGCCAAAACAAATACGCTTTTGATTTCGATGGGAATAATTGGATATTGCTTGCTGTTTTTTTCCTACCAGGCTATCCCGATTTTTTCCATGCGTTTTTTGTACCTCGTGTGGGGGCTTGGTTTTGCTATCTGGGCATATGTAATCTGGCACTATGCAGCTACGGAAGTACCGCGTATCAAAGATGAAAGAGAGAAAAAGAGACAATTGGAAAAGTACACTTTGAAAAAATGAATGGTCTCGCGCGCAGGCAAGGAGAGAAGGGAGAAGATCTCGCCTGCGGATTTCTCCGTCGGAAGGGGTATCAGCTGGTGATGAGAAATTACAGGGTTCCCGGCGGCGAGATAGATCTGGTCATGCGGCACGGCTCCATGCTGGCGTTCGTGGAAGTGAAGGCGAGAAACAGCGGTAGATACGGCTATCCGGAGGAGAGCGTGACGATGCAGAAACAAGAGCGCATGAGCAAGGCGGCACGACATTTTCTCGCTCGTTTTCCCGTCGATACATCCTATAGATTTGATATTATCGCAATCGAACATCTTGACTCCGCGCAACCGGCGATCACTCATATAGAAAATTTTTTAGACTTTTCACTTTGTTAATCCCATGCAACGGTTCATCTTGCGAATAGCAGCAGTTATTTTTTTGGCAGTGTTTGCCGTCCAGCCGGCGGACCGTGCATCGGCGCTTACGATAGGACCCGTAAAGTTTATGCTGGAGGCGAATGCGGATCAGACGCTGCAAGAAAAAATTTTTTTATTCAACGAAACGGATGAACAACTGCATCTGACAAGCAGGATGCAAAATGTGACGTTTGGTCCCGGTGAACGGGGAGTGCCGATCCCTGCCGGCATCGCAGGAGATTTTTCTCTCGCTGAATGGATTACTCTATCGGAAGAAAGCGTATCGATTGATCCGCAAGAGAAAAAAGAAATCACGATGTTAATTGACGTGCCCGCGTACGCTTACCCGAGCGGATATTACGCGCAGGTGCTTTGGAGTCCGACGCAGTCGCCGACACCGGGCATACAAGCGTTTGGTGAGGTTGGATCGCTTGTGTTGCTGCGTGTACGAGGGCCTGTTCAGGAAGATGCGGCAGTAGCATATTTTGGCTCCGAGGATGGCCGGACGCGATTTGAAAAAGTGCCGCTGACGGTGATCGCGAAAATACAAAATAACGGTTCATCGCATATCATCCCTCGCGGAACCATGAAGATCAACGATGCTCAAGGGCGGACGGTCGCGCAATACGAAGTTAACGCGGGTAAAGAAGCATCAGCGATTTTGCCTGGAGGAGATATTCGTCGGTTTGACACCGTATGGGATGCCGGTTTCACTTTTGGGGACTACACTGCCGTCCTCGATCTTACCTACGGGGAAGAAAACGCAAAAAAACTTCACGCGGAGTTTGCGTTTCGAGTTATGCCGATCCCGATCGTTGTGATGTGGGTCTTTATCGCAGTGATTCTTATCATAGTATGCATCCTTCTGATTAAAAACGCCCTGCCCATAAAGGATACAAAGCGCGTATGAAAAATAGATGCCGGTTTTTTATATTTTTACTCACCGCACTTGTCGGCAACGCTGTATTTCTTACTTCGGCAGTTGATGCGGCGCGACTCTCGAGCATGAACGCTACATTGACGGATCATACAGCGAGCGCGTCTGCCAACTATACCATTAGTTTTCGCTCCGCGTCCGGCGTTGGAGGGACAGGTACGATTTCATTGTATCTTTCCGATGCGGTCAGCAGCTTGAATTCGATCACGGTAGATGACCTTGATTTGCTGTCAGGCGGTTCGCAGTTGCCTCTTGCCGCTGTTTCTGATGAAAGTACGTGGGGCGTCACATTTACACCCGCTTCGCGATTGATAGAATTGGAAGCCCCGGTAGTTTCAAATCTTATTTCAGCAGGATCAACGGTGACGATCCGTATTGGTACGCATTCGACTTCAGGCGCGACTGGTACCAGACAAATGAAAAATAGCACTGCTTCGGGCAGCCGTTTGATTTCCATTGTTTCCGGTACGGATGTTGGTTTAATCAGTATAAGTATCGGGGCATTCACCGCGAGTGTTTCCGGTGCGCCGGCAGGTACCGGCGGTACGGGAGGAGGTAGCGCGGCACCGGCACCGGCGCCTGCTGCGTCTGAACCTGCATCAGCCCCCGAGACATCGACAACATCAGAAGGCTCCGCAACGCCAAGCCAGCAGGCAACAACTACCCCTCCGACAGAACAACAGCAAACATCGCCTCCTGCCAATCGCGCGCCATCCGTGAATGCCGGCGCGGACCGTACGATCACGCTACCCGCCCAAGCGAATCTTACCGGCAGCGCGAGTGATCCTGACGGAGATACTGTTACGGTCAGCTGGTCCAAGGTTTCCGGTCCCGGCACGATCACGTTCAGCGCGTCTTCCGCTCTGACTACCAACGCGGCATTTTCTCAAGCAGGCACCTACGTCTTGCGTCTCACCGGAGCAGACGGTAAGGGCGGCACTGCGTCTGACGACGCGATCATTACTGTCAAAACTGCCAATCGCGCGCCATCCGTGAATGCCGGCGCCGACCTTACATTGAATCTTCCAAGCGCCGCGGTTCTTGATGCGACAGTGTCGGATCCTGATGGCGATCTTGTTTCCGTTACATGGTCAAAAGTATCAGGTCCCGGCGCGGTGACTTTTGGCAACGCGCAGGCAATAGACACAACCGCGGCATTTTCTCAAGCAGGCACCTACGTCTTGCGTCTCACCGGAGCAGACGGTAAGGGCGGCACTGCGTCTGACGAGATGCAGGCAATAGCCAATCCTTCTCCGCCGCCAGCTGAAGAGAAACCAGCGGAGGAGAAACAAGGACAACAGCCGGCGGATACGAGCGCGCCGACAGCCGTGTCCCAAATAGCGCTCCGATCAGTTTCTGATACTACGGCGACTATCTCATGGATCGCTCCTTCTGATACGGACGGTACAGGAGCTATTCGCAGCGCAGCACGTTACGAGATACGCTATAGCACTTTTCCGATTACGACCGAATCCGAATGGTTCACAGCGCTTGTCGCGCCTCCGCCGCCAACGCCTCTTCCGCCGGGCGTGCAAGAGTCGTACACACTGCAGGGATTGAAAGGAGCGACGCAATATTATGTTGTGATCCGCTCTTATGATTCATCGGGGAATGTTTCTCCTTCCAGTGTCGCGGTAAGCGCTTTGACAAATTACAATGTGATTAATGCTCCCCTAGTCGAACTTTCCTCTATTACAAACGGCGAGGATCGTTCGTCTCGTCAGCCTCCGCGCATTTTTGTCCCTCAAAAATTAAGCGAAGATGCGGTAGTCGAAACACTGCCGCCCGCAAAGTCAACAGTGATCGCAGCGACTGCTCCTGTATCGGCACCCGCGGCAAGCGGCGGTATTGGAGTGCCGCCATCAAAGGCACCGGGCGAACCCACGATCGTTGATGTAGCGTATGAAGTTGATTCGCGCGTTCTCGCGCAGGCTTTGTTGAGTTCCGATACGGTATCAGACGCTCCATTCGGATTTCGCACGGAGATATCAGCCCAACCGATCCAAATGGCGCAGTGGTGGCTCAATTCGCAAATCCCGGGCCCGCAGCTTTCAGAAAAAGCGGTAGTGGGCAACAAGGCGTTTTTCATCCGAGCCGAGCGTCTGAATCCGGAAAACAAAGCCGATACCGCCGTATCCGAACTTGCGCAGCCCATTCCGATAAAATTCTGCTTTACGGAAAAAGAACTTAAAGGTATAGACATCACCACGCTTCGCACGTACTCCTTCGATCCGATTGATGGCATTCGTCCGGAAACAACGAGTTGGGATACTACGACCCGTTGCGCAACGTCAACGATCAATCATTTCTCGGCGTTTGCCGTGCTCGGCGATCGATTGCCTGACGCAAAACCGACACAGATCTATGTCTTGCCGACAGAGATTCTGACAAAAGAAGAATCAGAGATCCGTACGGAATCCCTTTCACTGGAGGATTTCGCCACAAAAGAAGAAGTGCCATTTTTTGAGAAAAAAATCTATACCACGCCTGACACGGAAATTTCTCTCTGCATTCCGGCAAACACATTTGTAAAGCCTGTAAAGAAAATGTCGCTGTTTATCGGCGATAAAAAACACGCGCTGTCGTATGAAAAAGAAAGGGACTGCTACGCGGTAACGATACGTACGCCGGAAAAACGCGGTACGCAGCAAGTAGTGATCAAGATTGTGTATACGGACGATCAGGTGCAAGTCATCGAATTGGAGACTGTCGTAACGGGTAAGCTGCAAGCAGCGTTGTTGCCGCGCGTGCAAAAAGCCGCGCAACAGATTCGGGAGGCAGCCGTGGTAGTAAACGAGACTGTAAAAGAAACAGTGAAGGATACAAAACCGATACTGCAAAGTACAGTCGTCGTTTCTGTTCCGGTTGTCACCGCGGTAAACCCAACGCTTTATACAAGCGCGTTGAATTGGTATCACTACCTCCACCATCTCATATCCATGCTTCTTACATGGGTCGGGTTGCGAAAACGCCGCAAACCATGGGGCGTGGTGTATAACGCGATCTCCAAACAGCCCGTAGATCTTGCCATCGTTCGTTTGTTTGACAAGGAAAAGAAACTCGTCGAAACACAAGTTACGGACAAAGAAGGCAGATTCAGCTTTCTTCTCAAGCCCGGAGAGTATACCGTTGATGTGAAAAAGCCGCCCTTCATTTTTCCTTCCGCATTGGTTGCCGGCGCAACCGATGGCGAGTATGCGAACATCTATCGCGGCGCGTCTGTCATTCTTTCCAAGGCGGATGAGTCCATTACTCTTAATGTTCCGATTGATCCTCCCGCGCCGGAAGAAGCAAGAACGGGTCTGTTGCAAAAGTTATTCGGAGGCGTCACAAAGTATTCCCGCATTACACTCATAGCCAATCTCACGATCAGCGCGTTGCTCGCGATTTACACGCCCGAGCCGTTTAATGTGATTTTACTTGCTGTCACCTATGCGTTCGCTTTGTATCAGATTGCCCTGATGCACAGATTTGAAAAGCCATGGGGTGTTGTATTTGACGCGCTTTCACTTGAGCCGATCCCGCTTGCGGCGATCAGCATCTTCAATGCGGATTCCAAGAAGCTTTTGCGGCAGAGACTCACTGATTATGTCGGCAGGTTTAATTTTCTCGCGCCAGCCGGAGAGTATCTCCTGCAAGTAGCAAAGGATCGGTACTCGTTTCCTCCGGCCGCGCAAGTGAAAATCAAGAAATATAAAAACGTGTACGCAGGAGGCACGATAAAAATCTCAAAAGATAAAGCCATCGTAAAAATCAATATCCCGCTGGAACCAAAAGCAGCGACTTCGCAGCCGCCACCCCCTGTGTCCGACGGTTCGCAACAATAAGCCTTGACCGTATGGAGTTTCGCATTACGAGCGAATCGATCGAACTTCATCGTAGCCAGCACTATTGTCGCGGGGATGCAGCTGACATCCATACTTGCGCGCGGGAGTATGAGCGTGTTGACAGAGAACCTTAGATGGGATACGATACTTCCATGAAATCCATCTATTCCGACAACTCATTTTCATCATCCCTCTTTTTGTCCAAGGGGAGATTTTGAGTTGAGTTGCAGCGAACGCTCACCATCCACGATCTGCCCTTGGGGGCAGATTTTTGTTATTGTCGAAAATCGCGAAAGGAGAAAAGATGCGAGATGAATGGAACGGCTTGATCATGCCGGATGGAATGATCACCGCACAGGAGGAAGCACGGTTGGCTGCGATTGGTATTCACCGTGCCGCGATAGACTGGAAAGCGATCTTTAAAAGTATGCGCGCAGACCATTCGCTGATCGGAGGAGAACCATATGATGCGCCCCCGCGGATCGTCCACACATGTGAGTGCTTTGTGTTTGCATCCCTGCTGTACAAGAAGGCGAGGATACGGATAGGTCAAAATGTAATGGCAGAAAGCCGTTGCGGCATGGCAATTGATATTGAAAGCATCGACACGGGAGATCTGGTATACATCCATGACGCGCGTCTACAGCACTTCATGGGCACAATCATCGATCATGTCGGTATCGTGACAGACATCGGGAGCATCGTGCATTCCAATGATTGCGCCAGGCGATGGGAAGGGACGATGAGCGATTTTGTTCGTCACGGCAGGTTTGTTATTGGACGTCGCGTCATTGGCGCGAACGGCATCGTAACATTTGCGCTTGGAGATAATGCGACGGAACGATTCGGTTTTTCACCGGATAACGTTTCCTTCCTACGCACATATCTGTAATTCAGAATCGCAAGAATAGAATCGTATTCTCTCCGAAAAACTTTGCTGGCAACATCCATATGGTGAGCCAGTTTTTTTATGTATCATTTACAAAAATTCTCGTTGAAGTATCATTTCTTTACTATCGTTCAAATGAGGATGAAAGGAGGTGACGAGATGTTCTTTGAAACACAAGAACGGTTAGAAGAAATCCGGATGTGGTTCCGGAGATATGACGACCACAGGGAACGGCAATATCGCAAGTATGCGATTTGTCGGATTCTCAACCTCGTCACGTCTGACGAGGTTGGCCAGCTCGCAAAAGTCGATCGAGAGATCCTCGATTTGTATTATCCTCGAGGAATGAGTCCGCGGCAGATCGCTTCGATCTTGATTATTCGGGAGAATGAAGTACCCCAATACAAGACGCGAGCGCTCAAACGGCTGCGCGACATCCTCGAGGCTCCACGGAATGATTGGCATCGTATAATCATTACGAAAGCTCATCCGGCTGGAGCACGCTCTGTTTCTGCCAGCGCGGACAAGATCGCCGAAAGATCGACTGGAGATATGCTGCCGGTCGATGTGGACGCGGTGCAACAAACGCCGATACAACGGTGGCATACGCATGACGCAACGAATTCGTATAGAGAACATCGACGGATTCTTGCAACGATCTTTGCGGATTTGTCTGACGAGCAGGTCGGACGCATCCCGACTCGTGAGTTGGACGTTCTGCGCCTATACTTCGCGGGCAAGACTGACGAACAAATTGCGCAGGAGCTCGGATACGCGAAGATCACGATTACCCAACGTAAAATGCAGGCAAAACACCGCATGCGCGATATCAGTCTTGGCGTGATTGCACAAGCAGCACAGGCAGAAGTCGTTGCCTGTCATAAGCGCCGAGAGTCAGACACGCCACGACGTAGCGAGCACCATCTCTTGAAGCTCCTCCGTAAGAAGGTCCGGAGACCTTCTCGACAATACAAACCCATCGAGGGTGGGATCGACCAAAACGGTAGTCTCAATGAGGATGAGGTTGCCGCTGGTCATATCCCCGGTGTTCTCAAATTCCGAAAGTATTCGTCGCAAGAAAAGAGCGAGATCGTGTCTGCATTCTG
Organism: Candidatus Uhrbacteria bacterium; assembly: GCA_016188385.1. Classification (GTDB taxonomy): domain Bacteria; phylum Patescibacteriota; class Patescibacteriia; order JACQRZ01; family JACQRZ01; genus JACQSB01. Next base: position 60,539 of record JACPHV010000021.1, on the reverse strand, counting down.
TGCTGATCGCGCGAATCCTCTGCTTCGACGCAAGCTCGTCGAGGCGCATCTCACAACCGTGAGATCAGTGGCGAACATCTGTTTGCGAACGGTCAGCCGTTTAGCAGAGTTCGAAGACCTTGTCAGTCTCGGTATCATCGGGCTCTTGCAGGCAGCAGAGAAGTACGATCCGGAAAAAGAACACGCCGCTAATTTCAATACGTTTGCCGCGTACTACATTAAGGGAGCGATTCTCGATGGTTTCAGGGCTGAAACAGATAAGGCAAGCGAACTAAGAGCGGCGGAAGGATTGCGCCGGAAGAGTAAAAAAGTCGGTCTCACTCCGGACGAACAGAAGCGGCTGGACAAGTTGCAGTTGCTCATCTGGGGCACTGTCGAACTTGACGCACCGCTGTCTGATGACGGCGATACGTCGCTTCTTGACATGCTTGTAAGCCCGGCAGCCACGCCCGAGCAACTCCTGCTTGAAGATGAGTATCGGCAGGAGAAAAACGCGAGGAATGCAAAGCTTGAAGCATTGATTCAGGCTTTGCTTGAAGGGCTGCCGTACGACCAAAGGTCGGCGGTTGAACTTCGTCTGATCGCAGGGAAATCATTTTCCGAGATCGGGAAGTTTCTCGGATACAGCGAGTCGTGGGCGTCCCGTCTGTATCACAGCGGCTTTTCAACCGTTCAAGCAAAGGTGAGAGCTTATGGCTTTTCACCTCTCGAATAGCCGTACCCTGTGGTGCGGCTTCTTTAATATTGACAACCAGCGGTTAGGCATGATACAGTTTTTTTCAAAAGTATTGGACCTTGATTCTATGAGGAGGAGAAATGGATATCCGTTTGGCTGCAATTGTCGCCGTTGCGGCAGTCATTGGCACGCCAGGTTTTGCGGCTGCAAAGCCAAGTCGGGCCTCGCTGGAGGCGAAAGTGCTTTCCGACAAGTTTATCAAAGTGATCCGCGATGCCGATGTGGAACGACTCGGGCGGGAGCATCGCGTTTGCGAACTCCATCGGATCTACGCCACAAGCGCCTACACGTGGGATCGGTACCAGAAGGCAAACGTTGTGGTACTCATGAAGCTTAACACTAATTGGTACCCGTTCAGTGAGAGTCGTACCGAGGTTACTCTTGCTGAATCGGCGCGAGCAATGGCCCTTGAACTTACGCGGCGGCTCCGCAGTGGGATTTATTTCCCTTCGCGGTGTGAGTACAAGGAGATTATGAGCGAGTCGGAATTTTTTTTGCAGCATATCCAGGTTGGGAGCAATGGCGATATAGCCCAAACGCTCCGCTATCATCTGGCACAGGCAAAGATTCCCGACAATAAGGATGCCAATATCGCCTCGAAAGGCGAGATCCGTAAAGCAATCGAGCAGCATGCGGCCGCAATAGCTCCGTCGCTCAAGAAGCGATGGCGCGATGAAGCCAAGGGTGGCTGGTGCGATGCCGCGGGCGTGCTATGGTATTACTTAACGGAAGAGGCAATCGAGCCGGCCAAGCTCGGTCTTTCGGAGGCCGAAGCGCGTCAGCTCGAAGAAGTCGCCCCGCGTTTGCGGTAGCACGAACTTTACAGTCCGGGTATTTCCCGCGATTTTTCCCGTCAGGCCATTGCCAGCGGGATTTTTTTATCCGTCCCCATCTCTTGACAGTCTCCTTTCCTTTATTATATAGTACGTCCATATAAGGATAGTTACTGAAATAGTACACTATCCATTTTCGTTTCTAGAGCTAATTGCTTGTATATGAACAATCCAATCGCATCAGCGATCAAACTAATCAGTGATGAAAAGGGCATTCCGCAAGAGCAGGTCGTAGAAGGGCTCGAAGCGGCGCTTGCTGCTGCCTACCGAAAAGATTTCGGAAAAAAGAATGAAAATATCAAAGTAGAGTTTGACCTCAAGCAGGGCACATTCACCGTCTTCGACGTAAAAACGGTAGTACCGGATTATACCGAAGAAGAGCTGCAAGCAGCCGAGCAAGACGAAGAACTGCCGGAAGTAGGTCCGGAAGCATCTGAAGAAGACGAAGTCGAAGGAAAGCCTCGTTTTAATCCGAAGACTGATGTGATGATTAGTGAAGCGCGTAAGACTCAAGAAGATGTCCAGCTTGGCGATGAAGTCCGTACCAAACTTCCCCCTGTTGATTTTGACGCGTTCGGACGCATGGCGGCGCAAACCGCAAAACAGGTATTGATCCAAAAAGATCGCGAAGCGGAACGAGCATTAATTTACGGTCAATTCAAATCCAAAGAGGATACGATCGTTATCGGCATCGTACAGCGACGAGAAGAGCATCGCGTACTTGTTGATTTTGGGAAAGTGACTGCCATCATGCCGATCTCTGAACAGATCCCGCGCGAACGATATGTTCCCGGTGAACGCGTGAAAGTCTATGTCGTTTCCGTCCAGTCAAGCATCAAAGGTCCGGAAATGATCGTCTCTCGCGCGCATCCCGGTATGGTGAAAAAGATTTTTGAAGCGGAGATTCCCGAGATCGCAAGCGGCTCAATCGAGATCAAAGGCGTAAGCCGAGAGGCAGGGAGCCGTTCCAAAGTTGCGGTATGTTCCGCACAAGAAGCGATTGATCCGATCGGATCATGCATCGGCCAGCGCGGCGGAAGGATCCAAACCATTGTCGCGGAGTTGGGCGGCGAAAAAGTTGATCTCATACTCTTTGACGAAGATTCCAAACAATACATTGCAAACGCCCTTTCGCCTGCGAAAGTGACATCAATTGAACTTGATGAAAAAGCGAAGCTCGCCCGCGTGCTTGTGGGAGAAGACCAGCTTTCTCTGGCCATTGGAAAGTTGGGTCAAAATGTGCGTCTCGCATCGCAGCTTACCGGATGGAATATCGAAGTGCGTGGCCAAAAAACCAAACCTGTGGAAGAAGAACAGGCGCTTGAATACGTGGAAACCGGCGAGACTGTCGAACCGACAGAAGAGCGGCAAGAGGACGGACAAGAATTCGCGTCCGCGGAAGAAATCAGCGAGGCTACGCATGAAGAACAGGAAGAATCGAGCGAATTCGAAAAAGAAAAATCAGTAGATTCTTAAACCATAAATTTGCTCTCCGCAATTCTATTTTCTGTATGTCTCAATCACTTCTTTTTTCTCTTGGAGCAGCGACGTTGGCAATCGTCTACGGTCTTGTCTTGATACGTCGAGTGCTACGCGAGCCTGTCGGTTCGGACAAAATGAAAGCAATCGCCGGATCGATCCAAGAAGGCGCGAGCGCTTACCTCAATCGCCAATACCGTACGATTTCGGTTGTCGCGATACTTGTTGCTTTATTGATTGGATTTTTTATCAATTGGTATACAAGCGCGGCTTTTGTTGTTGGCGCCGTATTTTCCGCGCTTGCAGGATATATCGGTATGTATGTATCCGTGAGGGCGAATGTGCGCACTGCCGAGGCCGCTAAACATGGATTACCTCACGCGCTTTCAGTAGCTGTCAGAGGAGGCATGGTGACAGGTTTGCTTGTTGTCGGTCTGGCGCTCCTTGGTGTCGCCGGTTTTTACGCGATTACCAATAACGTCTTATATCTGATCGGGTTAGGGTTTGGCGGCAGCTTGATCTCCGTATTCGCTCGTATCGGCGGCGGCATTTTTACGAAAGCGGCTGATGTCGGCGCTGATCTCGTTGGTAAGGTGGAAGCCGGTATTCCGGAAGATGATCCGCGCAATCCAGCGGTGATTGCCGACAATGTGGGCGATAACGTAGGCGATTGCGCCGGTATGGCAGCAGACCTATTTGAAACGTATGCAGTCACTGCCGTTGCTACCATGGTGTTGGGAGCATATGTATTCTCCGGATTTGATAACGCGGCCCTTTTCCCGCTCGTACTCGGCGGCCTTTCCATTATTACATCCGTTATCGGCGGATTCTTCATTCGTTTGGGCCGCGGAAAAAATATCATGGGAGCTCTCTATCGCGGATTATTTGTAAGCGCCGCGCTTTCAGCTATTGTATTTTATTTCGCGACTGAATATCTGATGGCCGGCAACGGAGTATATGACACGCGTTCGCTTTATTTTTCATCTTTGATCGGTCTTGGCGTAACGGCGCTTTTCGTCCTGATCACGGAGTATTATACTTCGACAAAATTTAATCCGGTGCGCAGTATAGCCGCAAGTTCGCAGACCGGCCACGCGACCAATATCATTACCGGACTTGCGGTATCGATGAAATCAACCGGTTTGCCGGTAATCGTGATTAGCGGCGCGATCCTCGGCGCGTTTAGTCTCGCCGGTTTGTATGGCATTGCGGTTGCCGCAATGGCGATGCTTTCCATGGCCGGAATTATTGTTGCGATTGATTCGTACGGTCCGATCACTGATAATGCCGGCGGCATCGCGGAAATGGCAGAGCTTCCGGCGGAAGTGCGAGCTGTCACCGATCCGCTTGATGCGGTTGGCAATACCACCAAAGCTGTTACGAAAGGGTATGCTATTGGTTCAGCCGGCTTAGCCGCGCTCGTGTTATTTGCTGATTACACGCACGCGCTGCCCAAAGATTTAACTTTTTTAATCAATGATCCCTATGTGCTCGTCGGGTTGTTTATCGGCGGCCTACTTCCTTATTATTTCGCGGCGCTCTGTATGGAGGCTGTCGGTAAGACAGGGGGTAAGGTCGTTGACGAAGTGCGCAGGCAGTTTCGAGAAATAACGGGAATTATGGATGGAACGGCAAAACCGGATTACGCAAGAGCGGTGGATATTGTAACGAGCGCTGCGATCCGTGAGATGATTATTCCTTCGCTTATCCCGATCGCCGCACCAATTGCCGTGTGGTTCTTGCTTGGCGCTTCCGCGCTTGGCGGCATGCTTGTCGGGTGTATTATCACCGGCATATTCGTCGCGATCTCTATGACATCCGGCGGCGGCGCATGGGATAATGCAAAAAAATATATCGAAGAAGGAAACTATGGCGGTAAAGGTTCTTTTGCGCATCAGGCGGCAGTTACAGGCGATACGGTCGGAGACCCGTATAAAGATACAGCGGGGCCGGCAATTAACCCCATGATTAAAATCGTTAATATCGTCGCAATTTTGCTTACCATGTTTATCGTGAAATAGCCGTTGAGCTATTACTATAGGATTATTCATAATTTTATTCATAAGAGTATGACAACACAAATAGCAGAGATCCAGCCAATAGATGAGATGAAAGAGCTGGTTGATCAGTATTCGCAGGTATTACCTAAGAGCGGAGACTTGGTAGAGGGCACGATTTTGTCCGCAAGTAAAAATGAAGTTCTTGTGGACATCGGCGGTATCGCTACAGGTGTTGTCCGTGGTTTTGAGTTGATTGATGAATCCGGAGAGTACTCTGAACTTTCGGTAGGCGACACTGTCGCGGCAACCGTACTTGATCTGGAAAATGAACAGGGGATCCTGGAGCTTTCTTTCCGCGCCGCAGGCCATAAAAAGGCTTGGGACCATCTTATCGAGTTGATGAAATCCGGCCAGATCGTGCAAGCGCGCATCGTTGATGCGAACAAAGGCGGCCTTATGGTGACATGCGGCAAGGTGAACGGTTTCATGCCGGTATCGCAATTGTGCCCTGAACATTATCCGCGCATCCAAGGAGGGGATAAAAATAAAATTCTTGAGCGCCTTCGCCAATACGTCAACGAAATGTTTGATGTGAAAGTGATTGATGTCAATGAAAGCGAGAATAAATTGATTGTCTCTGAAAAGGAGGCATGGGAGGAACAACAGCGCGATATCATATCGAGCTATAAAGTCGGCGATGTTATCGAAGGCACAGTCACCGTGATCACTGATTTCGGCGCATTCGTCCAGTTTGGAGATTCGCTGGAAGGTTTGGTCCACATATCGGAGCTTGCATGGCAGCGCATCGATGATCCGCGCGATGTAGTAAGTCCCGGTCAAAAGATTAAAGCGGAAATCATTAAGATTGAACGATCCAAGATTTTTCTTTCAATGAAGAAACTCATCAGAGATCCTTGGGACGAAGTGCAAAATCGCTTTACCGTCGGTCAGGCGGTGATCGGAAAAGTGTTGAAAGTGAATCCATTCGGATTGTTCGTAGAACTCGATCCGGAAATTCACGGCCTTGCTCATGTATCCGAGCTTTCGACCAAGCCGAACATCGATCCTAATGAGATCGCGAAGGCAGGCGAAGATATGGAGTTTCGCATTATTTCCATCGAGCCAAAAGAGCACCGACTTGGATTGAGTATCAAAGCGCTCCGCGAAAAAACACAGTCAACGCAAGAACAACGGTCTGTCGACGATACTCCTGATAGTGCAGCTCCGGAAGCAAGCACACAAGATACTCCCGCAGTTCCTCCGGAAGAAGGATCAGAAAAACAAGATCAACCATCGGCATAGAAGCACGTAATAGCCCCTCAAACATAGTGTTTCGAAGAGGCATTGGTAATTAAATAATCAATACATGAATCCATTAGTAAAAAATATCATTATTTTTTTTGTCGTACTTTTTGCGGCAGGAGCGTTTTTTAGCCTATATACCGCGCAAAATCTTCCGCAGAAAAAGGAAGTCGGTATCGAAGTGCTCGTTTCCGATATCACCGAACAGAAAGCTGAAAAGATTCTGGTAAAAGGAGATACGATCACTGTGTCACTTTCCGACAAGACCGAGCATGTTATTTATAAGGAACCGACGGAATCGTTGAGTACCCTGTTGAGCAATTACGGAGTTGATCCCGAGATTTTACGAAAGACAACGATTGAGGTGGCCGATGCCCGCGCTTTATTCTGGATTAGTACGGCATTGACGCTTGTGCTGCCGTTTTTAATCGTCGCGTTTTTTATTTGGCTGATGATACGCCAGGTACAAGGCGCGAGTAATCGCGCCATGATGTTTGGTGCGAGCCGTGTGCGGCAATATGAAAAAGGCACAAAGGAGAAAGTGACATTTACCGATGTGGCGGGAGCTAAAGAAGCAAAGGAAGAACTTGCGGAGGTAATTGAATTTCTCAAAAATCCCGGAAAATTCACTGATCTCGGCGCCCGCGTACCGAAGGGCACTTTACTTGTCGGAGCGCCGGGTACCGGCAAGACACTCCTTGCAAAAGCCGTCGCAGGCGAAGCTGACGTCCCGTTTTTCCATGTATCCGGTTCCGAGTTCATTGAAATGTTTGTCGGTGTCGGCGCGAGCCGAGTGCGCGATACGTTTCAACGCGCGAAGAAAAGCGCGCCATGCATCATTTTTATTGATGAAATTGATGCCGTAGGCCGCCAGCGTGGCGCGGGCTTAGGCGGATCGCATGACGAACGAGAACAGACCTTGAATCAGATTCTTGTTGAGTTAGACGGATTTGACCCCTCGGCAAATGTAGTCGTGCTTGCGGCAACCAATCGTCCGGATATTCTCGATCCTGCGTTGTTGCGTCCAGGACGTTTTGATCGGCGCGTGGTAATAGACCTGCCAAGCCTTGATGACCGCGAAGCGATCCTCAATGTGCATGCCAAGAAAAAACCTTTTGCCGAAGGAGTGTCTCTGCGTAAAGTCGCTGAACGCACTCCAGGGTTTTCCGGAGCCGACCTCGCGAATCTTATGAATGAAGCCGCTATTATGGCGGCACGGGAAAATAGGAAAACAGTAACCATGGTTGATCTGTTTAACAGCATTGAAAAAGTCATTCTTGGTCCGGAGCGCAAAAGCCATATCATATCTGAAAAAGAAAAAAAGATCACCGCATACCATGAAGGCGGACACGCACTGGTCTCTCATATCCTTCCCGAAGCGCCGGCAGTGCAAAAAGTATCAGTGATATCGCGCGGTCAGGCAGCCGGGTATACATTGAACCTTCCGACCGAAGACAAGCATTTTAAGTCGCGCGCTGAATTTTTGAGTGAATTGGCGGTGCTGCTCGGGGGATACGTATCCGAGCACATAGTATTTGGCGATGTAACCACAGGCGCAAGCAGCGATTTGAAAAAAGCTACAAAGCTTGCCCGCAATCTTATAATGCAGTACGGTATGAGTGAGAGTCTTGGACAGCGTACGTTCGGAGAACGCGACGAATTAATCTTCCTCGGCAGGGAAATCACCGAACAACGCGACTACAGCGAAAAGACCGCGGAACAGATCGATGCCGAGATCGCGCGGCTTATCAAAAACGCATTCAACCAAGCAAAAGATATAATCACAAAGCATCGGGAAACTCTTGAGCAAATCGTTGCTGTCTTAACAGAGAAAGAAACGATAGAACATGATGAATTCGCCAAGCTTTTTGGAGAGAAAGAAGACGAGCATCAGAACGCGAACACAAAACTATCCGATGAGCCAAAAACTTGAAATAACTTGAGACTGTAGAAAAATAGCTTCCAGGTCATTTCCGATTCAATTTCGTTCCAAAAAGGATGATGAACGCGAAGGAATACTGGAGTATTCCGACAAGTTCAGCGCCTTTTTGGGATGAAATTGGGCGGAAAGGAGCCGGAAGACTCGTACCATCTGATATTTTGCTACGGTCTCAATATAACGCGCCAGTGTTTCTAATCTCTTAAGGTGGTACCCCCATGCCATCCACCCCGCACGATCCGCAAGCAATTAAAAAGATAGCCCCGAAGGGGGCGGAGGAAAAGTTTCAGGAAAAAATACGCGAGATTGCTCTCAAGCAGAAAGAGCAAGAGACGCAAATGCGCGCGTACAGCCTTGGACTGCCGTTCATAAGTCTGGTGGGCAAACCGGTGTCTCCGGGCGCGCTTGAATTCATAAGCGAAAATGAAGCCAAGCAGCATAAGGCTGTATGTTTTTTTGAGAAATCCGGCGAACGATGGATCGCCATCACGGAACCTGCGCGTCCTGGTATGGACGACTTTCTTGCTTCCCTGGAAGAAAAACAGAAGGTAAAAATAGTGCGTTACTTGATGTCTGAAGCAAGTTTTATCTCTGTCATGAAACTCTACGCGCAGCTTCCGAAAGTGATAGAAGATGTGGGAGGAGTTGCGTTGACGCAAAAAGAATTCGATACGTATTCAGGCGAAGAGTTCCGCGATATCCGTACACTGAACGATAAGCTGAAAGGCATGTCGGTGACGGAATTGTATAAAGTCATCGTCGCATCCGCTCTTGGCGCGCGCGCGTCCGATATCCATATCGAAGCCGAAGAGAGTGACATCAAAGTACGGTATCGCATCGATGGCATTCTTCATACCGTTGCTTCTTTACCGCGGGATGTATGGAAGCAGATCATTTCCCGCTTGAAGTTGTTTGCGGGATTGAAAATAAACATCACGGATAGACCCCAGGACGGTCGATTTACGATTACGCTTGAGCACGATAAGATCGACGTGCGCGTCTCGACGTTGCCGACCAGCGAAGGCGAGAGTGTCGTAATGCGTTTGCTCAAATCTTCATCTGCAGGTCTTGATCTCAAAGCGCTCGGACTCACGGAGTATTCGAATCAGCGGCTTAAGTACGAGATTGAAAAACCCAATGGCATGGTCATCACCACAGGCCCTACCGGTTCCGGAAAAACCACCACACTCTATGCTATTTTGAATCATCTCAACACGCCGGAAATAAAAATTATCACATTGGAAGATCCGGTGGAGTATAAGATGAAGGGTATCAATCAGAGCCAGATTGATTCCGCGGCCGGCTATACGTTTGCCCACGGCTTGCGTTCTATTCTGCGCCAAGATCCTGATATTGTGATGGTTGGTGAAATACGCGATCTGGAAACAGCAGATATTGCCATTAATGCCGCGCTTACCGGCCACATGGTGCTTTCTACGATCCATACCAACAGCGCGGCTGGAGCAATCCCGCGTTTCCTGGCAATGGGAGCGAAGGGGTATCTTCTTGCGCCGGCGCTGAATGCCATCATGGGGCAGCGGTTGGTGCGGCGCCTATGCGCGGAATGTAAAAAAGAAATCGCTCTTGATGAAGCCGAATCCGCGCGCGTCAAAGAATATCTCTCGACAATCACACCGCAAGCGGGTATAAAGCTTGATTTGGAAAATCTCCATTTTTGGGAAGCGGAAGGATGCGGCGCATGCAATGGACTGGGATTTAAAGGACGGATAGGTATTTACGAAATTTTTGCGATGACACCTGAAATCGAACAAGTGATATTATCCGAACAAGTATCTGAATACAAGATGCAAGAGATCGCGGTAAAAAACGGCATGGTGACAATGGTGCAAGACGGACTTTTGCGGGCGCTCGAAGGCGTCACTTCTGTACAAGAAGTATTTTCTGTCGCGCAATGATATGAAAAGAAAGAGCATAAACAAAAAGACTGTCGTCGTTGTGAGCGGAGGATTCGATCCGCTCCATGTCGGTCATGTGCGTCTTATGGAAGCGGCAAAGAAATTAGGACAAAAGCTTGTCGTCATAGTTAACAACGATAACTGGCTCCGAAAGAAAAAAGGATATGTCTTTATGGGAGAAAACGAGCGCAAAGAGATTATTGAAGCGCTTGCCTGCGTTGATCGTGTTATCCTCACAAAACATCCGGCACACCCTACTGATATGAGTGTTGTAAAGGAATTGCGCGCGTTAAAGCCCGACATTTTTGCAAATGGCGGCGATCGGACACCGCAAACGTCGGTAAGCAAGGAAAATATGTTGTGCCGTACAATCGGCTGTAAGACAGTCTTTAATGTGGGGCGCGGCGGCAAGGTGCAATCAAGTTCCTGGCTTGTGAATGCAGCAAAAAAACAAAAGTAATAAAGCAGATGTTGTTGACCCCCTTGTATGAGTTTAGGATGCCTGCTATACTTCATCTTTGAGCATAAGCAGTGTGGATAATCTATGTCTTCCAGTTCTCATTTTATCAAACAAAAAAACAAACTTAAGGTCAAAGGGAATGTCAGTTCCGCACAAAAGAATCCCCAAGAGGGTTTCTTTTTTTATAAAGAGACTGCTGCCCCTCACGATCTTTTTAGGCCCGCCGAGCTTATACTCAATACTGGCGTTCGGTGTAAAGGACTTCTCTCTTCTTGGAGCCAAGAAGTTACTCATGGGGAGATCGTCTTCACTACGGGTATGACTGGCTATGTCGAGACAATCACCGACCCCTCCTACGCCGGACAGGTCATCACATTCACCTACCCTCTTATTGGGAATTACGGAGTGCCTGCGCAGAAGTATTGGGAGCACTCTACTATTTCTGCGCGGGGCGTGATTGTATCCGAGGCGTCCATCAATCAGACACACTACGCCAACATCACATCATTTATTGAATGGTTGAGAGGGAATCAAGTCCCTCTTTTTCTTTGTTCAGATACTCGTGCGCTCACAAAACATATTCGTGAACATGGTACACCGCTTGGAACCCTCTCTGCTAGTGGAGTGGGCAAGAAACACTCGTCCACTCGAAAATTTTTAGATCCCGCTACCCAGAATCTTGTTGCAGCGGTTTCGATTACAAAGAAAAAAATCTATGGCAATGGAGCAAAGCGAATCATCGCGGTCGATTGCGGCATGAAAGAAAATATTATCCGTGAACTTCTTTCATTTGATACTACCATTACTCGAGTGCCGTACTCCTATGATTATAGTGAGGACGTTTTTGACGGCATCTTTGTCTCAAATGGCCCCGGGGACCCCGCAATGGCAAAAGAAACCATCGCTATCCTCGAGAAAGTCATGCGGCAAAACAAACCCATATTTGGCATCTGTCTTGGATCCCAGCTTTTAGCATTGGCAGCTGGAGCGAAGACGTACAAACTCCCGTACGGACATCGCGGGCAAAATCAACCCTGTCAGGATCTCGTCTCTGGTAGGTGTTATATTACAAGTCAGAATCATGGATACGCAGTCGATGAAAAAACGCTTCCTAAAGATTGGACCGTGTCATTTCGTAATCTGAACGACTTTTCCGTAGAAGGTGTCGCGCATCGGAAAAAACCATTTTTTTCAGTACAGTTTCACCCGGAAGCAAGCCCCGGTCCCACTGATACAAGGTTCCTTTTTAAAAAATTTATTGACCTTTTGTGAACTCGTCATATTCAAAAATCCTTATCCTTGGTTCCGGGGGCTTGCGTATCGGACAGGCAGGAGAATTTGATTATTCAGGAAGCCAGGCGCTCAAAGCAATCCGCGAAGAAGGAATAAAGACAGTACTGGTGAATCCAAATATAGCGACCGTGCAGACCGACGAAACGATGGCAGATGTCTTGTATCTTCAGCCGCTTACGTTTGAAGTAGTCAGCGAGATAATCAAAAAAGAAAAACCTGATGGATTGCTCCTTGGATTCGGCGGACAAACAGCATTAAATGTAGGTCTCGAATTAGAAGAGAAAGGGATCTTGAAACAGCATGAAGTACAGGTATTAGGGACTCCAGTCAGCGCGATTCGCATCTCAGAAGATCGCGGACTGTTTAAAGAATCTCTTGCCGCGATAGATGTCCTCACGCCCAAGAGTAAAGTAGCCACTTCGCTTCACGAGGCAGAACAGGCCATAGAAGCAATAGGATTTCCTGTTATGATCCGTTCCGGTTATTCATTGGGAGGGCTTGGCAGTGGTGTCGTACATACGAAAGATGCATTCATTGCTTGCGTTTCTGAAGCGTTGAGTAAATCTCCGCAGATTCTCGTTGAGGAATACTTGCATGGATGGAAAGAGATCGAGTACGAAGTCCTGCGTGATGCTGCGGATAACGTGATTACCGTCTGTAATATGGAGAATATGGATCCGATGGGGATCCACACGGGTGAGAGTATTGTAGTTGCTCCTTCGCAGACATTGAATAATTTCGAGTACCATCGTTTGCGAGAAATTGCTTGTGCAGTAGCTCGTCATATCGGAATTGTGGGCGAGTGCAATGTGCAGTTCGCTCTCAATTCGGAGAATGGGGAATACCGTGTCATTGAAATGAATGCACGCTTATCTCGTTCCAGCGCACTGGCTTCAAAAGCGACAGGATATCCTCTTGCTTCGATTGCTGCAAAACTTGCATTAGGAAAACGACTCGATCAACTCAAAAATACTATTACAAAAGACACAACAGCATTTTTTGAGCCCGCACTAGACTACGTTGTTGTAAAAATTCCTAAGTGGGACATAGGAAAGCTACGATCAGCAAATCATACCATTGGGACCGAGATGAAGAGTGTCGGAGAGGTAATGGCGATTGGGCGATCATTCTCTGAAGCTTTGCAAAAAGGCGTCCGCATGCTCAACGGCGGGCAGATTGAGCTTTCCACTCATCCATATCATTTTACAAATCACGAAGAAGAGATAGGTACCCCGACTGATCATCGGCTATTCGCTCTCTATGACTATTTTAAGAAGAAGGGGTCTGTTCAGCGCGCGAAAGAACTTTCTTGTATTGATTCTTGGTTTTTGAATCACTTGAAACAGATTGCGGATTATGACCGTATATGTATCGGTAAGCCACTGACAAAAGAAAGGTTACGTGAAGCAAAACAGCTCGGATTTTCTGATCGGTATATTGGTATGCGTCATAAGCGTCCTGAAGCTGCCATACGAAAAATTCGAATTCGATGGGGTATTACGCCATTCATTAAACAGATTGATACTCTCGCGGGTGAGTTTCCTGCTCGAACAAACTACCTCTATTGCACTTATAGCGGTACGAACAATGATATTGAGACATCAGGGAAACAGCCAATCGTTGTTCTCGGTTCAGGGCCATACTCGATCGGATCATCAGTTGAATTTGATTGGTGCGCGGTGAATACAGCTCGAATGTTAAGAAAGTTTGGCAAGTACACTGTCATCATAAATTCAAATCCAGAGACAGTATCCACGGACTATGATGAGTCTGATCGTCTTTATTTTGAGGAACTGACATTAGAACGTGTTCAGGACATTCTTGATTTTGAAAAAATAAAAGGCGTGATCATATCGGTCGGTGGTCAGATTGCGCAGAATCTTGCCACGCCTCTCCATATGAATACATATCCGATTCTTGGTACAGCTCCCCATTTTATTGATATGGCAGAAGATAGAGGGAAGTTTTCAGCGCTGCTTGGAACGCTCTCGATTGATCAGCCTGCATGGGAGCGGGTTACAAATTTTAAGCATGCTCTTAGTTTTGCAAGACGTATTGGATATCCCATCCTTGTTCGTCCTTCCTATGTCCTGTCAGGGGCAGCTATGAATGTTGTCCGTTCCGATGAGGCATTACGGAAATATATCGACGATGCCAGTGGCGTTTCTCTCGACCATCCTGTTGTCCTTTCCCAATTCATTATGGGAGCAAAAGAACTCGAGATCGATGGTGTTGCATGTGATGGCGAGATCATAGTACAGGCTATCACGGAGCATATCGAAAATGCGGGCGTGCATTCCGGAGATGCGACCGTAGTGATCCCTCCTCAGCGATTATATATGGAGACAATTCGCCAGACAAAAGATATTGCGCACAAGATCGTCAGGGCGCTTGCCATAACAGGCCCCTTTAATATCCAATTTATTGCAAAAAATAATGACATAAAAGTCATCGAATGCAATGTTCGCGCGTCTCGTTCATTTCCTTTCGTCTCAAAAGTTACCAATGTTAATTTTATTGAACTCGCGACAAAGGCGATTCTCGCCATACCGTGCAAAGGAGATTACGAGACATTGGAATTGAATCATGTCGGAGTCAAACACCCATTGTTTTCTTATAGTAGGCTAAAGGGATCGGATCCGGTAGCGTCGGTTGAAATGGCATCCACAGGAGAAGTTGCATGTATTGGCGACACGATGCCGGAAGCATTTTTACTCTCTTGGCTTGCTACTGAACAGAATGTATCTCAGAAAAAGGTACTTCTCAGTATCGGCGGTGATTATTCAAAAGCAAAACTTTTTGAGGCAGTGAAGAAACTTGAGCAAGCCGGATGGGAGATCTATGCAACAGAAGGAACGCATCATTATTTGACCCAGAGGGGTGTTGGCTGTATATTCGTGTTTAAGTTTTCAGAAGGATTGAACCCAAACATTGGAGACATCATCAAGAAACATTCCATCGGCCTTATTGTTAATATCCCGAAAGGCCCAAGGACGGGCGCAGAAACAGATGGCTATTATATCCGTCGCTTTGCAATCGATCATCACATCCCCGTGATTACCAATCTTCAGATAGCCCGAATTTTTTTACAGTGCATGACCGATCTATCAGTAGAAAAGATAAAACTTCGGTCATGGCAAGAATATATGAATCGAACGTAAAATAATTGTAGGCCGTCCTTGATAGAGTTGGAATGGCAGGAGCAACTGCGAGCAGCTAAAAATAATATCATTCATATGAAACAAAATATATTGAGAGGACGAGACATCATTTCAATGGCTGATTTTTCGAAAGAAGATATTTTGTATATTCTGCGTGTAGCTGATCAGGTAAAGAAATCAAATCCCAATCGTCTTTTAAGTGGATGTTTAATGGGAAGTTGTTTTTTTGAGCCGTCAACAAGGACTCGACTTTCTTTTGAGGCGGCAATGAAACGTCTCGGCGGTGATGTTATCGGCTTTGCTGATTCAAGTACAACGTCGGCAAAGAAGGGCGAAACACTCTATGACTCTATAAAGATTATTGGTCAGTATGTGGACATCATCGTGATGCGACACCCTGTTGACGGATCTGCACGGCGTGCCGCTGAAGCAACAGATACGCCAATCATTAATGCGGGCGATGGCTCGAATCAACATCCCACACAGACTCTGCTTGACCTTTACACTATTAAGGAATCACAGAAGAGTATCGATGGAATACATATTGCTCTTGTCGGTGATCTCAAGTATGGAAGGACAGCACATTCTCTTGCGCAAGCTTTGAGCCACTTCAATGTACGGCTTTATTTCATCGCCCCGCCTTCCCTCCAGATCCCGCCCCATATCGCCAATCACGTGAAAGCAAAGCAGGTTAAATTTTCATTTCATGAAAAACTTGATGATGTACTACCTAAACTCGATATCTTATATATGACCCGTATCCAAGAAGAACGTTTTTCTGATAGTATGGAGTATAATAGAGTAAAAGACGTATTTCGACTTACTCTAGATCAATTGGGTGCTGTCCGCCCATCCATGCGGATTTTGCATCCACTTCCTCGCGTTCGAGAAATAGATCCATCGATCGATGCTACGCCTCACGCGTATTATTTTCAACAAGCACAGAATGGACTCCTTGTCCGTCAGGCCGTATTAAGTCTTGTTCTCGGAAAGATAGAGTAGTCTTAAGGAAACATTACTATGCCATCAAAAACTCTCTCCGTTGCTGCCATTAAAAATGGCACCGTAATCGATCACATCCCACAAGGAACCGCGCTGCGTATACTTGCCTTATTGAATCTTACATCGTATCCAAAGATTGCGACTGTTGGTCTGAATCTTCCAAGTCAAAGTATGAAGCGCAAAGATCTTATCAAACTTGAAGATCGAGAGATAACACAGGAGGAAGCGAGTCAGATTGCAGTCTTTGCTCCAAAGGCAACTATGGCGATCATCCGTAATTACGCAGTCATCAAGAAAATCCCCTTACGAATACCCGATACGGTTGAGCATGTGTTTCTTTGTCACAATCAAAATTGTGTGACCAATAAAGATCGTATGAGTTCAAAATTTCGTATCATTCAGACCGGCTCCTCTATTCATCTCGAATGTGTGTATTGTGAGCGAATGTACAGTCAGGATCAAATGAAGAACTATATTCATGATGTCTAGGCATTATGGAAAAAGAACGATCTCCACGACCTGTTGGAGAAAGAAATACTGAGCAAAAGGAGCTCGGACATGACACAAGCGTGCGTATTACATTTTTACGCCATAGTCAAAAAGAGCCAGGAAAAGTTGCCGATGGTGGGAGAAGAGGCATTACGACAAAGGGAGTTATACGTGCAAAAAATGTTGGGGAGAAAATCTTTCGAGGCAGGAATATTAAGATGGCTTACGGGACAAAGGTTGATAGAACTGCCGCTACCCTTCAGGCAGCTTTTGAAGGTGCTGGTGTGACTGGCATGGATAAGAAAATCCTTCAGACAAAAGACGGCATGAACGCTTTTTTTGACCTGCCACATCCCGGATTTGACGCGGAGTCAGAGAAAAAGATGAATCTCGAAATGGACGAATATGTACGAGCTCAGTATCCTGGGCATCCCGGAAAGACATATCGGCAATTGGTCGAAGAGGGGGTATTATCAGCTGATGATCAAGAAGAGATTGAGGAACGGTTTCAAGAAAAATATGTGCAGTGGTATCTTGATCTTGTGGGAGAGCAACCCACTCCAGATCGTTCTCTTCCTCGGCAAGATGCTGCTTCAGTTGCCTATAAGATCAATCGTCTGATCAACCTCCCTGATCATATGAAAAAGGGCGAAAGTGTTGATCTTGTAAGTAGTGGCCATAAATATTCTACAGAAGGCTTTTTAAAATATTGTATTGAGCGCGAGGTGAATGGCAAAAAAGTGGTTGGATTTAATCGTTTGGAAGATATTGGCGGCAGTATGAAAGTCCTTGATGGCTGGGATTTGGTTATTTCCAATGATGCATCTGGAAAGAAGAATATCAAATTGGTCATTCGCCGGGAAAATGGTGAAGAGAAAGAATACGGACTCAATGTAGAGATGGTTTCAAAGCTTGCTGGCGAATATATGCAA
This sequence comes from Candidatus Uhrbacteria bacterium, assembly GCA_016188385.1. GTDB lineage: Bacteria > Patescibacteriota > Patescibacteriia > JACQRZ01 > JACQRZ01 > JACQSB01. Next base: position 42,997 of record JACPHV010000021.1, on the reverse strand, counting down.
GACAAGAATATTACCCAAAAGAGAATCGATTTTCCAATTTTGAGATAGTAGTAAGTATGCTCCGTATTGAAAACGTACAGACAATCGATGGAGAAATAACGACACTTACCTTTGAGAGTAAAGAGGAGCAGACTATAAACGCTACAGGATTGACAGTATTTCCCGCACTCATTGATCCGCATGTTCATTTCCGTGTGCCTGGCGGTGAGCATAAGGAAGACTGGGAGACGGGCGCGCGCGCTGCAATAGCCGGAGGCGTGACGACAGTGTTTGATATGCCAAACAATACTCCTCCCTGCACCACGCTTGAGCGTGTGACGGAGAAGAAGAAGCTGATCGAGGAGCAATTGGAGAGAGTGGGTATGCCGCTTCGACAGTACCTTTATCTTGGAGCAGATGAGACAACTGTTGACGAAATTGAAAAGGTGCGCGAACAGGTCATTGGCATCAAGGTTTTTTTAGGGGCAAGCACAGGGAATCTTTTAATAGAAAAACAAGAAACGTTTGAACGTATCTGTGAACTAGCCGCGCGTTTTGGTATTGTAGTAGCAGTACATGCAGAAGACGAGGCACTCATGAAAAAGAACAAGGAGGCCTATTCAAATGTTACTGATGTCTCGTTTCATCCAAAGATCCGAGCGAGGAATTGCGCGTTAGCCGCGTTGGATCGCGCTCTTGCGGCAGCAAAAAAGTACGGCAATCGTCTCTATGTACTGCACGCAAGCACGATGGAAGAAGTGGCAATGGTGCGCTCCGCAAAGAAAGAGGGTGTCAATGTGTATATGGAAACGACGCCTCACCATCTTTTTTTGAACGAATCTATCTACCCCGCTCTTGGCACGCGCGCGCAGATGAACCCTCCACTTCGTACAGCCGCCGACAACGAAGCCTTATGGGTAGGTATTGCTGACGGCACGATCGATACCATTGGTACCGATCACGCGCCACATACGCTTGCGGAGAAAGATTTGCCCTATGGCACGGCGCCGTCCGGTGTGCCGGGCATTGAGAATTATCTTGCTTTGTTGCTGGATGCCGCACGCAAAGGCGTAATAACGTATGATAAGATCGTCGATCTAACGCGATCGAACATCGAAAGAATTTTTGAGATTCCGAGTAACAATGATAGCGTGCTTGTGGACCCCGCATTGCGCAAAAAAATCGCGAACGAAGATCAACTCACAAAATGCGGATGGTCGCCCTATGACGGAATGACGCTCACAGGCTGGCCCGTATATACGATTCTTGGCAATAAGGTTTATAAATTATCATAGAGTTATGCGGGAAGAACAAGAGCGCCCTAACATAGTTTCGATTGAAAGAGGAATCATTCTTCGTTTACAAAGGGGGATTCAGCGGACACTTAAAGAGATGAAAGAGTTGGAAGATCTTATGAAAGAAAATTCCGAACAATTACGAATCGCGTTGAAACTGAATCGGCAGGGCATAAAGAATGATGATACAATTGAACTCCTTTTAGACGATCTGCAACAGACGGATGATAGTTGGAACATGTTGAAAGAACATGTGGAGCAGGGAATGGCTATTCTCAAAGAACAAGAAGAAATGATAGAAGCTTTTTTCAAAGAGAAGAAAGACGAAGATTCGTCAACAGAATAATCCTGTAGGTATTGCTACGAGATATTTTTTCTCACAAGGTATTCCCTTCCTTTTCCTACCTCGATGTTGATTGGTATGCCCTGTTTGCATAACAGGCAGTCGGCTTCATTCCACGCGTCGAGCGTCACTTCAAGCAATGCATCGAGACGCGGCACGCCGCCGATGTCGTCCGCTGTCACAGCGCCGCGATTAGCGAGAACACAAACGCCGATAACGTCGGCTCCGATTTTACGGATTTGCTCAATCACTTTTTTTACCGAGCCGCCGGTTGTGACGACATCTTCCACAACAAGAACTTTTTTCCCTTGTATCAGTTTGTCGTAGCCGCGTTTGATTACAAAACCGCCGTCTTCAACTTTCTCCGCGTATACTCCGTAGACTTGCCGTTCGAGCATGTACGTGAGATGGTGTGCTGTCCACTGCGAGAGTATGATGCCGCCGAGAGCAGGCGCGATTACCGCATCAGGAGCTTCTTTGGCGAAACGGTGTGCGATCTCCGCGCATAGCGCGGAGATTTTTTCCGTATGCGGATAGAGAGCGTCTTTATTGATATACGCGCTTCCATGCATGCCGGATGTGTAGACAATATGGCTGTCGGTGATAAGCGCTTTGACGCTTTCCAGTGTCGCTTTGATTTCTTCGGTTGTCATGTTGGTTGGCGTTACGTTACCATTGAATCTCTTCACGAGTGCGAATCCGCGGCGGTTCGATAGGCGAAATCGGCTCTGGGAGCTCGCTTTGTATTTTGTTTCTTTCAAATGGTATGGAAGAAATCTCGTGAAGATCATCGAGCGAGTGTGTTTTTAGATAGCTATTGGAAAATGTGTACAAAGCGTTATCAATATAGAGACTTCGTCTTACGGTGTTGTCAAAGTATCCATATCCGCTCCACCAATCTCGCTCTGACCCCGCGCCCTCATCCGAATGGTCGATCTTTCCCCGCAACTTGAATCCGTTTTTGTCGATGTAAAACACAAGCGCGCCCCCGAAAGAGAATTCAGGCCAGCCTCGATCTTTGGTTTCCATGAGTGAAGCAGGGATTACCAACAAATTCTTTTCTCGGGAAAACAGAAATGCCTTATGGTCATGAGTAGCGATCGAATCGCTTCCACTCTCGCCAATAATGAGCGTATCAATCTCGCTGGGTTCTGAGACATTCGAAACGTCAAACAAGGAGAGTTTCAATCCTTTCTGTCTTACGCCTCCAAATTCGGTCGCCTCGGTATCTTTCCCCAGACCGATGAGCGTCGCATCATCGTAGGGATGCAGGTAATCAGAGAATCCCGGAATTTTCAATTCACCAAGAACTCTCGGCGCTGTTGGTTCAGTAAGATCGATCACAAAAAGCGGGTCAGTCTGCTGAAACGTGACGAGATACGCGCGGTTCTGCATAAACCGAGCGGAATAGATACGTTCTCCCTGCGCGAGATGTTCAAGCGATCCTATAACGTTCATCGCGGCATCCAAGACGTAAAGATTGCTATAGGACTCTTGTTCCCCTTCATCACTGAAGAGCGGCCATTCGCGTCCTTTGGTCGTCGCTATGCGGAAATGTTCACCGTTTTCATCCATGGAAAATTGATTTAAGACAGAACCTTTTACTTCCCCTGTCGCGCCGTATTCGATTCGATTTTCGTGTATTGCAATCTTATGGATTACGGTTTTTTCCAGCTCATCGCGGAGCGCGGCATATTTTTGTTTGAGGGCATCCTCTCCTTGCCGCGCAAGGTTTTTTTGCTCCTCTTCAGAAAGCTTTACGACTGCTCGTTCGAATACCCTTCCGATTTTTTCCATCTTTTCTATCCGACTAAGAATGAAGTCTTCTGCCGTCTCGATTGCGGCGATTTGTTGGCGTTCTTTTTCGGTAAGTCGTGGATCCATGAGCTCACGGGCGACCTCCATCATGAGTTCGTATTCGTCAAGCCGTTTTGTATAGGTGATATAGGCAGCCCCTGACGAGACATACATATTTTTCGCGTCAGGCAGCACATACACATCGCCCTCAACTGATGACTCTGTATCAGCAATGTTTACCGACGAAAGTGTTGCAAGGGTGTACGACTCATAGGGGATGTCAAAGTAATACGCATCAGGCGCAAAACAGGCAGAGCCCTCCGTACAAGTGTTTGGAAGTGCCGCATTGTTTTCGATAACGCGAGGCAACGGCATTGGATCATCGCTCGTATAGCCATACTGATACGTATGCGTGACGAGATACACGTATGATCCGATCATACGTGATGAAAAATAATTTCCTTCGTATCGAAGCGTTCGCAGCTCTTTCGGAGCGACACGATCCGTAATGTCGTAGATTGAAAGGTAGGTATAATCAGATCGCCGAGGGAATGATCGGTACAATTCTGTATTTTGGAATTCGCTGTCAACGCCGAACACCGCCAGCCGGTCTCCGTTGATGAATAACTCTTGCGGCCTCGATGTGAAATCAATACTTCCAACAATTTTGTTTTCTGCCGCAGGGAACGATTTGATGATATGGAGTTTGTCGCGCACAAGCGCATAGATGTAATTTCCGTCGGTTTTGATTATGTCGGCTTCATCCACTCCTGCCACCTGGATATTGGTACGGGAATAATCCGGCGCACTTGCCGCGGTACCATCACCAGTTTTTGCCGATGTACCCGCGAAAAATTCAGCTTGCGGCCCGAGTGCAGTCGGAGCAGGTGAGGCTTCCAGAGCATTCAGAGCTCCAAGCGTGCGATACGAATAGCTGTCGCCAGATGATTCTTGAGCGGTTTTCTCAAGAAATACGGCCATTTGTTCATACGTAGCAAACTTTTTTATCTCTTTCTGCGCGGCTAATTTTTCTTGCATCGTCATTTGTCGCGCGGTCGGCGGCTCTTCGTTCCCTATTTGGGGCTTTTCTCCGCGGCTAAAGATAAAAAACGCGCCTATCGCGATGCCGATTACAACGAGCAGTCCCGATGCAAGAATGGCAATTTTTAATTCAATACTCTTCATATGCTATTGTTATGTATAGAATTTTTCAATGTATAAAGCGGCTTATCCATTGAAACTGTAGTAAAATATCAGCGGGTACCCGTCTCCCAGAGACAGTTAGGTATTTCCGGTTTTTTCCTTTGCATGCGGTAAGATTTCATTCGTATCTCTTCTCGCGTACAGTGTCGGCCGCCAGGGATAACGCATAAAGAGGGAACCAAAACTAATCGCAGATGCTCCTAGCATGCGTAGACTCGCGATGTCGTTGTAATCCCATACGCCGGGACCGATAACAGGAAGCGAAGTCAAGGCGACTAATCTCTGTACCATATCCCAGGTATATGGTTGCGCGATTTTTCCGGATACCCCCCCTCCACCAAACTTACTTAATGGGCTTTTTGTATCGGGAAACATCTTAGCCCACGGAACGGTATTGATCGAGATCGCCTCGACAAGCCCTTCGAGTCGCTTAACGAGGTGTTCAATATCGTGCATCACGGATAATTTTACCACAAGTGGAAAGCGTGTCTTTGCCTTGACCTTCGTGAGCCCCTCGATAACTGTTTCGACGTTGCCAAGCATCTCGCCTTGCGTATTCGGGCACGAAGCGTTCACTTCCAGGCCCACAAGGTCGAAGGCGTTGAGCATTTCCGTCATTTCGGCTAGTTCATCAGTATTGGCATCACTAAGGATGGACCCCATCATTGCAATGTCATTTTTGTTGATGGTCGGGCCGATTTTTTCACACCACCATTCAATGCCGGGATTTGTGAGCCCTACCGCATTCACTGCCCCTGTCCGCATGAAACGGACGCACCGGAGCGGGTTATACCATCGAAGATTTCCTTTACGGGGATGCCGCGTGAGTGTTTTTATCACAACCGTAAAAAGAGAAGGATCAAGCAAGCCAGCCCAACGTAACGGTTGCTCCCATGGCCAACCCTTGCCATCGAAAGCAAGCGCTCCGGATGCCGCCATGTGCTCAAACGAATGTCCGTTGGAAAGCGTAATCATGTGGCTAATGGTTTCATGCTGCACTTATAAACAAGAAGAGGGATAATCCGATGAGAATAATCGGTAGAGCGAGCGACCATAGCACAGGATGGCTTTTTATTGATTCTGTTTGTGTCGCCAGTGATTTAAGCGATACATGCGAACCCATGCCTCTATAAAACCATCCATACGCGCGCGACGGTACATTCATGAGCCCCTTTACTTTTTTGAGCGCGAAGAAGATGTTTCCAAGGAATCCGAATACGTGAGTGAAATCAAGAAAGATAAGCCCTGTTTTGTCCTGATACATCATATCCTCGCCAAACACATATCCCGGCATCCCGCGGCCGATGACTAAACCGTCCAACGCAATCGGTTTGCCGCGCAGCGGCGAGGCGTAGGGATTGCGCATCTCGTCAAGGATCGTTGTTTCCTCGGGTTTAGCCGTAGGGAATTTATACCAAATTTGCACAAGCAGCGCGAGTCCCACCGCGGCGGGTACAGCAGCGAGTGGAAGGAAAAACAATGAGGTAATGCCGGCGATCCATGGCAATGAGAGGATGAACAGTCCAACGGTAAAATCAGTACGAAGACGACCATGGTCAATACTGTGCCGCGCGAGGGCTGCTTCCACATCAAGCGGAAACGGCGATCCTTTCTCTTGAGCCAAGGTTTGCAAATGACTAATGCGCTTCCCGGTCAGCGGGTGCGTAGAGTTTAATTCTATCAGCTTCGCCCAGGGGTTAACTTTGTCAAACAGCAACGCCTCGGCTACCATGCTTTGGTCAGAATGAGTAATGTACGAAATAGCGCCTACATATTTCGCATTTTTTACATCCGAAATGCCGAGATGGCGCGTGCTTTGCAAAAGCCGTTTCGACGCGTCAGAATCATCTGTCGTCACGATGCCGTATGCTATTTTTATGAGTGCATCGGCGAGATGATGCGGCTGCACCCTTTTTGCGGAAAATGTATCGGCAAGATATTCGCGCGTGCGGCTAAGGTATAAGAGCAAATAGACGCCGATAAGATAGAGGATATAAGATGCGATGGCTATGAGTTTTGCGTACTGCGCAAATTTATTGTCTTTGCTGTTAGACCTGATTCTGATGAGCCATGCGTATATCTCATACAATATCTGTATCAAGGTGCTTGCGATCATCATGACGATAAAGTCGCGGTGCACGATATGTCCCATCTCATGCGCGACGACCGCGCGCGCCTCCTCATCATTCAAAAAGTGAAAAATGCCATCGGTCAGAATCAAACGGGCGTTATAACGTCCCGACCCATAGGTAAACGCAGTAGGATTGTTGTCAGGGATAATACCAATTTTCGGATGCTTGAATTTGTATTCTTTTGCTATGTCGACAATAATCGCGTCTACTGCGGGATGCGCCGCGGCAAATTCATTGGCTGACATAAAGCGTACTTTATAAAACCAGCGGTTGATCAAATCAGTAAACCATGGCCCCGCGAGCCACATGAGAATATTGAAAGCAACCGTAAGAGAGACTGCCGTGCCGAGCGATACGGCATCCAACACAAGAAGCGCGAGGATTACGATCAGGAAGACAAAGGAGAACAATACTCCCAGTGTAATCGTAGATGAAAGGAAAAGTTTGCCCATAAGCCGCACAGTTAGTAATTATTGGTGAAAAATCCAAAAATATATGCTACAGTGCCATCACCGATAAGTATATCATATTTTTCGGCGATTCAACAGGTTTGATCCCATGTAGAAGGAATAAAAGCTGACCTCCATTTTTCAAGTCTCAATTTATGAAGAAGCTACTGTTTGTCGTCATATTTGTTTCACTCTTATCTTCCGGTTTTCCCGTTTCAGCTCAAGAAGCAGCCCTGCAGGCGAATACAGATGATGGTATTGAAACATCCTCAAGTACAATCATCGTTCCGGTCATTACTTCAGATTATGTAATACCTCTTAATAAGCCTGCACTCTTCGAAGCAACCGAATCAACGATCATCCCTCCGCCGGCCCCTGCGCCCACGTATCGATGGATATTTTCGGATACTGATTCCCGGAAAACCTCAAAAGAGGTGGTGCGTACGTTTTCGCGCACCGGCAAGTATCGCGTGACACTCACGATTCGCCAGGGACAGGTGGAGGCAAATCATGTCAAAGAGGTATTCGTATATGACAAGCGCGTATTGTTGGTTACCGATAAAGATAAAGAAACGGGATTGCAAGAAATCGCCGATCAAGCGGCGGAAAGCGGCGTATTACTTGAAGCTGTCTCCGTCGCAAGAGGCGAGACGGAATTTTTGAATGAAGAAGCCATCGTAAAGGCGCTCGCGGAAAAAAGTGAATTTATTGATTCTGCTGACGTATATATTTTTTATACAGGATCACTCTTGGGCTTAAAAGCGTTTGCTCGCTACTGGCGGACTATTGGAGATCCCGCGCGTAAGGAGCGTCTTCAGCAAAAGTTTTATACTGTCATCACTGACGGTAGTATCAAAACGAGCGCAAGCATTGTGCAGCAGGTGTTTCAGGTGATTCAGCCGAGCTATATTCTATTGTCGCGCCGCGAGTCCTTAAACCCCTTGTTTACCTCCGTACGACTTGTATCCCTTATTACGACTTTGCAAAATCGCGCCATCGAATACCGTGTCATTGATGAACGGAGCGAGAAATCAAAGATTTTCCTGCTTTCTCATCTTATTTCTCGCTTCATTTCCCAAGGCGTGCCTACCAACACGATCTACCTACTCTTGGCGTTTCCTTTTATCGTTTTTATCATCGCGTTTGCCCGTGAAGTATTTGGTGTTTCCGCGTTCGGAGTGTATACGCCAGCTATGATTGCGACGGCATTTCTCATCCTTGGAATTCAATTTAGCCTCATCACGTTTCTCGTTATCGTTGTGACGGGATTTTTTATCCGTTGGATTGTCAACAAGATTGATCTTCTCTATATCCCTCGCACCGGCCTTGTGCTTTCCGCTGTCGCTCTTTCTTTTTTGGGAGTGATCTGGGTGTTATTGGCATCGCAGAGTTCGATCGCGCTTTCGCTCGCCGTATTTCCCATGCTTGTCATGTCTACCGTGACTGAAAAATTCCTATCAGCGCAACAGGAAGAAGGTTTACGCAACGCCCTGCGCGGTATCCTTTCTACTTTGGCGGTTGTAATTAGTGCGTATTATGTCGTCACATGGAATGCATTTGCGGGTATTCTTACGGCAACCCCTGAATATGTAATCGTACCCCTGATCGGCTTATTGCTGTTAGGACGGTTTACCGGCTTGCGGTTGAGTGAATATATTAGATTCCGCGGTATTCTTAAGGATCGCACAATCGAAGAGTAAGCTGCATTGTCATGATCCAATTTCTTTCACGCGCAAAAGGGATTCTCGGGATGAATGCCCGTAATCTGCTCTACATTGCCCGCTTCAACACGGCAGCGAGTAAAAAATTCGCCGATGATAAAATTTATACCAAGAAATTTCTTTCCTCGCGCGGCATAGGATGCGCGAAACTGTATACCGTGATACGTTCGCACCAAGAATTACGTCTTCTTGATCCCGCCACTCTGCCGCCGCGTTTTGTCATAAAGCCTAACCATGGATTCGGCGGCGAAGGGATCATCGTGATAACCGGCAGGGACAATCAGGTATTTTTAGGAACAAAAGGCAGGAGATGGCAATGGAAAGATATACAGCAGGCGCTCACGGCGATCCTTGACGGAAAGTACGCAATCTCCGGTTTGCGGGATGAAGTTGTCGTCGAAGAGTTATTGGTGGCACATTCTGATTTTCGGCGCTTGGGCGATATGGGTTTGCCCGATATTCGAGTGATCGTATTTAACTATGTGCCGGTAATCGCGATGCTGCGTTTGCCTACCGTAGAGTCAGAAGGGAAAGCGAATCTTCATCTTGGAGCTGTCGGTCTCGGCGTTGATCTTGCAAGCGGAAAGACGACGCATGGGGTACGCCATGATCGGTTCGTCACAAAATTACCAAACGGCGATCCTATCAATAGCTTTGTGATCCCTGAATGGGATACCGTGCTCCACACCGCTGCTCTATGCCAGAAAGTGAGCGGCATCGGATACCTCGCTGTCGATGTCGCGGTTACGAGCATGGGCGTAAAGGTATTGGAGCTAAACGCCCGAGCCGGACTCGCTGTGCAAATCGCCAACCGAGTACTCTTGCGATCGCGCTTGGATAAAATAGCCGACCTCACTGTCCTTACGCCGGATAAGGGGGTTCAGATTGCAAAAATGTTATTTTCTCATCGAGCTACTTTGCGCGTGGATGACAAGGAGAGCGGCCCGCAGACAGTTGGTTTGTATGAGACCGTGCGTATTTTTCACGCAACGCCGGAGACGTTGGTGGCAAAGATAGATCCCCACGCCGAACATGCCGTTATTGATGAATCAATACAATTGCCAGCTGATGAAAAGGTGCTTTCGATCCAACTGAAAGGGCAGAAAGTGACCTTGCCCTTTAAGAGAGAGAAGCTCGAAAGCGATGCCTATCAAATGATTATCGGCAGGCGAGGATTAGGTGGATTTTACATTGATACTACTCGTGTCGAGCCGCATGCGTCAGCCGCACACGTTACTCGAGAAGAAAAAATAATTGCAAATGTTGACCGTAAACTCGCGGAGCTAGTCTCTTCAATCCATTTACTTGCTTACCTTAAACCGCAAAATCTTGAGCAGTCGCGAGCGGTATTTCTCAAACGGCCGCTTTCATCTCCACAGTTCATCTATCGCACAATTCCGGAAGAATTAAACGAGATAGACAGAGAACTTGCAAAGATACCTACGGATTTTGACCATCCATTAGCCCGGTTCTATGCGGAGCGGGTTAAAGAGATTCAAATGCAGATCGCGCTTCTGCGCGGCAGAGGGACGGATGAATTTACCAAATTATCAATTGATCTCTACGGCGATAGCACTGAATATGAATACAATCTCGCGGAACGTTTTTTGCAAACGGAATATACCCAGAAAGATACGAGCGATGTGGTGCCGGTAGCGACCATTGAGTCAGAAGTGAAAGATTTTTTTTCAAGGCACCACCTGGAGGGATGGAAAGTTGTCGTGCAAGAGACAGCCATGGCAGATATGCAAGTCAGCAAGACGGGAGTTTTATTTATCAATAAAAATGCGCGAATTACGCGCAATCGCCTTAAGGGCCAAATCGCGCATGAGATTGAAACACACATCTATCGGAATGAAAACGGTAAACGTCAACCATATCGGATATTCGAACATGGCACACGGGGGTATCTTGAAACTGAAGAAGGGCTGGCAATCTATAATCAAAGGAAGCTTGGCATACCTCTTGACGAGAAACTCTACTGGCCGGCATGGAGGATTCTGGCTCTGCATCACGGTAAGGAGATGGGGTTTGCGGAATTATTTCATTATCTCATAGCGACGTACGGACTTACGCAAAAGACAGCATGGCATACATGCGTACGCGTGAAACGGGGGCTTCAGGATACGGCGCGTCCGGGCGTTTTTATGAAAGACAGAATTTATTTTTCCGGCTACCATAAAGTCAATCAATATATCGAGTATCACGGAAAGGAAGGGCTGACAAAACTTTACATGGGAAAGATTCAGATGGAAGACGTGCCGTTTTTGGAGCAATTTGATGGATTACAATGGAAAGCGCCGTATTATCCTTCGTGGTACTATGCATAAGAAACATCAAATCAATATGCTTGACGGGGGTTTGAAAAAATTGAATACTTCATTTCATTAACACAAACGATGTGAAAAATGCAAAAACTATTTCATTGTGGGGAGGCGTTGCCGTGGCGTTGTTTGCGGGGATTTTTTTGATTGTCCGTGCGCAAAACGAGCCGAGTGAACTCGACTCGTTTGCATCCTGTCTGGGAGAGAAAGGAGCGGTTTTTTATGGCGCATTTTGGTGTCCGCACTGCCAAAATCAAAAGAACATGTTTGGAAAGTCAGAAAAGAAGCTTCCTTATGTAGAATGCTCGACCGCGGATGGAAGGGCACAGCTCCCTGTGTGCATTGATAAAAAAATTGAAGGATACCCGACTTGGGAATTCGCTGATGGTTCCCGGTTGAGCGGAGAAGTAGCGCTCGACACATTGGCGGAAAAGACAGGGTGCGCGCTTCCTTGAAGATACGAGAAGTATGACGGAATTCGTTACACATATTCTTTCACTGCTTACGATTTTAGCGCAGATATTTTTTATACTCCTTGCTGTTTCGATACTCGCGCGTCATAAAGCAGTCATATCATTTGCCGGGCGGCACGCGATGAAGGGCATGATACTAGTCGCGATTATCGCTATGCTCGGCAGTCTCTTTTATTCCGAGATTGCAGGATACGAGCCGTGCAAGCTCTGTTGGTATCAGAGGATTTTTATGTATCCGCAAGTCTTTCTCATGGCGCTCGCGATCGCCTGGCGTACCGAAGCAATCGCTCGCGCGTGCGGTATCCTCTCCGGTATCGGAGCTCTCATAGCAGGATACCACTATCTCCTTCAAGTCGGCGTGGTGAGAGGCGTAGAATGCGGCGCGATCGGATATTCAGCGGCATGTTCACAGCGTTTCGTAATGAATTATGGCTATATTACCATACCGCTCATGGCTCTTTCCGCGTTTTTACTCATCATGATACTGGCGATCCTGCGTTATCGCTTGCGATGAGATGATTATCCACAGGAGACAGTTGTCCGGCCACCTTGTCTATGGTAGAGTAATAATCCAGCATTCATATGCCCTCGATTCAATCCGCGACACATTACCGTTACAATGAATATCGTTGCAAAGAATGCAGCAAACTGATGTTTAAGGGACTGCTTGTCGATAGCGAGATCGAAGTGAAGTGCCGGCGGTGCGGAGCAGTAAATCTCTATCAGGGAGTCTCGTCAACCCGATATCTCTGCCTTATCGCAGACACGTGTCCGAACAAAGTGGCAGCCAAACAAAAAATTTCACCATAACATTTTTTTATCGAAGCTCATCGAAGCTCACTATCCGTGAGCTTTTATTTTATGCCGATCTATAAAATACAAAAACGCAACGGAAGCATTCAGGATTTTGATGTTCGGAAGATACAAAGCGCGATCAAGAAAGCGATTATCGCTGTAGGAAAAAACGAGGTTGAAGAATGCGATGCGCTAGCCGGTAAAGTAATTGATCGGCTCGATACGGATTACATTGACGATATACCGACAGTCGAGAATGTGCAAGACATCGTGGAGCGCGTGCTCATGGATAGGGGATATACAGAAATAGCGAAAGCTTACATTTTGTACCGTGAGCGGCGGCGCACGGCAAGAGAAGGAAGAAATGTAGTCGTCGAGGTGGAAAGAACCATTACCGAATATCTGAATGAAGTTGATTGGCGCGTGAATGCCAATTCCAATCAGGGATACTCACTTGGCGGTCTCATTTTGAATACGGCAGGTAAGGTCGTGGCAAACTATTGGCTTTCGCATGTCTATCCCAAATCTGTCGGCGACGCGCACCGCAACGCCGATTTCCACATTCATGACTTGGACATGTTTTCCGGATATTGCGCCGGATGGAGTCTGCGGGCATTGCTTGAAGAAGGATTTAATGGAATTTCGAATAAAATAGAATCCGGCCCCCCGAAGCACTTGAGTTCCGCCGTCGCGCAGATGGTAAATTTTTTAGGGACTCTTCAAAACGAATGGGCCGGCGCCCAGGCATTTTCGAGCTTTGACACCTATCTCGCGCCGTTTGTAAAAAAGTACGAAAATGAAGTTCGGGCATCGATTGCGCAGTGGGGGATGGAGTTTCCGTCTCTCGATACTCGTGAAGATTACATCGCTCAAAGAGTATACGGCTATGTGTATCAGAATATACAGTCGTTTGTTTTTAATCTGAACATCCCTTCTCGCTGGGGCACGCAAACACCGTTTACGAATATCACATTAGACTGGAATTGCCCGAAAGATCTCGCGGATCAGCAGCTATTGCTCGGAGGCACATTATTTCCCTCATCGTTTGGCGAACTTCAGCCGCAGATGGATATTATCAATCGAGCTTTTATCGAGGTAATGACATCAGGCGATGCGAAAAGCAGAGTGTTTACGTTTCCGATCCCGACTTATAACATCGGTAAGGATTTCAAATGGGACGACGCGAAGAACATCCCTCTGTTTGAGATGACGTCGAAATTCGGCATGCCTTATTTTCAAAATTTTATCAATTCAGACTTGAATCCCGGCGATGTGCGCTCCATGTGCTGTCGACTCCAGCTTGATCTTACCGAGCTGCGTAAACGCGGCGGCGGTTTATTCGGTTCCGCGGAGATGACAGGATCGATCGGAGTCGTGACGATTAATGCCGCTCGCATCGGATACATGCACAAAGGAGACAAGGAGGCATTTCTTGCACGCGTCGAACACCTCATGAATCTTGCAAAAACTTCGCTGGAGATTAAAAGGAAAGAAATACAGAAATGGCTCGATCGAGGATTGTTCCCATTTACCAAAAGGTATCTCGGACATCTGAATAATCACTTTTCAACAATCGGAATTAACGGCGTGAACGAGGCGGTACGAAATTTTACAAGCGGGCAGGAAGATATCACAGCTCCGGCCGGACAGCAGTTTGCATCCGAGACACTTGATTTCATGCGTAGCAAGCTCAAGCAGTTTCAGGAAGAAACAGGTAATCTGTATAATCTCGAGGCAACACCTGCGGAGTCGGCAACATATCGCTTTGCTCGGGAGGACCAGCGGAGATTTGGCGATATTATTCATGCGGGAACCAAATTGGCTCCATACTATACAAACTCTTCGCAGATCCCAGTCGAACACACCGATGATGTATTTGAAGCGTTGCAGCTCCAGGATGAACTTCAGACAAAGTATACTGGCGGCACGGTGCTGCATTGTTATATGACGGAGCGAATCAGTTCTCCACAGATGTGTCGCGAATTGGTACGCAAAATTCTTTCTCGTTTTCGGCTGCCTTACATTACAATCACTCCCACATTTTCTATCTGTCCCGTCCACGGCTACCTTGCCGGCGAGCATGATTACTGCCCTCGTTGCGATGACATGAATGGCGTGAGTGGCAAAGCGCGGTTTGACCGCGGATATCGCGAACATTTCGTAAGTGATACAGCGGCTCTACGTAGTCAATCTTCAATCGACGATGAATCTATACTCATTCATAGCAAAGATAACACATATGAATCCTCCGAACACCCAAGATAGCGGACGGACACGCTGCGAGATATGGACGCGAGTGATGGGATATCACCGTCCCGTATCGCAATTTAATATAGGAAAGAAGGCGGAGCACTATTCCCGCAAGCATTTTGAAGAGTGTGTCGCCGCTAATTCTTCGTTTACGAAAAAATATTCCCCCGCCGCATGTTGATCAGCGGCATACAGCCTTTTACGATCCTCGATTTTCCCGATAGGATCGCGTGTATCGTATTCACGCTCGGATGTAATTTCAGATGCGGCTATTGCCACAATCCCGAATTCGTACTGCCGCAAAAAGTGCAAGAATTGCGGAAATCCGTGATATCAGAGGAAACATTTTTTCGTTTTCTTTCAATGAGAAGAAATCTGTTGGAGGGCGTGGTCGTGTCGGGAGGAGAGCCGACGATTCATAAAGATCTGCCGGAGTTCATCGCGCGCATAAAGAAAAATGGTTTTTTTGTAAAGCTCGACACCAATGGATCTCATCCGGAAATGCTGCAAAAGCTCATCAAAGACCAGCTGCTTGACTATATCGCGATGGATGTAAAGACGGGCATACATCAATACCAGACACTTGTTGGCAGGACGGTGCCTGCGATAGAAAAAACAATTGGTATCCTTCGTGATAGCTGCGTGGCATACGAATTTCGCTGCACACTCGTTCGAGAGATCCATACGCCGTCGATCTTAAGTCAAATGGCGCGGATGATGCATGGCGCTAGAAAGGTATATCTTCAGCAATTCCGAAACCAGACAACGCTCGATCCCCGTTTTGAGTCTTATCATTCATTCAGTCCGGAAGAAATGGAAGGCATCAAAAATATCTTTACTCCGTATTGCGAAGAGGTAGTATTGCGAACATGACAAGCTCGCTCTTTTCCAGAGATCACTTTACTTCTTCATTCTTCTATCCGAGCAATGACTCGCACAGGGGCTGCTTCCGCCTCGAATTTTGCAGGAAGAGCGATTACTTCAAAGCGATTGATGGTAAGCAGATATGAAAGATTATTCATACATTCGATAATGAGGATTTCCTCTTTGAGCAGTATTCTGTGAATGGCATAGGGAGCTCTGTCAGGGCTTGGGGTATCAATGCCGATAAAAGAAATTTTTTTAGCCGTTAACGCATGAGCAAGCTTCTCTGTCATGACGGGGTAGCTTGTATAAAAATCAGGCGAGTCGAATCGTTCATCCCATCCGGTATAGAATAATACGCAATCTCGGGGGGAGATATCGATATCTGCAATCAAGGATGCGTCAAGTCTCGCTTTTTTCCGAGCGTCGATAAGATGCCCGGCGGCGATAAACGCAGATACATCGATTTCCGATAACATCCGTCCATTCGGGACCATATGCAACGGGCCGTCCATATGCGTTCCAATATGCATGCCTGTCTCGATACGATAATGGACAATCTTATTATCGTCATCTCGTTCTTCTATCAGCAGGGGTGGGTCATCTCCAGGAAAGGCCGGCATTGTTTTTGTAAAATTGTGGGTGAGGTCAATGATTTTCATAACATCCTCTAGCTCAAATCTATTTTTTTTGCCTCAAACTCTTTTTATCGATCTCGCCTTTTGCGTATCGTTCTTTCAAAATATCAAGCCAAAAGAGCCAAAAGGCTAGAAACCAATAGCCATCATGCAGTAAGTGAATTTTTATTATGCAATTGCCCCCGGCGGGACTCGGCTTCGACTCTCGGCTCGCCGTCACTCGCCTCGGTCTAGCCACCGCCTCGCGGTTCGGTCTGCTGACCGAACATCGCTCCGGCGTTCTCGTCCCGACGCAACAGAAGAAGTTCTGTTGCTCCCCGTTCAATTTTTCACTCTGTTCAAAATTGCCCGGGGCGGGACTCGAACCCGCACGCCTTACGGCGACTGATCTTAAGTCAGTTGCGGCTGCCAATTACGCCACCCGGGCACAATGAGTGCAAGTATAACAAAATAAAACGAAAGAACAATGGAGAAAAGCAAACTTATTAGAATGAAGAAAGGCTGTCGTAATACGGGAGTAGCGGATCGGCTCGCAACTCCGGCGAAGAGATCGGCGGTATGTATACTGAATCCGGCGATTTGAGCTTTATGTCAAGCTTGATCGGCTCTATAGGTGTGATGGTGATATGCTCAATCTTTTTTAATAATTCCTTCGCTTTCTTTTTCGTCAAATCAGTTTCTTGATTTGCGCTTGATGTATCCTCCACTGCCGTTTCTTTTTTGACGACTTCTTCTTCGATTTTTTCAATTGCATGTTCATTACTTGATATTTCATCAGCTACGATCTTTTTCGTTTCGATGTTCTCGACTGATGTTTCTTTGTTGACGATACGTGACTGTTGGTCGCTCGTATATTTTACCGAAGCTGGAATGGTTGCGATGTCATCATTTGAGATGCCAAGGCCTTTGGTTCGCATAAGTGAAAACGCGTCGCTGGGGCGTCCGAGATAGTGGACGCTGCAATCCGGCGGAAAAACATACCACGCTTCGCCTTTTTGCTGGACTTGCAGAAAAATTTTGCCTGCGTTTTTGCACGCAAACGGTGTATCTTCTTTGAGGCGTCCGAGATTAGCGTCCGTAATACCCAAGCTTAATTCGCGCATGATTCGAAACGCGTCTGCGGGACGACCTAAGTAGGCGCGTTGTTTTGTCTGTGGCTCAACATACCATGCCTTTCCTTTCTCCTCGACTTGAAGCAAGATACGACCGGCAAGCTTTTCCTTGAGCGTTGCGGCATATGAAGGACTTGCCATCATCAATAGAGCGATTAAAAGAATAATTGTACGTATACTATTCATAGAGCATAGAGTCATACAATAGTAAGTTATAACTAATCAAAGCCGTATACTATCATTTCCGACAAGAATGATGATTGGTCGAAGATACCAATGGCAAGAAGCATAAAAAAAATGAAAAGGATTAAAAGAATTTTTTGTCTTTTCATTAGTGCCTTTTCTGTCGTTTTGCGAGTTTGCGAATCCATTTCCTTTTTTTTCAAGCGAAGACGAGCATTCCAAACGCCCAGAAAAAAAACAAAAAGAAATAAGGAAAAGAGAAAGATAAAAAGAGCGAACATTTGAATGGTCGCTGATGGAAGGGATGGAGATGGAGCACAACATGCTCTATCAATAATATATGGGGCGATTTCGTCTCTCGAAAATGGAGTGATGGTTGGGGTTGCCATAGGTAATCTCATCTCTTCAAAACTTTTTTTATAGCCCTGATGATCGCTTTTACGGACATGCCGTATTTTTCAAGAAGTTCGGATGGCTTTCCTGATTCGCCGTAGGAATCGTTCATACCTACCATTTCAACGGGCACTGGATATTTTTTTGAAAAAAGCTCGCATAGAGCGCTACCCGCACCCGCCATGATTTGATGTTCCTCAACGGTGACGACAGCTTTTGTTTTGCGAACCGACGCAAGCAATGTTTTTTCATCGAGCGGCTTAATGGTGTGATTATTGATGACCTCGCAGTCAATGCCGATTTTTTTGAGCTCCTCTGCCGCGACAAGAGATTGGTACACAAGGGGACCGCAGGCAATAATACTCACGTGTGTTCCCTTTCTGAAAATTTCTGCGCGCCCGACTTTGAACGGTGTTTTTAGCGTTGTGATACACGGTGTCTTTTCCCGAGCAAACCGGAAATAAAAAGGTCCAACCCATGTCGCCGCAGCATATGTTGCCTTCATTGTTTCTTGATAATCGCAGGGTACGACAACGACCATGCGAGGGAGCACACGCATGATGGCAATATCTTCAAGCGCCTGATGAGTCGCGCCATCGGGACCGACAGAGATGCCCGCATGCGCGCCGACGATTTTTACATTCGCGTTATTGAGACAGGTGCTGACACGAATTTGATCCCAGTTCCTTCCGGGAGAAAACACGGCATAACTTGAAATAAAGGGAATCTTGCCCGCAAGCGCGAGTCCCGCGGCAATACCCGCCATGTTTTGTTCTGCAACACCGCATTCTACAAAACGTTCGGGATATTTTTTTCCAAACTCAAGAACGCGCGTTGATTCTGCAAGGTCTCCGGTTAACACAACAACATCCGGTTGTGATTCGCCGAGCATAAGTAATCCGTCGCCGTAGCCATTGCGCGTCGGGATCTGCTCGACATCTTTAGAGAAGAGATGGGAATTAAGTGTGTTGTGATAGGGTTTGTGCATAGGGTTTATTGATCTTTCACTGTTCCATGGAACTGATCGCGGGCTGATCACGAAAGATTTTGATTTTTTTGTAAACGTTGACATTTTTTCTTTCATAAGAATATACAGTTACTTTGCCGCTTGGATGAGATCATATATTCGATGAACAGGTCTCTCGGCCACCTTTATTATATGTGATTCAAACGGCATGTTGCGCACAATATCTTCACAGAACACTTCCACACTTCCGTTCAAGAGCATATCGTCAATACCGTCGCCATTCAGATCGCGGTAATGAGCCCGAAGCTTTCCCCCGTTATAGCGTTCGCCGCAAGAATGGAATCCATATTCCGGATAGCCACTGGGACGCCAGATATGTTCGTTGTATGAATCAACCGCCTCCGTTTGAAAGAATAAATGTACTGTGTTTCCTTCAACACGATAGAGATAAAGGTTTCCGTGCCCTTGGTGTGTTTCGCCGTACACTTCAATGACAGATCCCGAAAAACCATTAAGCGAAATAAATCGCGCAGAGAGAATTGATTGTTCGCTGGGGGGATGAGCGTTCGAGAGCCATGTGACTTCTCTTCCATTCAAGCGACCAACATGGAAATCTTCTGACCAATCTTCTTCTACTTCAAGGATTGACCAAAAAAGAGCGCTATCCTTTTTTGAGAACTGGACAATAACATCATCAGCCGGCCATGCGCTTGTGTGAAATGTTTTCAGGACGGCAGCATGCGCAACATCAGTCGTATTCTGTCGTATAAGGGAAAGGGCAAGAATAAGAAGAAGTATCGTAAGTGTCCACAATATGATGATAGTTCCATTTTTTTCCTTTTTAGTCCCCTTGGTATAGATGCGCCAAACATCTTCTGTATAGCTTTGTTTTCCAGGCCCGTATCGGTGTACTGCATTACGCCATCCGCGCCAAGTGCGCCGATTGTCGGAAGTAATACCTTGTGATTTATGGTAGAGCCAGCGAACACCCCAATGAATACTTTCTCGCACAGATTCGATTTTTGCATTATAGCGCAATGGAATTTGCATCTCATGATGTATCCAGTACTCCGGTAATTCTCCACGGAGTGTTTTGAGCGCCGGGTCAGAGGGGTTTCCAACCTGCATAATGTCAACGAGGCCGTTGTTTTTTGGATCATGCCCAATTCGAGTTTCCTGAAACGCGATTGCTTTAATGAGGTTTGGATCAAGTAATTCCGTCGGTGGATTGGTGTCGTTCAAAAATTCATTGTTCCAATAGTTAACCACTTCAGAGAAAATCGCATCGTAATGGTTATAATCTTCCTTGCCGTATGAACGATACTTTTTTATTTCTATTGTATGCTTTTCATCAACAAGAGATGCTTCAAGAGTAACTGTAAAGACAGCAGTTACTTTCCAAAATACCATCCTTCTTTCTTGTATCGAGACAGTGTATTGAAAAGATTTTGGAAGAACGTGTGTGTCATCAACGAAAAGACGCGCGATTTTTTCTCCCGTGTCGCTAAAGATGAGATCCGTCTCGGTTATTTTAATTTTAACGTCCGCTTCAAATCGTGTCTCCGCTTTATCAAAAATGCCGATCGCATCATTGAATGTGGTTATAGAACCGTGAGGAATTCGCTTTTCAATCTTCAATGACGATCCGGATGCTTCTATCTCTACCCGTATATCTCTGCCGATTGATTTTCCGGCATAGCGTATTTTGGTAAGTTTCAGAAGTATGCTCATACATGATAATAATCATTCACATTCACTGATTATTTTTCCCGCGCAACGTACGTAAATCACGCAACACCTCATGCACTTGCTCAACATTTGGCGGAATGCCGTGCCATTTTTATTTTTTTCCAAAATTGTTGACATTTTTTTTTGGGCTGTTATGCTAATATTATT
The DNA here is from genome assembly GCA_016188385.1 of Candidatus Uhrbacteria bacterium. Classification (GTDB taxonomy): domain Bacteria; phylum Patescibacteriota; class Patescibacteriia; order JACQRZ01; family JACQRZ01; genus JACQSB01. Next base: position 22,183 of record JACPHV010000021.1, on the reverse strand, counting down.
CACTACGAAAAGGACCCTTATGCAGGTACGCCTGTATCGGGGGCCTTTTTATTTTTAGAGTAGCCTAGCTTTTTTTTGATTTCATCAAGGCAAACGATTGGCACGCCAGTACGCTTGATAAGGATGGAACAATTTTTTATTTTAGATGGCGAAAGAACAATGCATCGCGTATTTTTTTCACGCCAAAGCTTAATGAGCGGTACGTAATCTCCGTCGCTGCTTACCAATATCACCGACCGTACGCCCGATTCGTATAAGTCGCGCGCCGCCCGTACAATGAGATCCGCGTCACAATTTCCTTTTGCTTTCCCGTCCTCATAAAAAATCACTTCCTTGAAAATAAGTGTGAATCCGCATCGTTGAAGCGTAGTATATAAATCCGCATGCGCAGAAATCATTCCAATAAACAGGTACACTTTTGTAGCAGCGTATTTTTGATCCAACCAACGTCGGAACACTTGATAATTAAGTTCCCACCCTAGGGAAGTTATTCCTTTATAGAGATTCGCTCCGTCAATATAGCAGATAGTTTCGTTTTTGATTTTCATCTTTCCGACTTATTCATGTTCGCTTGTTATTTTTCCGCGCAGGGTTCGTAGCTCTTTTAATGCCAGCTCTGCCTGCTCAACATTCGGCGGGATGCCATGCCACTCATACTTCTTCTCCATAAACTCAACTCCGCGGCCGGGGATGGTGTGGCAGATGATCACGGTTGGTTTTTCAACTATTCGTTTTGCCTGCTCGCATGCATCGACAATTTCTCGTATGTTGTGGCCGTCAACCTCAATGACATGCCAGTTAAAGGCGCGATACTTGTCGGCGAAGGGTTCCAGTGGCATCACCTGTTCAGTCACGCCATCAATTTGAATATTGTTCCGATCAACAAGAAAAGTAAGATTGTTGAGCCCCTTGTTCCCCGCAAACATGACCGCTTCCCATGTTTGTCCCTCCTGATGCTCCCCATCAGAGAGCACGCCGTACACGTGCCATTTTTTGTTATCCATTTTTCCGGCAAGCGCCATGCCAACAGCGATCGATGTTCCTTGCGCAAGGGGGCCACTGGTGTTTTCTACCGCAGGAAGTTTATGCAGCTCGGGATGTCCTTGGAGAGGTGAACCAAGTTGGCGGAGCGTCGCAAGAGTTTTGAGCGGGAAATATCCTGCGCGCGCCATTGCCGCATAGCGCACGGGACAAATATGACCGCAGGAGAGAATGAGGCGATCGCGTCCCTCCCACTGCGGCTGCTTTGGTCGGTGGTGCAGAATATGGAAATACAGCGCTGTGAAGACATCCGCCATATCCAGCGGTCCTGCCGAGTGTCCAGACCCCGCTTTGACCAACATTTTGATAATGTCTTGGCGGATGGTGTTTGCGAGTTTTTCGAGCTGTTTTACTTTTCGATCATGGATGATCATTTCATCATCACCTTAAAGTAATTTTTCGTATATTCCCAATTCGTCTTAAAAATGCCGTCTCGCGTGAAGCGCCGCGCGGAGCTTGCGACATAGAGGGTGGGATCAAACTCCACCGGACCCAACGCGCCGAGTCGCCGCGCAATGCTTGCGTCGTCCCCGAAAAAAGTGAATGACGTATCGATCCCTTGAACTTGTTCAAAATGTTTACGGAATGTCGCGAAGTTGCCGCCGTATAAAATCCCTCCTCGTTTGAAAATATATCCCATGATCGAGCTGAATGGCGGTAACACGATCCATTGATATAAAAGTTGTCCGATAAAAAATGTTTCGCCCGCATCCCAATTAAACATATACGACCCCGCAATCGCGGCGCACCGATTGTATTTTCTATGCAGTCGTCTATGGATCCGTTCCAGCCACCATTGTTCCGGCACGCAATCCGCGTCCAGAAACGCCACGATTTCTCCCTGGCTGTGCTCCAGCCCGGTTTGCCGCGCGCGATTTGTGCCTTTTCGCGGTTCACGCAGCACGATATCCGCTCCGTACAGATACGCGATATCGTAGGTGCGGTCAGCGCTCGCATTGTCAACAACGATGACTTCAAAATCGCCGCGCGGAAAGGTTTGCCGTTCAAGCGCGGCGAGAGCGTCCGCCAAAAAAGATTCTTCGTTATACGCAGGAATTATGACGCTGATTTTTTTCGGATACGCGCACAAGTCATCACACTGGCCGCGATTTTTTTTTGAAACGTTCGCCAAAGATAGCGCTGGTAGAGACCAGCTCTGTTGCGCCAGCGTCGATAAGATCTGCTGCATTTTGGAACGTAACTCCTCCATCGACGGTAATTGGTTTGGTAGCGGCATACGCGCGCGCTTTTTTTATTTTTAGAATAGTTGCGGGTATGAATTTCTGTCCAGCTAATCCGGGATACACGCCCATGAAGAGTATACCATCTATTTCATTGAGGAGCAACCGTACCTTGATCACGGGAGTATCAGGGTTTAATGCGATGACTGCTTCCATGCCGAGTTTACGGATCGCGCGTGCGACCTGAATGGGCGCATGTGTCGACTCAAAATGAAACACGATCCGTTGTGCTCCCGCGCGTTTCCATTTTTTTAGATATTTCTCGGGGTGGAGCACCATGAGATGGATTTCCTGTGGATTTTTTATCTCAAGTCCCGCAAATCCGCTCGCGGAACACCAGCAGGTATTTGGTACGAATTCATGATCCATTACATCGATATGTACCCACGCGCGAGGGTACCGTTTCGCAATAAAGGCGACTTTCTTTTCTCCTTCTTCGCGTGAATATACCAACAGCGCCGGTTTGAAATATCGCTTCAGAGATTTCATTGCTTCGTGAATTCATCGATTTTTTTTATCCGCCGTTTATGGCGCGTGACGTTGGCAAACGATGTGCCAATCCATAGCAATACTGCGCGTAGGGCTTCCTTTTTGTTTAAGAATCGCGCCCCCAGTGAAAGGATATTCGTATTGTTATGTGTCTTTGACAACGTGACGATATCAATCGGCCCTCCGTAGTAGAGAGCCGCGCGCACGCCGCGAATTTTATTCGCGGCAATCTGTTCTCCTTGTCCGGAGCCGCCAAGGATAATGCCGCGGTTGCGCGTGGGATTTTTTCCGACCGTTTTGGCAAGCGGGATAATAAAATCAGGGTAATCATCTTCTTTATTATAGATCCGCGCGCCAAAGTCCTTAATTTTCAATCCGCGTTTTGCAAGAGATTGTTTTAAGTATTCTTTTAACTCAAATCCCGCGTGATCAGAAGCGATGTAGAGCATAGTATTATCCTCGTTTGCGCCCACGAGTCCGCGGTGCCAGATAATCATGTTTTGGCATCGGAACCACTTTTTCTTTATCGATGATTTCAAGAAGCCGTTCCACGAGTGCTTTTGGATCAGTGTCGTAGATGATTTTCCCCGGTCCGCGGTGCCCTTGCTCGATGATTTCCCTGATCATATCAGTTGTGCCGCCACAACCTTCGAGAATGCCGATTGGTTTGTTATCCTCAAACGCGATCGTAAATTCATTGAGCGTGCCGATCCTTCCGCAAATCTCTATTACCGCGTCAGAGCTTCTGATGAGCAGCAAATTACGGCCGGAGTACTCAAAACCGGTATACATAATGAGGTCAAAGTAGTCTACCGGCAAACGATAGGAACGGACATGGGATATTTCAGAAGCGGCAGGTGAGATGCCGATACTGATCCCCCCGGCTTCTTTTGCCCCAATCGCTGCCCAATACGGAATACCGGTGGTAGCGCCAGTGACGACAACTCCATTATGCGCGACAACCTGTCTGCCAACTTCTTTCGCCTTTTCAAGCGCGTCTTTTGCGCAATGGGTTGTGTCCGCAGATCCCGAAATGCAGATTTTGTATTTCAGATAGCTTTTGACAATATCATTGTCCCGCGCGAGAGGAATACCCTTCAAAGCGATCGGTTTTTTTTCCGCCATAACAACGACTTAGCACATGATTAATCCAATGGTATCATATCGCCGATCTTAGGAACAGTGGCGTTGATACCAAGCTCGTCTCGGATAACTCGCGCCAAAGTTTCAGCGGAAGTTTCTTCGCCCATCGTAGCAAATACCATCTTTACCGGCTTTGCAAATCGAGCAACGAAATTCTTTAATTGCGTTTGGTCCGCGTGCGCGGAATAGCTGGAGATATTTACGATCTTTGCGCGTACCGGCGTTTGCCTGCCTTGGACGCGCACTTCGGTGGCGCCATCAGTCAGGCGTCTTCCCAGACTGCTGATGCGAGGAAAGCCGACAAAAAGCACGGTGCTGTGTTCGTCAGGCAGATATCGCGCAAAATGATACATAATGCGGCTGCCATATCCATGGGGATTGCCCGCCATGATAATTTTTGATTTTTCAACTTTGTTAATTTTTTGCGATTCTTGCCGCGAAGGCGTCATGACCAGTCCCGGAAAGCGAAAAAGATCATCGCCTTTTTGTATCGCAACTTGGCTCTGGGGATTAAAATACCTTTCATGCTTTTTGTATACTTCAGTCGCGTTGATTGCTAATGGGCTATCCAAAAAGACAGGAATTCGCGGAATACGATTATTCTCGATCAGCTCGTTGAGTTCGGCAAGCAGCGCCTGCGTGCGTTCAAGCGCAAACGTTGGAATAATGATGGTGCCGCCTTTCGTCACCGTATCTTCAATGACGCGCTCCAATATCAAGTGGCGTTCTTCCGACCCCTCATGAAATCGGTTTCCATATACGGACTCCATCGAAAGATAGTCTGTTTCTTTCATTGGATAGATGTCATTGAGAAGGGGGGTTGGAGTATTGCCTATATCGCCGGTGAATACGATCTTATAACTATCTGTCTGGATTTCGATCATGGCGGATCCGAGGATATGGGCGGAGTTGCGCAATGTTGCGGTTATCCCTCCCGGGAGGCGGATTTCTGTGTCATAATCAACAGGCTGAAACAGCTTGAGCGCTTCCGTTAAATCATGCCGCGAATACAGGCAGGCGCCACCTTCTTTTTCTATCTCATGTTCCATGATTTTGAGCGCATCTTCCAGCATGACTCGGGCAAGATCTGCAGCCGGAGGAGTGGAATAGATCACTCCTCGGAATCCGTCGCTGTATAGCTTCGGAATCCGTCCGATGTGGTCGATGTGCGCATGTGTCACGAAGAGTGAATGCACACGCGCCGGATCATAAGAGAACGGTTCAAGATTTTGCCTTTCAGCAAAACGGCCGCCCTGAAATAAGCCGCAGTCTATCATCAGCCGGTAGTCGCCGACCTCCAAAATGTAATTGGCGCCAGTCACTCCCCCGGCGCCTCCGTGGAAATAGAGTTTTGAAACGGGACGTTCACCTTTCATACGCGTGAAGCACTCAATGGTATGTATCGCTTATTCCTTCGCGTTCATCATCCTTTTTGGAATGAAATTGAATCGGAAATGATAGGATGCACTGTAAGTATACCATTCATTAAATCAGTGCGACAAGGCAAAACAAGTGATTTCCATAACGCATTTACCTTTTTCCCTTTAAGAGTTCTTGCTCCGTAATGCGTTGGATCATTATCAATCGGCGATACCGCTCTAAGTCATCAAGCGCAACCAGATTGTCGATATCCGATTCAGTATAGTTTTGCTCTATCTTGGCTCGATTGATTTCATATTCGATCGTGTCATAGCACTTTCGTTTCGGATTCCATCGCGCGTCTTTCACGAGCCTGCCGATCTCCGCGTCAGAGTAGCCGAGGGCATAAAGTATTCGAGTATCATCATACGCGATCGCGAATTTTTCCATATCCGAGCGCCGTCCTTTGGTATATCCCGTCCGTATTATTTCCTCAACGTATGACACTATGGATTCCTGTGGAGTAGGCGCGGCACGAAACGCTCCAATGAACGCTTGAGTCTCACCTAATATCTTGCGTATCGTTTGATCACGACTTAGGTACAATGCGTAAGATCCGACCAGAGCGATTGTTGCTCCGGGAATAACGCGATCCACAACGGAAAAAAGAAGCGCACTCCCAAATGCAAGCATCATTGTTTCACGAATTGCTTTTTTTGCTTCCTCGTGAGGCAAGTCGTTCTGCAGGCTATGGATGTATTCATGGTGGAGGATGACAAAGGGTGGATGGCTGCCAAGCTCATGAAACGATTTCAATACTTGTGATGGCGCAAGAGAAGAAGAAAAATCAGGATGAAGCGTGATTTCCCCCTTGTTCCTATGATATGCGGCAAGCTCTCGTTTCCGATTTTTGATTTTGACAAGCGGCATGACACGGTAGAGCACACGTGAGAGTGTGTCATCCCCGATCTCCGATGTCACTCTGTCAACGACAGCGCGCAAAATCTCAAGCGATGCTTCTCGAGTTCGCGGATCCGTATCTTGTTCTTTGAGGTATAATTCGTAGATACAAGTATTGATTTCCGCGGCAGTTTCGAAATCCGGTTGCAATCGCAGGTTTTCGCACGCAGCATACGTTTCATCCAGTTTTTGCTCGATCTCCGTGCTTCTGTCAATACGTTCTCGGGATTCGACGTTGCGATACGGGCTCAATTCCTGATGTTGGGTTCGGGGCACGAATTTCATAGAGAGGCCTTTTACGTTTATCCAATTGAACCATGCTCGTCTTCCGTAGTCAAACAAAACTGCACGTCTTTTTTCTGTACAAAAAGAAGAAACCATGATAGCGTAGTGAGCACTTCATGAAAAGTACATCCACACGAAAATCCCGCAGGAAACTCATCATTGTTTCGTGGCGCCTTCCGCATACGATTACGTTTCGCAAAGGCGAACTTCTTGTAAGTGAGAGTCCGGGCGGTCTTGCTTCCGCGCTCGCGTCATTTCTCCCGCATCTCGGTCAAGCATCGAAAGAGATAGATGAGTATGTATGGGTTGGGTGTCCCGGTATAGCAGTAAGCCCGGCGAGAGAAAGAAAAGTACGCGCTCGTCTCACACGGGATTATCGGGCTGTTCCGGTATTTCTTTCGGCTCAAGACATCAATGCTTTTTACAACGGCTTTTGCAATCGCACACTATGGCCGTTGTTTCACTATTTCCCTTCCTATACCGTACTATCGGATGAGTATTGGAAGGCCTATGAACATGTACAGCGAGCATTCTGCAAAACAGTTGCTGATCTCGCGAACCCAAACGATCTGATTTGGGTGCACGATTTTCAGCTCATGCTCCTGCCGCATATGCTCCGGCAGAAGTTGCCACGCAACGCGATCGGATTCTTTCTCCATATTCCATTTCCTTCATTTGAGGTATTTCAGATTTTACCGAATTCATGGCGCATCGCGCTCATCAAGGGCATGCTCGGAGCGGATATAGTCGGATTCCATACCCATGATTACGCGAAGTATTTTTTGAAATCGGCTTTACGCACATTAGGGTATGAGCATGAGCTCGGTATGCTCGAAGTTGATGGAAGAAAAGTAAAAGTAGACAATTTTCCGCTCGGCATCGATTTTGATAAATTTGCGGCGGCGGGAGATAAACTGTCCGTGCAGCGCGCATTTCGTGATCTGGAGATGCTGGATCGCTTGCGTGTAATCGCGTCAATCGATCGTTTGGATTACACAAAGGGCATTCTTAACCGTTTGAAGGGGTACCATCAGTTTCTCGAAACGCATCCCGCGTGGCGCGGGAAAGTAGTGCTCATTCTCGTAGTTGTGCCTTCTCGCGTAAAGGTAGATCAATACCACGCAATGAAGCGCGAACTTGATGAACTTGTAGGAAACATTAACGGCGCTTATGGAACGCTGCATTGGACGCCAATCCGTTATCAATACGCACAGCTCGCCTTCCCCGCACTTACCGCGCTCTATCAGAGGAGCGACGTGGCGCTCGTCACTCCTCTACGTGACGGGATGAATTTGGTGGCAAAAGAATATCTCGCATGCCATGCCGGGCGCACAGGCGTTCTCATCCTAAGCGAAATGACGGGTTCGGCAAAAGAACTCGGAGAAGCGGTCATAGTGAATCCTTATCACGTTGGCAATATTGCGGATGCGCTCGAACGAGCTCTTCTTATGCCGAAACGAGAGCAAATACGCCGTAATGACATGATGATACGTCGTCTGCAACGTTATGATGTCGTTGCGTGGGGAAAAGATTTTATCACAACTCTTCTGTCAACTCGCCAGCGGCGAACAGTGCAGGTTCATCCATTTTCCGCATCGATCCGTTCCGCTATGATCGAGCAATGGAAGCGTTCGCGAAGGCGCCTGATTTTTTTTGATTATGACGGCACGGTGACACCGATCGTCGCGTCTCCTCCTCTTGCCGCGCCGAACGGCCATCTCAAAGCTCTTCTGCGGCGCCTCTGCGCTTTGCAGGGATGTACCGTGGTATTGGTGAGCGGAAGAGCAAAAGAAAATCTCGAATCTTGGTTTGGAGCGCTTAAAATCAGTCTCGTGGCGGAGCATGGGATGTGGATTCGCGAGCCGGGAAAAGAATGGATTCAGACGGTTCAAGCGGCGCCTGAATGGAAAGAGCATCTTGTGCCGCTGTTGGAGATGTATACGAACCGACTCCCAGGCAGCTTTGTGGAGACAAAAGATTATTCGTTGGCCTGGCATTATCGCAATGCGGACGCGGAATTGGGGGTGCGTCGCGCAAAGGAATTAACAGATGATCTTGTCAATTATATCGCGAATCAGGATATTCAGGTGCTGCAAGGGAAAAAGGTAATTGAGCTGCGCATCAAAGGGGCGACGAAAGGCATGGCAGCGCGCCATTGGATTGGAAGAGGCACCTACGATTTCATACTCGCGGCTGGTGACGATGAAACTGACGAAGATCTTTTCACCGCTCTGCCCAATCATGCGTACTCATTCAAAATAGGCAAAAATCCAACTGCTGCAAAATATCTGCTTGCCTCGCCAAAAGAGCTTCGCCGTATCGTATTGGCAATGCTCTCTTGAGAGTACCGGAGGCCCTGCAGCTGCGTTTCTACAATGAGTCTGTTATACTGTTTTGCGTATGCACCATAGAGGTCTCACGATTCTTTCTGTATGTATAAGCTTTGTATTGGCAGTATCGCCGATGTTTTCCCGTCCCGCGTACGCTGCAGCTTCCGATATCGTGATCACTGAAATCGCGGCGTATGAAAAATCCGAGCATGAATGGATTGAGATATATAATAAAGGAAGCAGTTCAATAGACATTACGGGTTGGAAATTCGTCGAAGACGGGACAAATCATGGTTTGAAGGAATACCGCGGTGACCTGACTATCGATCCGGGTGAATACGCGGTCATCGCGGATAATGCGGCAGCTACGGCTGCCGACTACCCTGCTTTTACAGGCACGCTCATCGACAGCGCTTGGCAGACTCTGCGTGCAGACGGAGAAGCGATTGCGCTTGCATCCGCGGATGGGTCGATCATTGAGCAATTTACTTATCTGCCCGCCCCTGACGGTTCTCTCCAGCGCATATCGGCGGACATCAATGATTATACTGGCGCAAATTGGATCGAGTCAGCAGCTGGTACGAATACTATTGGCGCGAAGAACGTCTATGAAATGGCTGCCGATAATCCTCCAGTCGACGGCCAATCCGACCAAGTTGCGTCTTCTTCAGCTCCGAACGCAACGATCCAGTCACCATGGAAACCGGCTTGGGGCGATGTGGTGATTAACGAATTCGTTGCTGATCCGGGGGATGATCCGCGCGAGTGGGTTGAGCTCTATAACAATAGTCCGGTACCGATCGATCTGAAAGAATGGTTCTTGGAAGACGGATCGCGCAACACGATAAAACTGTCCGAGATTCTCGGCGTGAGCGGCAGCGCCCGGTTCGCCGTGTTTGAATTCAAAAATGCCATGTTGAATAATGCCGGTGACTCCATTACAGTGCGCGATAAAAAAGGCACGGCAATCGACAGTGTCAGCTATGGCGGCTGGGATGACGGAGTGATTGAAAACAACGCGCCGCGCGCATATGCACCGGCGTCAGTCGCGCGTTTTCCCGATGGGCGCAATACATTCAACAATGCAGACGATTTTCACGTCACAGTTCATGCGACTCCCGGTGAATCGAATATTTTGAAAGAGGAAAAATCCGCTGCTACCCCGCCTTATCAATCGGCGATTGTGATCTCCGAATTGTTTCCGTATCCGTTTCCATCCGCGACAAGCACAGAGGAATTCATCGAGCTGTACAACAGCGGGGAAGAACCTATCGATATCGACGGCTGGCGGCTTGTTTCGGGTAGTGTGTCGTATGTGATTTCCGATACGCATGCGTCTTCTACATTGCTTGCTCCCGAAGCCTATTTCATCGTGCCGCGAAGCGCAAGCGCGATTGCTTTGAAAAATTACGGCGGAGACAGCGTAAAACTTTATCAAAAAGGCGGCGAGAAATCAGTCACTCATGCATCCTATGCGATCGACGCGCCGCGCAACAAGAGCTACGCTCGCGGCGCTGATGATCGTTATGCTTGGACGGAAACAGTGACACCCGGCAAACCTAATATCATGACAAAACAAAACGAACCGCCGCGTATCGCGCTTTTCGCGCCGCTGTCGGGGACCGTAAGCCAGGAATTGTTTTTCGACGCAAGCGACACACAGGATCCTGACAATGACCAGCTTGCGTATGAGTGGGATTTTGGAGACGGTTCACCTGCAGTAGTAGCGTCTTTGTCTGCCGTTCATACCTATCGCGCCGTCGGTATCTATGAAATCGCGCTTACGGTGCGAGCAGGGGTTCACGAAAAAATCGAGACGCGCCATATTACAATCATTGATTCTCCCACGCCGCGAGAATCAATCGCGTCATCAGTAGAGTTACGAAAAAAATCCGAAATCTCTTCATCGAGTCCGTCGGTTCCCACCGAAACAGCAACTTCTTCACCCACCATCTTTTTTAATGAATTATTGCCAAATCCCACGGGCCCCGATCGCGGACAGGAATTTATCGAATTATACAACGCAGGCGATGCCGCTGTTGATATTTCACAATGGATCATTGAGCTCCAGGGCGGCAGGACGCACTATACGATTCCGCAAGGAAGCCACGTACCTCCCTACGGATTTTTTGTGACTCCGACGAACGGAAGAGGGTTTGTCCTGCGTAACAGCGGTGATGAGCTCGTATTGCGCGATTGGTACGGTACCGCCATAGACAGTATTGACTACACAGAATCGCCGGAAGGAAAAAGTTTTGCGCGCGGTGAAGCTAATGATTGGATATGGACTTCTGATATTTCGCGAGGCGTGAAAAATATCATTGCGGGGGTAAAAATAAGCAAGCAAGTTCCGCCAAATGACACAGTCATTTTATCAGAATCGGAACATACCCTACAGCAACCGAGTGCCAAGGATAAAAACACAGCATCGAATTTGCCTATCCATGATTTTGAACAACTGCGCGGCGTGAAACAAAATACGCCTATTTTAGTGCGAGGCACCGTAACAGTGCCAGCCGGATTGTTTGATCCAACGGAGCTCTATATCAGCGACGGAAAGAATGGTATGCTTGTAAGGTACGCAAAGAGTGATCTGCCGAAATTTGCCATTGGCGATTTTTTAGAAGCTCGCGGTTCTTTCAAGAAGTATGTCAGCGGCCCGGCTGTCTCAATCGGATCAGAAGGGAGTGTGCGCGCGTTATCAAATGGAGACGGCAAAACGGTAGAGAGAGCGCAGCTCACAATACAATCCATCAATGATGAGACGCTCAACGCGCTTGCGACAATATCCGGTGAAGTGACGCAAGTGCGCTGGCCGCATATTTATTTGAAAGATGCTACAGGAGAGATCCGCGCGTACGTAAAAAAGTCCACGGGCATTGAAAAAATGGATGTGCAAAAAGGGCAGTTGGTTGACGTGATCGGCATAGTCGGTAAAACTGCGAGCGGCTACCGTATCTTGCCTCGTACAGCCGATGATATCGTGATTACGAGTTCGCGCCGGGTCGAAGTGACAGAGAATCCGGAATATACGATTGTTGCTCGGCACGCAACGCTGCCGTCATATGGCGTTGCCGCGCTCGTTGCGATCACAGTGGTTTTTGGCGGTCTTTTCTTACAATACTATCAACGCAAGAGAAATGAATAAGACTATCTTTCCGATTTGCATCGATCTTGATCATACGCTTCTCGATACAGTGCGTATCCGCGAAGACGTATACGCGCATTCTCGCTCGTACGGCGTATCGCGCATGCGGGCAAAAGAAGCGTACCGCGCGGCAGTGGCGCAGCGTTTTACGCCATCGAGATATGTCTCTCATCTCGGGTTGCCGAGGAGGGAATCACGCGCCTTGCTCGCGGAGATTACCGCGCTTGTGCGTTCTTCTGACAGATACGTATTTTCCGGCGTTCGTACTTTTCTCTCTCGCGCGCGGCAGTTTGCGCCCCTGTATCTTGTGACTCATGGCGACTCCTCCTATCAGAGAGTCAAACTTCAACAATCAGGATTGGCGCACTATTTCTCAAGGGTATTGGTTACCCCCCAAATCACCAAAGAAAAAATGTTACGGGGATTATATGCTAAGTCACGCGGTAAAATTTTAATGATCGATGATTCCAGACGAGTACAACAAAGCGAGGACAGGATAGGGTTTCCCATCATTAAAGTGCGCAAATCGCATAAAGACCGTATATATTTTGCAAAGTTGTATGATGAGACCGTAGCAAAATATCAGATGGTACTTTCTTCCGGCTCCTTTCCGCCCAATTTCATCCCAAAAAGGCGCTGAACTTGTCGGAATACTCCAGTATTCCTTCGCGTTCATCATCCTTTTTGGGATGAAATTGAATCGGAAATGACCAGGAAGCTATTTTTCTACAGTCTCATAGTAAGATTTTAAAAAAGATCAATATAATCTGAGCCTGTGTCATCCGCGCGGAAGCGGGCATCCGGTCTGCCGCCGTTTCTTTTTAATCCTGCTGTCGTATTCTTTTGCTTTCTCCCAGGCGAGGTCATATAGTTTTTTTAAGGCATTGGCGATATCAATTGATTCAAGCAGAACGCCGAATTTTTCTTCCAAAGAAAAAATCGCAACCTTGTTGTCATACATATATATTTCCGGTCGTATATCCATCATATCTTTTGGGACGATGCGTAATTCACGATGCAGTTTCCTATCTTGTTTTTGGTACTCATGAGCAGAGTGCACATCATTGATAATCGCCCTTATGAAAATTTTTTTATTGGCACGTTGTTCATAGTATTCATGGAGAAAGGCAGGATCAAATGATTCCAATGATTCCGTGGACGAAAAAGAGCGAATATCTTCTGATGTGAGGAGCGAATCCTCGTATAAATTTTTGATTCCCGCACTGCCATCATAAAGACTGATTTTCGGTCTCCCGGGTTGGCGAGAACCAAAAAATTTTAACTGGCGCACAAGCGACTGCGCTTTTATCATTTGCTGGTTCAATTTTCTCATCCGCGCCTCAAGCAGAAGCGGTATTTTTTCCGGCGGCTCGGATGTGAATGTTTCTTTCTTTATACCACCTACACGCGATACCAAACCATGCTGAATCAGCGATTCAATAATATCGTACGTTGTTGTACGGTTGATTTGCGCTTGTTTCGCCAGAGGGGTAATTGGCGTTGTGCCTAGAAGAACCAAGGCCAAGTATACCTTCACTTCCTTTTGTGAGAGACCGAATTCAAGGAGAGCTTGTTCCATAAATGTGTGGATTTATTTCGACAATAGTATTATATAATATAGTGCAAGGCTTGTCAATCTTTATAAATAAAGCAAAAAAAGGCATATTTGAAAAAATAAATGTCAATAATCATTGACACTACATTTCTATACAATTAGAGTGAGCAAACTTTTAGGCCTAAGAGCCGTTCATTTCAACAATGAGAAACACACTCACTGCATGAAGGGAGTATACTCAATGGCTCGCATTATATTGCAATACCCGCCGGTGTCATCTCCATGGCACATCCCTGGCGGAATCGCACAGCTCGCCGCGATGCTTCAAAGCGATGGGCACGAAGTGATACAGCGCTACGGACACATACTCGGCCTTGAATACGTGCTCAAGGAACACGGCGGCGCGGATGTTGAAAGTGCGCTTGCGGTAATACGGAATCCGCACAGTGACATTCATGCGCTTTACGAAGCCCGTATAACTTTCGAGCGCGTGTCGAACGGTATTGCTATTCATGACAGGTTCGAGGTGGCGCGAAACAATGTAAGTTTTGTTTCAAGCTACTATGACGGTTCTATCGAGCGTGCGCTGGAGGCGGTAAAGAATCGTGAGCACCATGTGTGGTATGACTACTTCACTAAAGTGGAGTTGCCGTTCGCGCGCGATTTCAAACCCGATCTCTATGGCATCAGCGTCGCAGACGAACGCCAGTTCATTCAGGCGCTCATCCTCGCCTCGATGGTGAAAGATGAATTTCCTCGGTGCTTGGTGGTTCTCGGTGGCAACTTCTGGTCGCGCGTAACTCACGCCTTCCATATGTCCGAGTTTGCGCAGTTTTTCAACTACTGCGACGCCATTGTGCATCGGGAAGGCTTCCAGCCGCTTGCGGCACTTGCGGCAACGCTCAACCCGGCTCATGCTTCGGGTGTCGCTTGGAGAAAGAACGGTGAGGTGGTGGTTAATTCTGCCACTCAAAATCCGACAAACTTCGAAACGCTTCCAACACCGGACTTCGATGGCGGCGCAAGGCAATGGTCGCCCGACTTCGTCCCTTCGCTCTACACCGCATCAAACTGCTACATGCAGTGCGGGTTCTGCGCGATTGGGGCCGCAAGCGATACTTTTCTGCATAGACCACGGACCATGAGTCCTCGGCGAATAGCCGAACACATGATCAATCTCGGCGCAACGCGTTTTGAGATTACGGACGAGTTGTTTCCGATCCCCGTGCAAATCGCATTGGGCAAGGAACTTCTGCGACTTAACCACCCGGCTACGTGGGAGTGTTATGTAACCGTAACCGACCAACTGTTAAATCCGGCAGTATGCGTAAAGCTGTATGAAGCTGGTTGTCGCGCGGTGCAACTTGGGCTCGAGACGTTGTCGCCGGACACTCTGTCGCGAGAAAACAAAAAATGGAATACACCGAAGAATTACGGCGTTATCCTCGCCAATCTCAAAGCGGCAGGCATCCAAACGCATGTTTTCTTGATCGTTGGAATTCCAGGTGAATCTCTTCATTGGGGGCTCGCGTGGACGGCGTTTCTGGAAGAACATGGAGATTACATCCTTACCATAAAATCAGGACGGTATCGGCTCACCCGACACAGTCCGGAAGAGATGGGGGAGACTCACAGTCAGTTGATTGAAGCGGATGCGGATTTCAAGCCTCTGCACCTCAACCGAGATTTCCGTTATCGCGCTATCTCTCGTAAGAAGGTAGAAGCGACGCGAGATATTCTCGAGCAGGCGTGTCGGAAGCATTGGGCATACGGCGTAACCTCGACTATTCCGTGGTGGGTGAATCGCGGTCGCTACACATGGGACGAACTCAAACGAATGGCGCAAGTGGTGCCGCCCGAACCGGGTGTCAAACATTTGGACAACGCCATCGTGAAGGCGAATACCATAGTCAAAGAAGAGCTGGGGCGCCAAGCGAGCTTCAGGAGCTTCAATGACGTGGCGACATTCGCACGCACGCTTTTGTAAACCGGAATTCGATCCTGAAACGTTTCTCATTTTTTAGACCCGTCGGACAAAACGGGTCTTATTTTTTTTTGCAATTTTGCTTTTTGTCGGGTACGATTGATCTATGACTGATTTTTCAAAATCCACCACGCCAACCATTTTTATCGTTTTTGGAGCAACCGGAGATTTGATGCGCCGCAAGCTAATCCCATCTCTTTACCAGCTCTATCAGAGAAAACTCCTTCCGCCTCTTTTTCATGTGATCGGGTATTCTCGGCGTGAGTGGAGCGATGATGAATTTCGCGCACTTGTTTTGGCAAGCCTTCAAGATCGCATCAAGAATCTCGACGAGGGAGTTATTCATCCGTTTCTCCATCTTTTCAGCTACAGTAGCGGTTTTTTCGATACTGTAGATGGGTACAATAAACTCGCGCAACGACTGGGAGTGCGTGATAAGGAATGGAGTACGTGCGCAAATAAGTTTTTTTATCTGGCAGTGCCTCCGGAATATTATGAAACCATCTTTCGCCATTTGGCTGACTCACATCTTGCTTCTTCTCACTCAGAGGAAAGTGGATGGACCAGGGTAATTGTAGAAAAACCATTCGGAAAAAATTTAAAAACAGCAGAAAAACTTGACGCGCTTTTGGGAAAGCTTTTTTCCGAAGAACAGGTCTATCGCATTGATCATTATCTTGGAAAAGAGACGGTGCAAAACATCCTTGCGTTCCGTTTTTCAAATTCATTTTTGGAGCATGCGTGGAACAATGATTTTATCGAACGCATTCATATTAAAATTTCGGAAAAAATTGATATTGAAGGCAGAGGAGAGTTGTTTGACGGAGTCGGGATGCTCCGCGATATGGGGCAAAATCATATCCTACAGTTGCTCGCGCTCTTTACAATGGATACTCCCAAGGATTTTAGCGCGGATACGATCCGCGCGGGGCGGGCAGAAGTGCTCCGCGCCCTTGCGCCCTATACGACGCGAACTGTTCGCGAGCATACGATTCGGGGACAGTATGAAGGGTATGCGCGTGAAAAAAACGTCGCGCCTGATACTCAAACAGAGACGTACTATATGATCAGGGCATTTATTCGTACCCGCCGGTGGCGCGGCGTGCCGATTATTTTGGAAAACGGCAAAGCGTTAAAAGACGCGATCGCAAAAATATCCGTACGGTTTCGTCACCCTGCGCCGTGCCTATGCCCCGGTGATGCGCATTTCCATAACGTGTTGCGCTACCAGATTCAGCCGCAAGAACGTATCTCGATGTCTTTTTGGGTCAAACGTCCCGGCACCGAAATGAAAATCGAAGAAAACGATTTCGTATTCGACTACAAACAAGCATATCCGGACACCGAGTTTATGGGGCCGTATGAGAAGCTCTTGCTTGATGTGTTGGAAGGAAACCAGACGCTTTTTGTCAGTACGCCGGAGATCATGGCAAGCTGGCGTTTTGTCGACAATGTCCTTCGTTCCTGGAAGCGGTCAGATCAGCAAGTCGTTTTATATAAGAAAGGGACTGACGGTCCGATAGAACGCGCCACGCTTCATCCGTAGAGATCGATTGATTTGACAAAGAGTGTGCTGATCGGCACACTGATACGTATGAATACCAATCTTGAGGCTCTTGCAAAGCTCGTCCGTTATTTCATTCTTCGTTCTACCACGAAGGCGGGCTCGGGTCACCCATCAACCAGTTTATCAGCGACCGACCTGATGGTCGGTTTGTTGTTTGGCGGTATATTCCGAGCGGATCTCGATAATCCGCAGCATCCTGCGAATGACCGTCTGATTTTTTCCAAAGGACACGCGTCGCCGCTGTTGTATGCGCTCTATGCGGCGGCGGGCAAAGTGAGCGAAGAAGAGCTTGACACATTGCGTGTTTTTGGCAGCCCGCTCGAGGGACATCCGACCCTTGCATTTCCCTACACCGAAGCTCCAACCGGTTCACTCGGTCAAGGACTTTCTATCGGCGTGGGCATGGCTATGAACGCAAAGTTTGTCGATCATCTGCCCTATCGCACATACGTTTTGCTTGGCGATAGCGAGATGAGTGAGGGTTCGGTATGGGAAGCGATGCAGCTCGCCGCGCACTACGGATTAGACAATCTGGTCGGTATTTTGGATGTCAACCGTTTGGGGCAACGCGGGCAGACAATGTACGGGCATGATTTGAAGGCTTATGAGGAGCGTGTATCGGCTTTCGGTTGGGATACCTTCGTGATCAATGGACATGACCTTGACGCGATCTGTAAAGGATACGAATATGCTCGCACGGTACAAGGCAAACCCGTGATGATCATCGCGAAGACACTCAAAGGCAAAGGTGTGCCAGCGATTGAAGATAAGGATGGATGGCACGGGAAAGCCATTCCTCACGAGGACTATGAGAAAGCAGTGGTTGGACTTGGAGAAATTGATCGATCAATGCATGGAATGGTGGCAAAACCGGATAGACAAGAATTAAGAATTGAATCTACATCCGTTCCAACCCCCTTTTGCGAATACACGAAACCGGTTGCCACCAGACTCGCGTACGGCAACGCGCTCGCTCGGCTTTACCCAAAGTATTCTGACATTGTTGTGCTGGATGCCGAGGTGAGCAATTCTACATACGCGGAGATTTTTGCAAAGAAATTCCCGGATCGGTTTTTTGAAATGTATATCATGGAACAGAATATGGTCGGCGTGGCGCTCGGATTTTCTCGAAGGGGGAAGATTCCATTCGTCTCTACTTTTGCCGCTTTTTTTTCACGCGCGTATGATCAGATCCGCATGGGCCAATACTCGGATGCGAATATAAAATTTGTCGGCTCTCATGCGGGAGTATCGATCGGAGAAGATGGAGCTTCGCAAATGGGACTTGAGGATCTTTCATTATTTCGTACTTTGTCAGGAAGCGTGGTGCTGTATCCGTCTGATGCCTATGCGGCAGAGGCATTGGCAGAAGAAGCCGCGAAATATCGTGGTATCGTTTATATCCGTACAACACGCATGGCCACCCCTCTTTTGTATCGGCCGGATGAGCAGTTTCCAATCGGCGGGTCAAAAGTCTTGCGGTCATCGGCGAATGACACAGCCACTGTTATCGGTGCGGGTGTGACGCTGTACGAAGCTCTTGCCGCATATGAAGCGTTACACGACGACGGGATTGCAATCCGGGTCGTTGATTTGTATAGTGTTAAGCCTCTCGACCTTGAGACGCTTCGGCAATGCGCATCAGAGACGCGCGCAATTATTACCGTGGAAGACCATTATCCTGAAGGCGGTATCGGAGAGGCTGTCAGCGCGGCGTTATCAGATCAAAGCACGCCGGTGTACTCTCTTGCTGTGCGTAAGATGCCGAGAAGCGGCAAACCTGATGAATTGCTTGCCTATGAACAGATCAACAAAGATGCGATTGTAAAGAAGGTAAAAGAGCTTCTATGAAACCAGAAAATCTTAGATCAAAAATTTTTCTCGATGGAGGGGACGCTCGGGAGACTAAAACCTATCTGGATTCCTTGGGATTTCTTGATGGCCAGACTACGAACCCATCACTGATTGCAAAAAATCCTGAAGCACGCAAGCGGATTGAGAGAGGAGAGAAATTTTCAGCTGATGAGTTGTTGGGGTTCTATAAAGATATTGTTCAAGAAATTTCTGTTTTGATCCCGCACGGTTCCGTCTCTGTCGAAGTATACGCCGATCGTGAGACAACAGCCGAAGATATGCTCGCGGAGGGACGCAAGATGTATTCATGGATACCAAACGCGCATATAAAACTTCCCACTACCGCTGAAGGATTAAAAGCGGCGCACCAGGCGATCGCCGAGAACATGCGGATCAATATGACTCTTGTGTTTTCTCAAGAACAAGCGGCAGCCGTATACGCGGCGACGCGAGGCGCGACAAAGGGTCAAGTGTTTCTTTCACCGTTTGTCGGCCGTCTTGATGATAGAGGTGAGAATGGAATGAGCTTGATCAAAAATATTCTCGAGATGTATAAAAAGGGCGATGGACACGTGGAAGTATTAACAGCGAGCGTGAGGAGTCTTGATCATTTTTTATATGCTCTTGCCCTGCAGTCGGACATCATCACGACTCCCGCAAAAATTTTGCATGAATGGCATGAAGCCGGAATGCCGCTTGCTGGCGATGAATTTAACTATGATTCGAAAGAACTGAAACCATTACCGTATCAAGAATTGGATTTGGCGAGAGATTGGACTGAATTTGATATTCAACACGAACTTACCGACGTGGGCGTTGAAAAATTTGCCGCTGATTGGAACGCACTCATACAATAATCCGGTATGAGAACTTATAACTTCAAAAAAATCATTGACATATCTTTACCCATTCATGAGGGTATGATTACGTATCCCGGAAATCCGGAAGTCAAGATCACAAAAAAGAGTGGCGCAACCACGATCCATTCAGAGATCACCGTAGGCTCTCATACAGGCACACATATTGATGTGCCTGCCCATGTATTTAAAAACGGCAAGACTCTTAACCGGATACCTTTGTCGAAATTTATTGGTAGCGCTCGCGTGTTAGATTTTCCCGGAGTGAAAGAAGCGATCAAGGTACAAGATTTGAAAAAGTATGCCATTAAAAAAGGCGAACTGATTCTGGCAAAGACAAGTAATTCAAAACGTGGTTTTAAGAAGTTTTATGATGACTATGTCTATCTCGATGGAGTGGCGGCAGAGTATCTTGCGAAAAAGGAAATAACACTTTTTGGCATTGATTCGCTCTCGATAAAAAAACGAGGTGGTTCTGATCTGCGTCCGCATACTGCGCTTCTCAAAAAAGAAATACCCATCTTTGAAGGACTTGATCTTTCTAAGGTGAAAGCGGGGACGTACTTTTTTGTCGGTCTCCCGCTCGCATTTCGTGGCATTGATGGTTCTCCCGCGCGCGCCGTGTTATTGAAATAAGTATGCTTCGCATCACTATCGTCGCTGTTGGCTCACTGAAGGAGCCCTACTGGAGAGATGCAGTGAAGGAATATCTGAAGCGATTGACTCCTTACGTTAAGCTCACGATCAAAGAGGTAAAAGAGGAAGCATTCAAAAGCGAAAAGGATAAAAAGAGGGTTCTCGCTGTTGAGAGCAAGAAAATTTTTTCTGCAATTCCGGAGGACGCCGCCTGCGTACTATTGGATACTGCCGCCAAGCAACTGACATCAGAGCAGTTCGCAGCAGCTTTGCATGAGATGGGAGGAAGAGGTAATCATCTGGTGTTTATCATCGGCGGACCACTCGGTGTCAGTGATACAATAAGACAACACGCGGCCTTACTGTTGTCGTTTTCCCGATTGACATTCACCCATCAGATTGCTAGGATTCTTCTACTTGAACAATTGTACAGAGCAGTTACAATTATTCACCGAAAGATATACCATTATTAGTGCTAGAATGAGATTATTTACTCAAGAGTATATAGAGAACAACTTGCAGAGAGCCTCATATGAGTATGATGTCAAAACGCATGCATGGTGCGCGTGGGTTGAAGAACTTCCTGGCGCATATGCGCAGGCAGATACTGTTGAAGCCGTAAGAGATGAGCTCGCTGAAGTCATTGAAGAATATATGTTAGTGAGTTTGTATAATAAACAACTCGTTCCTGAACTTACGCGATTTGCGAAGAGTATGGATTATGATAAAGCCGATTAGCAGACGGAAAAACTCATTCAAAGGTTACGGAGTTTAGGATTTACGGGACCCTTTACAGCGACTAGGCATGAGTATATGATGAGGGGTGATCAAAAGATTTTCATTCCAAATCCACATGGTGGAGATATTGGCACCCCACTTTTAAAACAAATTTTGAAAGAATTTGATAATGGATTAGAAGAGTGGATTCGTCTAGAAAAATAGAATACGCGGGTATCGTATAGCGGCTATTATGTGTCCTTGCCAAGGACAAGATGGGGGTCCGACTCCCCCTACCCGCTCCAGTGATTTTAAAACAAAAAATGGAGGTGAGCCCTCTGTTTTTTGTATGTGAAAAAAATTGACAGAAGCTTACCCGATTGCTACCATAAAACATATGAATAACCTTTCTTACAATTTGATTTTTAGGCCTGAACCAGAGGGCGGCTTTACTGTTACAGTACCTGCACTACAGGGATGTGTTACGTATGGCAAAAATCTTACACAAGCAAAAGCGATGGCTCTCGATGCAATAGCAGGATATATTGCAAGTCTTAAAAAACACGGTCAACCGATTCCTTCTGATCAAGATAGTTTTATTTCCGCCGTACAGGTGAGTCACTATTCTCCAAAAGAAAAATTTTCACATGCCTAAGACGCCTCGACTTACTCCTCGTAAACTTATTCAACTCCTGAAAAAGAATGGCTTTCTGCTTGATCACACAACAGGAAGTCATTATATTTTTTATCACCCTATCACCGGAAGAAGAGTAACAGTTCCTTATCATGCAAAAGATATACCAATAGGGACGCTCCATTCTATTCTTCGCCAAGCAGAGATTTCAATATGAGAAAGGAAGGGTTAGATGGCAGTCAAGGGATCCGCTATGTCAAATTTCTTGAGGAAATCGGTATGCGTCCTTGTGCTTCATAAGGTTCCAAACAAGGGTGACCATGTGCCTGCGAAGACACACCAACGCTTGGGATTTCGACTTTCCCTCACTGACCTTTTTCTTG
>JACPHV010000022.1 GCA_016188385.1 Candidatus Uhrbacteria bacterium | reverse complement strand
GAGCAGATTCCTGCCCCGCAGCCCAAACCCGCGGAAGAACCCGATCCCACGCTCACCTCCTACTCTATCACGATTCGCCATGGCGACAACTTCGCCAAGCGACTCAAGTCGCTCGGGTGCGGAAAGAACGTCAATAAGGACATCACAGAGAAGAATTTCCCTGTCGCCATGGACAAGGCGAAAGGGAACGAGAAGGGCGAGGTCGTGCTCGCTCACTTCAACCGTTACATCAGCTCTGAGAAAGTTATCGACATCCTCGCGAAGCTTGGCTACCGGCCAGGCACCTTCGAGGAGTTGGTCGCCTTCGGTGCCGATCATCCAGAGATTCAGCGACAGTTCCCTATCGTAGCGCTCGGCACCGTGGTCTCGGTGGACGGTGAGCGCGGCGTTCCTGGGCTCTGGGACGGTTCGGGCGGTCGCTTCCTGGGTCTGGGCCGGTTCGGCGGAGGCTGGCCTTCGGACTACCGCTTTCTCGCCGTCAGCATGTCCGCCTAGAGTTTGGTCCCTTGGTATCTCAGCCCTTGGGTTGGGACCCTTGGACTTTCAAAGATGTTGCGGCACCTCACCTTCGGGTTTGGTGCCGATTTTAATTTTTTGATATACTCAAGAAGGATAGTAAATGACCTGCCCGTCGCTACGGTTGCGGGCGATTGAATTCTAGGCATATCGCCGGAACAGAATAGCTTTGGAAATTTCCCCGGCTAGCGTGTCTGCGATACGCTTTGCGGATGATACATGGTGCAGGATATTGGCGGGCTGAAATGGCCCCGGATAAAATTCAACCCCGAGAGTATTCAAAGGGCGGTGATACGGATGATATTCTGCGCAGTGATGGCGTGGTCTCGGTGAACGGTAAGCGCAACGTTCCTGAACTCTGGAACGACTCGAACGATCGCAACCTGGATCTGAACCGGTTCGACAACGACTGGAATTCGAACTACCGCTTTCTCGCCGTCAGCATGTCTCACAAGCTGAAACCCCCTTCGCACGGAGGGGGTTTATCGTAACTGCTTGAGCCATCCGCCCAGCATTCGTCCTACTTCAACCAGCGGTGTTGAAAGAGCCGCATACTTTTTGTGATCTATGGCACGGACATCCCACGCAACTTTTAGGAAAAACTTTAGCGAGTCCAATTTCCCGATCAAGGAAAATGGAGTCGATCCGCGCTCCAATAGTAAAACGTGAAAGCCGTGGCAGATTTTTCAAGAAAACGTGCCAGAGTTTATACGCTCCCGTAAGTCGGTCAGCGAGCGGAAAATCCCCAAAATCCTTGGGGGGGGGGGCTTACTTGATGCGAATTATGAAAATTCAGTTGGGTCATACGTTTCAGGATATAATTTCAATCGACAATCTCTGCCTTGCATGGCAGGAGTTTTTAGTGGGTAAGAGTAGTAAATATGATGTGCGCGAGTTCGGTAAGAATCTGATGGACAATCTTATATCGCTTCGAGAGGAGTTGGAATCAAAGAGCTATAAACATAGTCCATACGAGAGTTTTTTCATCCATGATCCGAAACTTCGTCATATCCACAAAGCAGCCGTTCGCGATAGATTGCTCCACCACGCGATCCATCGAATTCTCTACCCATTCTTCGAGCGCACATTCATATCAGACACATACTCATGCCGGCTGGGCAAGGGAACGCTGAAGGCAATGGATCGATTCCATTCTTTCTATTTGAAAGAAAGCAGAAATCACACAAAGACGTGCTGGGTGCTGAAAGGCGATATTAAAAAATGCTTTGCAAGCATCGACCAGGAAATCCTGATCGATATTCTCATGAATTATATTCCTGACAATGAGATCATGTGGCTGTTGGAAGAGGTGATTCGCAGTTTCTCTGATACGCCGGGCATCGGCTTGCCTTTGGGCAATCTCACGTCACAGCTTTTCATCAACGTTTACATGAACGAGTTCGACCAGTTCGTAAAACACAAGCTGAAATGCAGATACTATCTTCGCTATGCAGACGACTGGGCGATACTGTCACAAGACAGGGTATTGCTCGAGTCATTGATATCGCCCATAGACTCCTTTTTGAAAGAGCGTCTGCATCTTACCTTGCATCCAAAAAAGATCATTCTCAAAACCTATGCTTCCGGAGTCGACTTCCTTGGCTGGATCCATTTCCCCAAGCACAGAGTATTAAGGACAAAGACGCGATATCGAATGATAAAGCGACTCAAAGATCATCCCGTTAATGAAACGCTCCAGTCCTATATCGGACTCTTAAGCCACGGTGATGCACACGAGACGGGCGAGGAGCTTTTCAAAATTACTGGCTTTTTGGGCGGAATGCTCTGTCGTAGCCGACATGACCTTTGCACAAGTTTGCCATCGCGGTCAAGAGGTCGGCCGCTCGGTCAAATGCGACTCAAATTGCGATTGACTCCGAATTCGCACGTGTATCTATGTTCAACCCCACGAAATTATTGACCGTACTGGATTAATCTTATATAATCTTATATATACGAAATATAAGATTAATATGCAGAAAAATAAGTTTGAAAAACGCCTGGCGAATGTGTTGCAAAAGACCTGGTCATTGATCGCAAAGATTGATGAGCTAAAAGGCAGATGGATCGGCGGAACTGGCTTAAGCCCCCAAATCCTCGGAAGGCTCAAGCGTTCCGTTCTCATGACATCGACCGGCGCATCTACGCGCATTGAAGGCGCCCATCTTTCAGATGAGGATGTTGAGAGACTGATGGGCGGTATGAGTTTGAAGAGTTTCGCGGATCGCGACAAACAAGAGGTGAAGGGGTATTACGAGCTGCTCCAGAATGTTTTTGATTCATGGAAGTCTTTGCGATTCTCAGAAAATACTTTGAAGTCGCTCCACAATGAACTTCTCAAGTATGTTGCGAAGGATGCACGGCATAAGGGAGAATATAAGAAAATGGAGAATAATGTCGTCATGACGGATGCTGAGGGTAATGTGATTAGTATTGTATTCGAGACGACTTGCGCATATCTTGCCGCGAAAGAAATGCAGGAGTTGACGGAGTGGACGGTGCAAGCTTTCAAGGAGAAGAAATATCACGCATTGCTTATCATCTCAAATTTCATCATTGAATTTCTTAAAATCCATCCGTTTCAAGACGGTAACGGTCGGCTCTCTCGAGTCCTGACAAATCTCTTATTACTCAAGGAGGGCTACGCGTATACGCCGTACGTCTCGCACGAGAAACTTATTGAGGACAATAAGTCAGAATACTATGTCGCTCTTCGTCGCAGTCAGAAGAATTTCAATGGGAAAGGAGATGATATCTCGGCATGGTTCGATTTTTTTCTTGCTATTCTATTGAAGCAGGCGGAAAACGCACATGATCTTCTTTCTGATCGGAATATCGAAAAGATTCTTTCTCCAAAACAGTTGATAGTGTGGCAGTATATTGAACGCTTCGATGAAATAACGCCTGGCGATATTGCAGAGAAGACACACATTGCTCGTCCGACGGTGAACCAAGCGCTTGAAAAATTATTGCGGCTGAAAAGAATTGAGAGAATTGGACTAGGGAGAAGTACGAGGTATCGTAAAGTGTAGCTGCGATGATGACAAAAGCCAAGTTCATAGTGTCGCCTATAGAGCGACCCCCGTGGGCTGTCGAGCGGCAAGAATGAGCTCCTTTGACTTATGAATCAAATTTGGTAAGATGATGTCAAAGTTCATACCTTCATTGGTATTGCAACCATGTGGCGCTCACAAAATGGCGCTGAATGGTTGCGAACGCGACACACAGAAATAAATCAGGAATTATGAAGTATGAATCTATGGATGGTCACGCCATAATTCGTGATTCTTAACTCCTGATTTTTTTTGCGCCAGGGTAGCTCAGTGGTAGAGCAGCGGACTCATAAGCCGTTGGTCGCGGGTTCAAATCCCGCCCCTGGTACCAAAATTTGACAGCACATTGATGAATGTACTGGAACATATCTCTTTGGCTTCCTATACCACCTTTCGCGTTGGAGGCGCTGCGCGATTTTTTGCAGTAGTTTCGACAGAACATGAATTGGAAGAAGCTCTTGCGTTTGCGAAGATGAATTCCTTGCCGGTCTTTATCCTCGGAGGAGGAAGCAATATAGTCGTGAGCGACGAGGGTTTTTCGGGAATTGTGATTAAAAATGAGATTCGAGGTATCACGTTCAAAGAAAGCGAAGAAGGAATTTTATGTACAGTTGGAGGCGGTGAGAATTGGGACGCTTTTGTATCGAAGTGCGTGGGACAAGGATTGAGCGGACTCGAATTGCTTTCCGGTATTCCCGGCACAGTCGGTGCCGCTCCCGTACAAAATATCGGCGCGTACGGCGCGAGCATTCGTGATGCGATACAAGAGGTGCGTATCTATGACCGTCGCATAAACTCATTCCGAACGCTCAAACGCGATGAATGCGGGTTTTCGTATCGTTCCAGCATTTTCAAGGAAAATCCGGGACGATCGATCATCTCAAAAGTTATTTTTCGCGTGTCTCGAGATAAACCGCAGATGTCCGCGTACCCCGATCTGGCGGCGCTCTTTGACCATATGCCGTCGCCAAGCGCGTCCGAAATTCGCGAGGCAGTCATCAAGACGCGCGCGGCAAAGGGCATGGTGATTATGGATGGGTATGAATCATACCGATCCGCCGGATCGTTTTTTAAAAATTCTGTTATTTCAAAAAATGTATTTGATAAGCTACCGCCTCTCTCATGCCGCTTCCCATGGTTTTGGGAATTGCCGGACGGTCGCATAAAGGTAGCGGCAGCATGCCTCATACAGCAGACCGGTTTTGAAAAAGGATATCGAGAAGGAGAGGTAGGTCTTTCTTCTCTTCATACGTTAGCGATCGTGAATTACGGCGGCGCAAGCGCAAGACAGATCAGTGATTTTGCGAATATGATCCAGGATAGCGTAGAAAAGCGTTTCGGTATCGTACTTGAACCCGAGGTGCAATTTGTCGGATTTTAATGATAGGGCTATAATTGAATCTGCGGAATTCTACCGATTCAATTTCTGATTCGTAATGTATGCGTTTGCAATGGGCGCGATCATAGCAGTAGTCAATCAAAAAGGAGGCGTGGGGAAGACCACGACAGTAATGAATCTGGCAGCGTATCTCGCTCGAGAAGGCCGCCGGGTGTTAATCGTGGACCTTGATCCGCAGGCAAATGCGACATCAGGTCTCGGTTTGCTGTCGCAAGACTTGCAGAACGGGACATATGAAGTATTGATCGGTGCGGTAAAACCTCACGAGCCGATCCGTTCATTTGACACTCGGAAATTTTATTTGCTTCCATCCACCATGTCGCTTGCCGGCGCCGCGGTTGAGCTCGTCACGGTGGACAAACGGGAATACCGACTCTCTGACCAACTGGATCTTCTCCGCGATCTTTACGATGTCATTCTCATCGATTGCCCGCCTTCGCTTGATCTGCTTACGGTGAACGGACTCGTGGCGGCCGATTCGGTCTTGATTCCCGTGCAAGCGGAATATTTCGCGCTCGAAGGCATTGGCCAGCTTCTCAATACGATCGGCATGATCCAAGAAGCGCTCAAGCCGAAGCTGCACATCCTTGGCGCGCTTATAACAATGTACGACCGGCGATACAACCTGTCTGTGGCGGTACTGCAGGAATTGTACCGTCATTTCCCCCAAAAAATCTTCCGGACCGTAATTCCGCGCAGCGTGCGCCTTGCCGAAGCGCCGAGCCATGGCAAGACGATCCTTGAGTATGATCCATCATCTCGCGGCGCGCGCGCTTACGAGAGGCTCGCGCGCGAATTTCTTACTCATGAATTATTCCGGCAATGACCGTATTGCACAGTTTTTATTACGCGCTGCTTGGAAGCATTCCGAGTATACTTATCGGAGCGACGTCCCTATTGATGATACTGGGAATCGGCATAGTAAGTCCTGATTCATTCAGGATTAGCTCCGTAGAATATTTAGGTCAAACGAAATTTTATTATCCGTTGCTGAAGTTTTTTTCCCGATATTATTACTTGATCGCCGCCGCGGCGGGCTTGATCTATGTGTTTCTATTTTTTATCCTTTTTCGGTTACTGAACCCAAATTTTTCCGGTTATTACTTCAAAGTGAATTCGATCAGCCAATGGAAGGTGGCGTTTTGGCTCCTGATGAGCATGCTTGTCGCTGGGATCGCAAGCTACTTAGCGGCGTTTATTCATCCTTTGGCAGGAATGTTTCCCGGAACTTTTCTTATGTGGTTGTTGTGGCACCGATACGGGCTT
Source organism: Candidatus Uhrbacteria bacterium (assembly GCA_016188385.1). Taxonomy (GTDB): domain Bacteria; phylum Patescibacteriota; class Patescibacteriia; order JACQRZ01; family JACQRZ01; genus JACQSB01. Next base: position 10,472 of record JACPHV010000022.1, on the reverse strand, counting down.
TGGGGGAGCTTGCTTGCTTTTTCGAAAGAAAAGGAAAAACGGGTATCGCTCTTTCGACCTACTCGATTGCCTGAAGAGCGCCATCTGCTTGCGGTAGGGATCCGCGCCGCGATTAATACGATTTTCATAATGGTAATGGTAGGTTTGACCATAATGACGGTCAAACTCGTATACTTTGCGATAAGTAATACGTATCTGGAGTCGGTGCTGTCCATAAAAACGGGCAAGGACATTTTTTTGTTGGGGATAGCAGCTTATGCATTGATTGGCTCTGTTTCACTGCCGCTCGTGTACGCGCTTTCTGACGTGAAAGCTTCATGGCAACAGCACAGTGCGCGTCTCATAGTGCCATTTCTCATCTTGACTGCCGCAGGCGTGCTTCCTCTCTATGCGCAGGCATTTCTTGAAGAGCATGATTATCTCCGCAGCATATCCGCCGCCACCGGTATTGATGCTTCTGTCCGCGCCTCTCAACGCGTAGCGGTATTTGAACCGAGTAGAGTCGTCTATGAATACCCGATTAATGCGTCAATGGAAAATCTGTCAAACGCGTATGATGTGAGTCTTGAAGACCTTTTGTTGGATCGCGACAAACACGAGACGGAGCCAACGCCGTCGGTCGCATGCACCTCGAATACGATAAAGAAATTGACTGATTGGATTTTCCTTGGCAAATCCTCGTCCTCTTTGACAGCGCCTCTGTTTTTTCTCCTCCAGGACTGCTACGCTATGACATGGGACATGAATCAATTGATCCGCGCGCGGTATCAAAATTTTACCGTTACAAATTCACTCGTATCAGGCTTGCGGCTCGTCAGTAGAAGATTTGCTTCGGCCCAAGAAAACCCTCTGCATATAAGATATCTCCAAATCCTGCAAAATGATCCATTCACCTATATCAGTGATGACAGCAACCAGAGAATTCAGCAGGTCCTTGATCATTATTCCCAAGCGAGCAAGACGCGTGGATATATTTCAGGTCGTGTGTTCTCTGAACACGTCCCCGCCAACCGCGCTACTGTCGGCCTCTTAATGGACAAGATTCCTAAAGATGAAGCAAAGGAAGGGGAATATCAGTATGGACACTATCTTGGAGAGCCGATAGAGAAGTATCTCGTCGCGAGTACGAAGACAGACCGATATGGCAGATTCTTTTTTCCGGCTCTTCGCGAGGGAACGTATATCCTTGCCCTTATCATTCCCGATGCGATTATCGGATCGGCGGAGGACATACGGCCACTGACCACGCAAGAAATACAAGACATAGCGATTGACGGAGAACTCGTTTCCCGCAATCTTGGAAGCATCGCGATCTTCTCAAAAGATACTTTGCCGCAAGATCGGATTATTCGATATGTGATGGGCGCGGACGCGGACGGCGACGGGCTCTCCGATGAAGAAGAAGCATACTACGGCACGGACCCGAAATTAAGCGATACTGACAAAGATGGGTTTTCAGATTATAATGAACTCAACTCCGGATATGACCCGCTTCGTCCAAAAGTGAGATATTATCCTAAATAGTTTTTACCCTATGGCAACACTCGGTAGAGGATTAGACGCGCTCCTGGTCAGAAAAAAAAATTCTTCAGCGGCGATCGAAGGAGATGGCAGCGTGACGGAAGTGCCGATCGGAAACGTTGATGTGAACCCGCATCAGCCGCGTCGCGATTTTGATGAAGAACAGTTGCAGTCGCTCGCGGATTCCATAGCGCAGTATGGCATCCTCCAGCCACTCGTGGTGACAAAACAGGGATCTCGCTATGAGTTGATCGCCGGCGAACGGCGTTTGCGCGCGGCACAGCTCGCGGGTCTTTTGACTGTCCCCATAGTTATCCGCAGCGCGGACGAGCATACCAAAGTAGCGCTCGCGTTGATTGAAAACATTCAACGCGTTGACTTGAATCCGATTGAACTTGCATTTGCTTACAAACGATTGTTTGATGAGTTCCACATGACTCACCAAGACATCGGCAAGCGACTCGGGAAGAGCCGTCCCGTTATCTCAAATACTCTCCGTTTTCTCTCATTGCCGCAGTCGATCCAGGATGCGTTGCGGGAAGGCAAGATCACGGAGGTGATAGGGAGAACAATCTTAAGCCTACCTACCGAACATGAACGCATTGCATTTTTTGAACGTGTGATTGAAAAGAAATTTTCCGGCAGAGAAGCGCAACGCGAACTTGATCGCACAACCGTGCGCCCCCATTCCCGCAAAGTCCGCGATACGGCGTTGTTGGCGAAAGAGGAAGAGCTTCGAGGACGGTTTGGGACGAGAGTGACGATCAATAAAGTGGGACAGCATGGAACCATATCCCTTGCATTTTATTCGGAAGACGAGTATCGTACGCTCGTTCAAAGATTAATGGACGCGTAAGATACGATGATCTCATGCGATTTCGCATCAACGGCCAGCAAAAATTGACCGGCACGATCCGCGTTTCCGGAGCGAAGAATAGTATTCTTCCTATCATAGCCGCTACGATACTTTCGAATGAAGTATGCGTAATTGACAACGTACCCAGAATCAGCGACGTAGATACCATGCTCGAGATTCTACGCAGTGTAGGCGGATCCGTCGCATGGACGGGCGGACACCAGCTCACGATAAGCAATAAAAATCTGGAGCCGCAGCCTTTGGATATGAAGCTCGTAAAACGCTTGCGCGCTTCCGTTCTTTTTTTGGGACCATTTCTCGCGCGATTTCAGTCATTCAGGCTTCCCGAACCGGGAGGATGCATCATCGGCAACCGTCCTCTTGATTCTCATCTGGAAGGATTGAGCGCGCTGGGATGCAGATGGGAACGCACGCCGGAAAGCTACGAAGTTTCTCACAAAGGATTGCGAGGTACTGATGTGGTATTGAGAGAGGCATCTGTGACCGCGACAGAAAATATCATAATGGCAGCGTGCGCCGCTCGCGGCACCACGAGAATCATCAATGCGGCGAGCGAACCGCACGTACAGGATTTGATTGATTTTCTTACGAATATGGGCGCGGACATAAGCGGTGGCAGCACTTCCACGGTGACAATCAAAGGATCAGATTCTTTCGGCGGAGCTCGGCATACCGTTATTCCCGACCCGATCGATGCGGGTACCTATATTATCCTCGCCCTTGCCTCAAAAAGTAAAATCACCGTTACGGATATACGCCTCGACCACCTTGAAGTAGTGCTGGAGACTCTGCGATCAATGGGCGCGGAGTTTGACAGAGATGAAAGATCCATTATGATAAATCAAACCGGAACCTTAAAGGCGGCGAAGATTGAGACGAGGATTTATCCCGGAATTCCGACGGATTTGCAGCCGCTTTTCGGCGTACTTGCCACACAAGCTCACGGAACATCTCTTATCCACGAGACGTTGTTTGAGAGCAGGCTCGGGTATCTTTCGGAATTGGAAAAAATGGGCGCAAGCGTGCTCATTTCCGATGCCCATCGGGCATATGTGACCGGTCCTACACCATTAAACGGACGAGCAATCGTCTGTCGCGATTTACGCGCGGGCGCGTCGCTCGTAGTCGCGGCATTAATCGCTTCCGGCGAGACTACGATCGAAAACGCCCAGATTTTGGATCGCGGATACGAAAAGATTGACGAACATCTCTCCGAGATTGGCGCTTCAATCACGCGCGAAGAATAGATATTATGTTTACCCTGCATCAACCTAAGCGAAACGGTACGTACTATTTGAAAAAATACATCTTTTTTTACGGTGTACTATTGCTCATTGGCGGGACTTTTTTTGCGGGGTTTTCGAGCGGAGCATATTATGAACGGAAGCAAAAACCCGCAGGAACTTCGGGAAAGCTGAATAATCGAGAAAAGGATTTGCCGTCCTATGTCAGTAAAGATGTGGATTTCAGTTTGTTTTGGGATGTTTGGTCTCGCGTGAAAACGGACTATATAAAAAAGGATGAAGAGGATACAAAACTTTTTTATGGCGCGCTTTCAGGCATAGTGGCATCGCTTGGCGATCCATATTCAGTCTTTTTGAATCCGGATACATCCGAAAAATTCCATGAGAGTCTTGCAGGTAGTTTTCAAGGAATCGGAGCCGAAATCGGTATTAAGAAAAATCAGCTATTAATCGTCGCGCCACTGCCGGATACGCCGGCAGCTCAAGCGGGGTTGCGCGCCTCCGACAAAATTCTTGCGATTGACGCTCATGATACGGCGAATATGCCGCTCGATGAAGCGGTCACGAAGATCCGCGGGAAAAAAGGCACGACCGTTGTCTTGACCATTTACCGTGACGGGGAAGAGAAGGAGCGCGATGTTTCAATCGTGCGCGACACGATCGTCATTACATCAGTGAACTGGAATTTGGTTGAAGAAGATGCGCGAATCGGATATATCCGAGTGTCGAATTTCAATGAAGACACCGCGGGTAAATTACAAGAAGCATCTCGATTTTTGTTATCCAGAGGCGTGAAAGCGTTGATCCTTGACCTGCGCAATAATCCCGGTGGTTTTCTTGATACCGCCATTGATATGGCGGGTTATTGGGTTAACGGAAAACCTGTTGTAATCGAACAATATGATACTGACCGCAAGGAAGAGTTTCGATCCAAAGTTCGCGCCCGATTTGAACATATCCCAACAGTAGTTCTTGTGAACGAGGGAAGCGCCTCTGCTTCTGAAATAGTAGCCGGAGCTCTGCAGGATTACGGTTCAGCCGTCATTGTCGGCAAGACTACGTTCGGCAAGGGGTCTGTTCAAGATGTAAAGGCATTAAAAGATGGGTCATCAATCAAATTGACCATAGCTAAATGGCTCACCCCCAATGGCCGCACCATAGATGAACAAGGAATTACTCCTGACGTTGAAGTCGAGTTGGCAAAAGAGGACTTTGAGTCTAATCGCGATCCGCAGCTCAAAAAGGCAATCGATATACTCCAAGAAAAGCTTTCCAAAAAATAAATCCGACCCCGCGGTCTTGTCACGGGGTCGGTTCTTAATTGGCTTTCGGAATAACATTGACGATCGATGCGAGTTTCAGCTTTCCATCGAATCGTGGTTTTTTCATCTTTGAAAACTGTACAGTGCCTTCAATCGCCGCGTACAGGGTATCGTCTGCCCCTATGCGGACATTTTTCCCTGCTCTATATTTCGTGCCGCGTTGACGGACAATAATGCTTCCCGCGGGAGCAAATTGTCCTCCATAAAGCTTGATCCCCAAGCGTTTACTTTGGGATTCACGCCCCCACGCTGTAGAGCCGCCAGCTTTTTTATGTGCCATACGTCTTTATTTATGAATGTTTCACAGAAACGATCATACCAGAATCGAAATAAAACGCAAGAGCGAATTGCTTCATTTTTTTAATCCTGATAGTATTACGAATAATTTATATGAGTCTTTCGCAGAGGTCTCTATGGTATATTACTTTCGAAAAATATATGAGTCGTTGTTTTATCGGTCAGTATATTTTCTGCTTTTTACGCTTGCGGGATTTGCCGCGAACGTATTGATATGGTTGCTGATCGCTTTGGGGTTTGAGACGCTCCGTCAGCCGGAGCGCGATTTTATCATATTGCATTACAAGGTTCCGGTCGGTCCTGACCTTTATTGGTACTGGTATGGGGTTTTTATCCTGCCGATTGCCGGATTTCTTTTTATCATAGTAAATTACTTTCTTGCTCGATTCGTTCATCAATTTTTTCAACGTTCCGTCGTGGTATTACCCGTCACCGCGTTTGTCTGTCAGCTTTTGTTAATCCGTGCAGTCTATCTTATTATCCAGATCAATTTGTATTAAGGTATGATGACATTCGTCGCTTTTAAGTTATCTTTGCTCGCCATGCTTTCATTTTTGTTCGCGTGGGCGTGTACGCCGTTTCTTTCCCGTTTTCTCGAAAGATATCGTCTTGGGAAAAGAATCCGCGATGAACAATCCGCCCCGATTTATTCTCGGCTGCATAAGGGGAAGGAGAATACTCCTACCATGGGGGGAGTACTCATCTGGGGTACGACTCTTTTTATAGCTTCCCTCTTTCTTTTCTTATCCGTTGCGTTTCCTTCGGAGTTTTTTTCCAATATGAATTTTCTTACGCGGTCGCAGGTGTGGTTGCCGCTCGCAGCGCTTGTCCTTGCGGCTTTTGTCGGAGCCGTTGATGATATCTTGAATACCAGACTCATTGGTCCTCGGGGAGGCGGTTTGCAGATGCGACATCGGGTTATCATCTATACTGCGATAGCCAGTATCGGAGCGTGGTGGTTTTATTACAAGCTTGACTGGGATCTCTTGCACGTTCCTTTTGTCGGAGACTTCTCGATTACCTGGTGGTATATTCCGTTTTTTATTTTTGTAATCGTCTCAACCGCATTTTCGGTCAATGAGATAGACGGTCTCGACGGACTTGCCGGCGGTACATTATTTCCGGCCTTTGGCGCGTTTGGCGTAATCGCGGTCATGCAAGGCAAATATGATTTGGCGGCATTTTGCGCGGTGATCATTGGCGCTCTTCTCGCTTTTCTCTGGTTGAACATCTATCCCGCGAAATTTTTCATGGGTGATACGGGGTCGATGTCTTTGGGCGTTACGCTTGGCATCGTTGCCATGCTTACGAATTACGCGCTTCTGCTGCCCGTCATCGGTTTTCTTTTTGTTATCGAAACTCTCTCGGTTATCGTCCAATTCCTTTCAAAAAAAATTCGTGGAAAAAAAATTTTTCTTTCCACCCCTCTGCACCATCATCTGGAGGCTCGAGGGTGGAAGGAACCAACCATCGTGATGAGATTTTGGGTGATTTCATGGGTGACGGCCGTGATCGGCGTAATCCTGGCTCTTGTTGATAGAGGGATTTATTAACTAATGAATATGCAGTGACTCCGCAGGATTTCAAAGGAAAGCGAATCGTCGTAATGGGACTTGGTCTGCACGGCGGTGGCCGGTCCGCCGCGCAGTGGTGCTACGAGCAAGGGGCGGATGTGCTCGTCACCGACATGAAAGACGAGAACGCATTACGCTCGTCGATCATCGCGTTAAATAAAAGCGCTCGATCATACAGGTTGGCGCATCCGCGACAAGAGCTCATTTCTCTATCATTTGCGTTGGGCGGGCACCGAGATCGGGATTTCGAGTCTGCCGATATGATTATCCAAAATCCCGGAGTGCCTCGTGAATCCCGTTTTTTGTCGATCGCGAGAAGCAACGGCATCGCGATCCATAATGAGGCGACACTTTTTTATCAGCTTACGCCGAACACCCCCAAAATCGCCGTCACCGGAACGCGAGGGAAATCCAGCACGGCTGCCCTCATTCACCATATCTTAAAATCACATTACAGCGACACTATTCTTGTCGGTGTCGCGAACGCTCCGGAATCGTACTCATTTTTGAGCGTCATTACGAGCATCCGTGAACAGGAACGGAACGGTTCACTTTTTACCGTAGTCATGGAGCTTTCCAGCTGGCAGCTTGAGCTTTTCAAGGAGTATGGCTGCCATCCATGGATATCGGTTCTCACCAATGTCCTTGATGACCACCTCAATCGTTACCCATCATTTGAATCGTATCGGGATGCCAAAAAATTGATCTACCAATATCAAGAAAAATCCGAGCATACGGTATTGAATCGTGACAATGAACACACGCGCGCGTTGGGAGAGGCAGGAGTTCCCGGTACTCTGGTGTGGTTTTCCCGCACGGAAAAACTTTCATCCAAAGGATGTATGATGGAAGGAACATCAATGCATTGTTCAGAGATTGAAAAAAATGAATTTCTCTGCGATATAGCCGGAATAACGGAGAAGAAGCCGCATATGACGGAAAATATTTTGGCCGCTTCGGCAGCGGTTTTGTGCGTAGGCGTCACTCAAAAAATATTATGCGACGCGATCAATTCCTTCCCCGGCCTTCCCGGTCGGCTTGAGTTCATCGGCCAGAGAGATGGCAGGTCATGTTACGATGACACAACGGCGACATCTCCTGATGCTACGCGAGCAGCGCTCCGGTCATTGGGTGATGAGAATGAGCCTCGGGTCATTCTGATAGCAGGAGGCGCCGATAAAAATTGCGATTATTCCAATCTTGGATCCGACATCGGAAAATACTGTCGTGCGCTCATACTGCTTTCAGGTACTGCCAGCCCGCGGCTTGCAACCGCGATCGGTTCATTTTCCGGTACAGTCGCATACGCAAACAGTATGCAAGAAGCCGTAGATAAAGCATGGAGTGTCAGTCGAGAAAGTGATATACTGCTCTTGTCACCTGCCGCCGCGAGTTTTGGTATGTTTGTTAACGAATTCGACCGCGGCCTTGCTTTCCGCCATGCCCTTGGCAAACTTCCGAGTTCACCCTCGTAAACATACATGACACGCCGTCGGTTTTCACTTGCGAAATTTTTCCCTTACTTCAGGGGAGGGACGCCTGACTATCTGCTCGTCGGATGTTTTATACTTCTCGTTCTGATCGGGCTCGTCATGCTTTCTTCGGCTTCATCAGTAGTTTCATTCCAAAAATTCGATACGACTTATTATTATATTACGCATCAACTTCTTTTCGGATTTCTTCCAGGCCTCTTATTCTGTTATCTCGCTTCGAGGATTGACTATCATGTCTGGGAGGGTCTCGCGCCGATTTTTTTAGTCCTTTCGATAGGACTTTTACTGCTCGTATTTATTCCCGGATTTGGATTTGAGGCCGGTGGCGCACAGAGATGGGCGCACATTGGTCCTATCGTGTTTCAACCTTCGGAAGTGGTTAAGCTTACATTTCTTCTCTATCTTGCCGCATGGCTTACAAAACGTAAAGGGCCCGAGATGAGAGATTTGTCCTATGGATTTTTGCCGTTTGTGGTGTTGGTAGGCAGCGTATCGTTACTCGTGATCCTTCAGCCCGACATGGGCACGATGGGTATTATCGCGTTGATCTCGGCATTCATGTATGTTATGAGTGGCGCCCCTCTTGCCCATCTTGGATTGATTGGACTCGGCGGCGTGGCATTAAGTTATGTATTGCTTCAAGTCGCTCCGTATCGAATGGAGCGGCTAACGGTTTTTTTGAATCCCGGACTTGACCCGCTTGGCAACGGCTATCACATTAATCAGGCATTGCTCGCCATAGGATCCGGAGGAATCTTCGGAAGGGGTTTTGGGCTTTCTCGTCAAAAATATGCGTATCTCCCCGAGGTCGTGGGTGATTCTATTTTTGCCGTGATTGCCGAAGAGCTTGGATTTATCCTTGCCGTAGGGTTGATCGCGCTCTTTGTCTTTTTTGCAATGCGCGGATTACGCATTGCCCGACGCGCACCGGATTCTTTTGGATTTCTCATCTCTGTCGGCATCGTTTCATGGATTATATTCCAGGCATTTGTTAATATCGGAGCCATGATTGCCATGCTGCCTCTTACAGGCATCCCGCTTCCTTTTGTGAGCTATGGCGGTACCGCGTTGATCGTCAGTATGACAGCGGTGGGAATACTTATCAATATCTCGCGGCAGACCTCTTAATGTAAGCAGCACTTTTCATGAGAATACTTTTGGCCGGTGGCGGCACATATGGGTCGGTAAGCCCCTTGATAGCAATCGCTGAATATCTTGAGACCACTTCGTCCCATCAACAAGGATCCAAGAGAAATCTACGCATTCTTTGGGTTGGGTCATACCAAGGCCCGGAATGGCGCGCTGTCTCACGGGCGGGCATTTCCGGCGTAAGGATTCATACGGGCAAATTGCGACGCTATATGAGCCTATGGAATGTTACGGACTCATTTTTTCTGTTTCTTGGATTAGTGCAGTCGCTCTATCATATCGTTCGGTTCCGTCCCACTGTGATAGTTAATGCGGGGAGCTATATCGGTGTGCCTGTGTTATGGGCAGGGTGGCTGCTTGGAATCCCAAGCGTTTTACTGCAACTCGATATACGTCCCAGCCTGTCGAATAGTGTCACCGCCTTTACCGCACGTGCCATAGCTGCTTCCTGCGATGGGGCGGCAGCAAAATTACCTCGCTCAAAAACCGTCGTTACCGGAATCCCTCTCCGGAAAGCGATTGTCGCCGCGCGGGAGACATCCCGACAGAAGCAAGCACGTGATGCTATTCGTTTATTTCTTGGCATTCGCGATGAACGGCCTTATGTGTTGGTTGTCGGCGGCAGCAGTGGCGCGCAGTATCTCAACGATCTTGCTCGATCTCTTGACACGATAGCGGGCGGATCGTATCATATCGTACTCATTAGCGGATCACGCGGTAACGCGGCGAAACACCAAAGCGAATCGTTTCATGAATTTTCTTTTTTACATGCTGAATTTGCCGGCGTTCTTGCCTGTGCTGACATCGTCGTATGTCGGGCAGGCATGGGAACGATCAGCGAACTTGCGTACTTAAAGAAAGCCGCCATCGTGATACCCATTCCTCATTCCCATCAACAAGATAATGCCGCGTATTTTGAAAAGGAGGGTGGAATTATTCAGATCGGGCAAGAACACGCGGATGCCGAAACAGTAAATCGCGCAATTTGTAAGCTT
>JACPHV010000019.1 GCA_016188385.1 Candidatus Uhrbacteria bacterium | reverse complement strand
TTGCAAACCATCTGACTATAGCAGTCCCATAAACTCTTGGGTATTGAGGCGGCGAGGAAGCGTATCTGAAAGAAATTGCTCCACGGCAAGTCTCATCCAATCCTCTCGTGGAAATGTGCGGAGCGAGGCAAGCGATGATGAACTGATGGAGTCAAGGATTTTTTGAGCTCCTTTTATGCCGGGACGATAACCGAGCAGTATCGATAATTTGAGAATAAAAAACTCGGAAAGATTTTTTGCCTCGCGGGTCTGCGATGTATGGGGCAGCTGTTCCATTTCAGAAAAAAAATCATGTATCAATTCATACGTATGCGCGTCGCGCGCGTCCCAATGTATCAAGAGTTGAATGATTTCCGTTGCATGAAGAGCGATAATCAATTTTTGCATATTCTCTTTTATCCTTGGAAAAGAATGCGTCACGTCAACGCTGGCGATGCGGTCATGCGCGCGGCCGCGCGCGATCAAAAATGTCGCATGTGAAAGCAACTCAAGGCTCCCCCCAAGCTTGCTGGAAAGTTTCAAGACGCCTTGCGCCAATGCCTCGATCTTGCCGTATTCTTTCGTATACAGGATGAATATGCGATCATGTTCGCGCGAGGCGCGTTTGCCGATAATGAATCCCGTTGCTTTATAGGTCATGGGGAAGCTGAATGTTTTTGTAAAAAAAATCCTTCTAAAATCAACATAGCCGCAATCGCGTGCTCATCGCCGATAGAACCTGCTTCGACGACATGCCGCGCGGCTTGTTTCGAGGTAAAACTTTCATCAATCGTGTACACAGGGATCGAAGCGGCAGCGCGCAGTGCGTTGGCGAAACCTTCTGTTTTATTTTTCTGATCTTGAGAATGAGAACTATGCAACGGGATGCCAAGCACGAACGCGTCCACGCCTTCCTTTACGCTTATCTCGCAAAGCCGTTGTATCGCTTCTTCCGGAGTGTCGCATCGTATTGTTGTGAATGGCAACGCAAGCTTTGTCTCATCGCTTCCGATGGCAAGACCAATGTTCTTTTCTCCGTAATCAACCGCGAGATAGTTCATACACTGGTCAAAACCTCGCCGCATGTGCGCGTCACAAGAATCGTATGTTCAAAATGAGCGGCAAACGATCCATCAACAGTACGAATTGTCCAGCCATCCGGATCCATCTTTACTTTCCACGATCCAGCGGAAATCATCGGTTCAATGCAAACCGTCATCCCGTCGCGCAAATGCACTGATGCCGTACGCGGTTCGTCGTAGTTAAAAATAGGAGGATCTTCATGGAGTTTTTTCCCGATGCCATGACCGGTAAGATCCCTGATTACCCCGTACCCGTATGATTCGCAATACTGCTGAACACCACTGCCTATCGCACGGACGCTCACGCCATGCCGTACGAGCGCGATCGCTCTGGCAAGAGACTCTTTCGTGACTCTGATAAGACGCTCGGCTTCTTGTGAAATACGCCCTATACCGACGGTGGACGCCATATCCGTGTATAACCCTTCGTACTCCGGATATGCCATACCGATGTCAAATCCGACGATATCGCCGCTTTGCAGCATGCGTTTCCTCGTACCGATGCCATGCACCACTTCGTCGTTCACTGAAATGCAAAGCGTCGCCGGATACGGCTGCGCGCCTTGCGAACCCGCATAGCCTAAAAATGCAGGGATACCCCCTGCATTTCGAATATACTCTTCTGCTCGTCCGTCAAGATCGCGCAAGTATACACCCGGCTCGGCATGCTACGCTTACTACGATGAGAAGACTCGTGCCGCCGATGGCTAACGTACGGATATCCGTCAATTGCTGGATCACAAGCGGCAAGACAGCGATCGCGCCAAGAAAAACCGCGGCGGGCAGATTGATCCGCATGACTGTCGTCTGCAAGAAATCCGAAGTCGATTTGCCCGGACGAATACCGGCGACAAATCCACCTTGCTTCTGAAGATTCTCCGCGATCTGGTCAGGCTTGAATACCACGGAAGTATAAAAGTAGGTAAAGCCGATCACGAGAAGAAAATAGAGAATGCCGTAAAACGTAGTATCGTTGAAAAACGCAATCACCGCCTGCGCTCCGGTCACAACCCATTCGCTGCGCGCATTCACGAAAAATTGCGCGATAGTCGGAGGAAACAAAATAACGGAAATCGCGAAAATGATAGGGATGACCCCTGCTTGATTCACGCGCAACGGAAGATGGGTGTCGACACCGCCGATCATTCGCATACCGCGAACGCGCCGCGCGTACGTGACGGGGATATTACGCTGCCCTTCCGTCATGTATACCACCACCACGATTGTAAGGAGCGCGACCGCAAGAAATACGATCAAATTAACAAACTGTGATGACTCTAGTAATTGGATGGATTGCACCATGCTCGGCAAACTCGCCACAATACCGGCAAAGATAAGAAGCGATATGCCATTGCCTATTTTCTTTTCCGAAATAAGTTCTCCGATCCACATAAGAAAAACAGTGCCGGCAGTCATCGTGATAAGCATCGCGGCTATCGCCTCGATAGAAATATCCGAAAGGATCGGGCGGGGAGATTGGCGGAGCAACAGGATCATTCCATACCCCTGAATCACGGCGAGCGGGACGGTGAGATACCGAGTGTATTGGTTTATTTTCTGCCGTCCGTACTCCCCTTCTTTCTGCAGCGCTTCCAGTCGCGGGACGATCATCACCAAAAGCTGAAAAATAATAGAGGATGTGATATAAGGAGCGACGCCCATGGCGACAACTGAAAACCGCTCCAAACCGCCGCCGGAAAAAATGTTCATCAATCCAAAAATCTGATTGCCTGAAAAAAACTGCCGGAGATTCTCCACGTCAACGCCCGGGATCGGCACGCTCGCGGCAAATCGAAATACAACAAGCATGCCCAGCACGAATAAAATACGATTGCGCAGATCAGGCAGTGACCAAATTTGAATGAATTTTCTTACCATATCATGCGATCACTTCACCGCCGGCTTTTTCAATCTTTTCCCGCGCGAGTGCTGAAACCTCACATCGTTGTACAATCAACTTTTTATCCAAATCACCAACGCCGAGAATCTTTATCATCGGTTTTCTGCCATGCCGTACTCGCGCGAGTCCAAGCCGCACCAATGTGTCAGGGGACACTACCGCTCCGTTTTGGAACGCTTTCTCTAACACCCCGACATTGATGCCTGTCGCCTTTGGGTGGATACTCTGAAACCCTCGCAATTTGGGAATTTGCCGAATGATCGGCTGCAGACCTTTGCGCCGCAAACCGCTTTTGCCTCCGCTTCGAGAACGTTGCCCCTTCATGCCGCGAGTGGAATACGTGCCGTGAGCGGATCCGTGACCGCGGCCGACTCGTTTTGCTTTTTTCCTTGAGGAAGGAAATGGCTGTGCTGTATGCAATGATAATTCCATAGATACGGATTTGTATTATTCTCCTTGCTCGGATTTCTCTGCCTTGTGTGCTTGCTCTTTTACTTGCTCCTTTTTCGGAGCATTTGATTCATGAGCGCGAGGGTATCGTTGAGCAGAAACGATCAATCGATCAAAACCGTCAAAGAGCGCTTTAATGTTATTCAATTTATTTTTGGAGCCATAAATCTTTGCGACTATATCGTTGATGCCTGAAATCTCGAGCGCGGCTCGCACAGCGCCTCCTGCGACAATCCCCGTACCTTTCGGAGCAGGTTTGAGCAGTAAACGCGCTGCTTTGAACTTCACGGGCACCACATGCGCGATCGTGCCTTCTCCGACAATCGGAAGTTTGCGCATTGTTTTCTTTGCGCGATTTACGGCTTTCGTCACCGCAAGCGTGACATCGGCTCCCTTTCCCGAGCCGTACCCGATCGAACCACGGCGATCGCCGATAACAACGCAGGCGCGAAACCGCATTCTTTTACCTCCTGCCATTACCCGCGCAACGCGCGCAATATCAATAATCCGCTGTTCGAACTCCCGATCCGCAGCGCCGCGGGGCTCTCTTCGCGATCTTCGTTGTTTTTCTTTTTCCGCCATATACGTACTGTTAGGCTTAAGCGCTTAGAATGTTAACCCGCCGGTCCGAGCTCCCTCGGCCGCTGCTTTAACGCGTCCATGATATGCGTTGCCTCCGCGGTCAAATACGACGTTTTGAATGCCGGCTGCGACGGCCTTTTGCGCCAAGAGCTTCCCGAGTAAACGAGCCCGTTCGGTCTTAATCTCCTTTTGTTCTTTTTCAGAAAGTTCGCCCTCATGCGCGCTGGCAAGCGTATAACCGGCGGTATCATCGATCAATTGCAAAAAAAGATGCTTCGTGCCGCGAAATACGGCAAAACGCGGTATGGCTGCGGTACCTGATACAGAAGCGCGGATACGCCTGCGTCTTAACTGTTTGCGAAATAGGTTTGAGCGTTTCATAATCTAGACGTTAAAACAAAGGCTTATTTCGCGCCGGCTTTTGCCGCTTTCCCCGCTTTCTTGCGGACAATTTCGCCAACGTACCGGATACCTTTGCCTTTATATGGCTCTGGTTTACGAATCTTTCTAATCTGCGCTGCCGTCTCGCCAACGAGTTCTTTATCGATGCCGGCAAGTGTAACGACATTTTTTTCCACGCGAGCAGCGATGCCGTCAGGCAATTGAAATTCAACAGGGTGGGAAAACCCGACATTGAGCGTAAGGAGAGGTCCGGCGACACTGGCGCGAAACCCGACACCATTCAGCTCAAGCTGTTTCTCTACTCCTTTTACCACGCCCGAAACCATATTGGTAAGCAAACGCTGCGACAGGCCCCAGAGCGAGCGATGCAGTTTGTTTGTTTCGTCTTTTACGGTGACAAGGACAACTCCATCATTCAGAGCGATTGATACGGCGTGATGAAATGTCCTGGTCAACTGCCCTTTCGGCCCTTTAACGGTCACTGCGCGTTCGTGAACGCTCACTTCGACGCCCGACGGTATCTGAACAGGTTGTTTTCCGATACGAGACATATGAGATGGTTAGCTTATTTCGCAAAGCACTTCTCCGCCCAGTCGGCGTTTTCGCGCTTCACGATTCGTCATTACGCCGTGTGAAGTGGAGATGATGGCTATTCCGAGATTATTCAAAACAGAAGGGAGCTCATTCGCTTTGGCATACACGCGGCAGCCTGGTTTGCTTACGCGGCGCAACGCATTAATCGCCGGAATACGCGAATCCACATATTTAAGCGAAATCAGCACTATCTGTCTTCCACTGTCGGAAGACAACTCAAAATCCGAAATGTATCCTTCCTGTTTCAAAATGGAGACTACATCTCTTTTCACGCGCGAATACGGAACTTGCACCGTGCTTTTACGCACCGCGAGGGCATTTCTGATTCTTGTAAGAAGGTCTGCGATTTGGTCAGTCATAGGATTTTGGAATTACCAGCTGCTTTTTGTCAGGCCGGGAATCGCGCCGCGGGATGCGAGTTCTCGAAAACAGATGCGGCAAAGCTCAAACTTTCTCATAAACCCGTGACGGCGTCCACACCGCCAACACCGACGAACGATTCTGGTCGAAAATTTCGGTTTGCTTAAGGAACGATTTGATTTTACGGTTTGTGCGACTGTAGCCATACATTATTTTTTACGAAATGGAAATCCCAGGAGAGTAAAAAGGCGCAATCCCTCTTCACGCGAATGCGCAGATGTCCGTATTGACACCTCGAGTCCGTGCACACGCTCAATCTCATCCGGACGAATCTCCGGAAACGGAAGATTTTCACGGAATCCAATTGTTATGTTGCCCATTGCATCGACGCATTTCGCATCGATGCCGCGAAAATCACGGATACGAGGCAAGGTAAATGTGAAAAGTCGGTCAAGAAAATCATACATTCGCCTCTTTCGCATAGTCACCATAACGCCCACTATCTGTCCCGCGCGCAGCTTAAATCCCGCGATTGACTTTTTTGCCTTAGTCCGCACAGTCTTCTGGCCTGTAATGCGCGTCAAAGTCTGTTCGGCAACGGAAATGAATTCAGGATCTTTAGACAGTTTTCCGACACCGACATTTATCGTGACGCTCATAATTCGCGGCACTTGAAACGTGTTGGAATATCCGAACTCCTTCTTCAGCGCCGGTAATACTTCTTTTGTATATGTTGTGAGTGTTGGTCCCATACTCATATGCTAGACGCGCTGTTTACACTGTTTGCAAACGCGCTGTTTTGTCCGTACGCCGTTCGTATCGATGAAAGCATATCCCGCGCGAGACGCCTTGCGGCATTGTGTGCAGACGAGCATCACTTTTGCGGCATACATGCGAGCGGGGATGTAAAGTTTTTGTCCCTTTTCACCCTGCTTGCGAGGCCGCACATGCTTCACGACGAGATTCAATCCTTCTACGATAAGACGGCCTTCTTCAGGAAATACTTTCAGGACAGCTCCTGATTTTCCTTTGTCTTTGCCTGCGAGAATTTTTACGGTATCTCCTTTTCGGATCTTCATACGATATTATAATACTTCTGGCGCTAACGAAATAATCTTTAAAAAACCTTTTGCGCGGAGCTCGCGGGCGATCGGTCCAAAAATACGCGTCCCTCGCGGTTCCTTCGATTTTTTATCAATCAATACAATCGCATTATCATCAAATCTGACATAGGTACCGTCAGACCGGCGTGTTTCTTTCCTTGTGCGGACGATAACGCCATGAGCAACCTCTCCCTTTTTTACACTGCTATGCGGCTGCGCTTCTTTGATTGTGACAGTGACGATATCGCCAATGCGGGCATAGCGTTTTTGGTAGCCGCCTAATACGCGGATGCATTGTATGCGCCGCGCTCCCGTGTTATCAGCTGATTGTAGCATTGAACGATGTTGGACCATATTCTAGGATTTTACAGCTTGCACCTTTCCGATAATCGCCCATCGCTTTCGACGGCTGATTGGACGCGTCTCGACACAACGGACAATATCGCCGGCGTGGTATTCGTTCCGTTCATCATGAACCAGATAGCGTCGGGATACCGTATAACGTTTTTTATATTTCGGGTGTATCTTTGTGCGGCTCACGACCACAACGCGCGTCTTATCCGCGGCATCCCGCACAACGACTCCCTGAAGGACTCGCCGCATTGCTTTTTTTGTTTTCGATGTATCAGTCATATCCAAAATGTAATAGCTTCTATCTCTTAACTTTATTGACCTTCACCAATTGCGTTAACAAGAAAAAATGTATGATTTTGAAACAGATCCGTAGCTCTGGAGCCGTAAAAAACCGCAGACGTACTATTAGTACGATGAGGATTTTTTGCGGTGAAGAGCAAGGAGCTGGTCAAAATCATAGGCTTTTTCGTTAAGGTAATTGGTGAGGGTCAATAGGCGTGATGTTCGCGCTTCGCGACAGCAGCGTGAGCGCTCGCGCGATGGTCTTTTTTGTCCGGCGGATATCACGTACGTTTTTTAACTGGCTTGCGGCCGCTTTCATGCGCAGCGATACGAGACTGACTCGAGCTTCGGCAAGGACCGATCGGAGTTCATCTGCTGATTTTTCGCGCAGTTCATGGAGCTTCATAAAACTTTTTTTACAAAACGCGTACGTACGGGCAATTTATAACTTGCGAGACGGAGCGCCGATTGCGCGATCTCTTCTGTGACGCCGCCCATCTCAAACAGTACGGCGCCGGGCTTTACCGGAACCACATAATGATCGACCGCGCCCTTTCCGCCGCCCATGGGATTTTCATTTCCATGAAACGTGACAGGTCGGTCAGGAAATACGCGAATCCAAATCTTACCACCGCGTTTTACATGCCGAGCGATCGCGCGACGAGCCGCTTCCAGCTGTCTCGCGGTCACCCAGGACGCATCTAACGCTTTCAACCCAAAATCGCCAAAACTTACCGTGGTGCCCGCAGTCGCGATCGGATCACGCCTGCGGCCGCGGCCGCGGTGCCATTTTCGATGTTTTACTTTTTTTGGGAATAACATAAGAAATGAAGTGCGAGGATACTCGATAGGTAAAAACCTAGGTTTTTACTTTTTGTTTTTCATTAAAAATCTCACCTCGATAGATCCATACTTTAATGCCAATGGCTCCGGCTGTCGTACGCGCGGTGCCGCTCGCATAGTCAATATTCGCGCGGAGCGTATGAAGAGGGACCTTGCCCCAGGAAAGCATCTCTCTGTTTGCGATTTCAGCGCCGTTCAGACGCCCGCCGATCATCACCTTTACTCCCGTTGCGCCCGCCCGTGAGACGCGTTCAAGCGCTTGACGCAATACGCGACGATACGGAAGACGCTTCTCGATCTCATCGATCATGCCGCGAAGCACTAACTGCGAATTCAATGTCGGATTGTCCACTTCTACGACATTGAGGTTAATGATAATCGCTTGCGATACAAAAAATTTCTTCACGAACTTCTTCTTCAAATCTTCTATACCGACGCCTTGTCGGCCAATGATGACGCCTGGCTTTGCGGAGTGAATGACGATTGAAATGGCATTGGAAGTGCGTTCAATCTCAATTTTGGCAACACCGGCATTCTTGAGCTCCTGTTCGAGAAACTTCCTGATCTCAACATCCTGCCGCAACCATGCAATATACTGCGGACCGCGGGCAAACCATTTGGAATCCCAGCTGAACAAGATACCTGTGCGAAATAATTTTGGATTTACTTTCTGTCCCATACGTTACCCTGATTTCCTATGAAATACTTTTTTTAAGAATCCTTTTTGCTTCTTTTGCTCTCTGTTCATTTTTTGGGCGTATTCGTGGCGTCCTTCGCGAGCGGTATCAAAAATTTCTTTTTCGCCGTTTGCGGCTGCCGGACGGGAATCATCGGCAAGAGGAACTTTGGCGGAAATCGCTTCGCCATGAGATACCACGCCCGCCGCTTGCGTCTCGATTATTTCCGTCTTCTCACGATCGGATACTCCCTGTGTTTGAGTGAAACCGGGCTTAGTCCCAAGTACAATGCTGATATGGCAAAGATGTTTTACGATGGGCGCCGCGCGGCCAAAAGCGCGAGGACGCCAGCGCTTGAGTCCGGGTCCGATATCAACCGTAATCGCTTTGATAAACGTATGTTCCTTTTTGATATGGTACGTATGTTCCGCGTTCGCAAGAGCTGAATGGAGAGTTTTCTCAATGGGCACTCGGGCGGCACGCGTCATATAGCGCAGTTGATGCAATGCGCTTTGCGTATCCAGTCCGCGAATCATATCTGCCAAAAGGCGTACCTTGCGCTCGGACATACGGACGTATCGATTGTGTGCTTTGATTTCCATACCCTCGATTATTTCTTACCGGCTGGCGCTGCCGCAGCGGCTGTCTTTGCGGAAGCGACAGCTGCGGCTGCTTGTTCTTGTTCTTTTTGCATCTTACCGCCATGGCGCACGAATTTCCTGGTTGGCGCGAATTCACCGAGTTTATGGCCTACCATATCTTCCACTACAATCACGGGGACGTGCACCTTACCATTATGGACTCCGAATGTAAAGCCGACCATTTCCGGAACAATAACGGCGGCGCGAGCCCATGTCCTGATCACGGCATGTTCGCCTGCATGTAATTTTTGAACTTTAGCCAGAAGCCTCTGATTGACTGCCGGTCCCTTTTTCAGACTGCGTGACATGTTATGTTCGCCGTTTAAGAATAAATTTATTCGATGCTTTCTTTTTCTTCCTTGTGAGCACGCCAAGCGCCGGCTTGCCCTGCGGTGTCTTCGGATGGCGCAAACCTACCGGTTGATTCCCTTCTCCGCCGCCATGAGGATGATCAACGGGATTCATTGCCTTGCCTCGAACTGACGGCCTCCATCCTCGAAGGCGCATACGCCCTGCCTTACCCCATCGGATGTTTTGATGGTCAGGATTGCCGACAGAACCGATCGTAGCCATGCAGCGTCCCGAAAACTTACGCACTTCGCCTGATGGAAGACGAAGGTGGGCAAACCCATCCTCGAATGCCACTACTTGGGCGCCCATGCCTGCTGATCGCACAACTTGCGCTCCGTGGCCTGGTTGCATTTCAATGGCGTGCACCGTGATGCCTGTCGGAATATGTTCGAGAGAAAGTCGATTGCCTGATTTAATATCAATCTTCCCTTGAGAAGACACTACGGTGTCTCCGACATGAAGGTCGGCAGGAGCGATCATGTAAGCGGCATGTCCGTTTTCATAGCGCAGTAAAGCAATGCGCGCGGAACGGTTTGGATCATACTCGATCGCTGTAACGTTCGCCGGAATATCGAACTGTGAACGCTTGAAGTCAATGATGCGGTAAAAACGTTTCGCTCCGCCGCCGCGGTGGCGCACGGTAATCTTGCCTTGGTTATTGCGGCCTCCGGTGCGCTTTCGGATCTCACGGAGTTTCTTCTCCGGTTGCTTTTTCGTAAGATTGGAAAAATCCGCAACGCTTGATTTGCGCCGTGCCGGATTCGTCGGTTTGTATATTCGTACTGGCATGGATATTAAATTATCGTCACGGGATGTTTTGCGTCAACGGAAATTGTCGCTTTTTTCCACTGTTTGCGCGTGCCCTCTCGCCGAGCAAACCGAACGCGCTTCTGTTTATACGTACAGGTCGCCACAGACAGCGGCATCACGCCGTACAGCGTATAGAACGCTTTTTTTATTTCAATCTTATTCGCTCGCGGGCTTACTTCAAATATATACCGCTCCTGATCACGCACTCGTCCCGCCTTGCTTGACATCACGAGGCGAATCAGGACACCGGACGGCTGCACGGCAAACACGTGTTTGCCTTTTTCTTTTGAAACTGTGCTTTTCGCAATCGCGACAGCGTTCGGCGCAGCGGCCTCTTCCTTTTTTTTATTCTTTTTTTTCAAAAAATCCAACGCCATATCTGTTCGTGATTACGCTTTTTCCTTTCCCGTGTAGTGCTTTTCGATCATGTCGACGCTTGCGAGCGGAATCACGACAGTCGGGACACGAAGAAGGTCATACACATTGAGGCTGGAACAAGGAAGCAAAAAAACTCTCGGTACGTTGCGCAAACTTCTCGAAACAGTCGTCGAATGAGGAGCGGTAATAATCCCTACTTTTTTCCCTTTCGAAAAATCCGGCAACGGCAATTTTTTTAATATCTCGCATGCGTGCTTGGTCTTTGCGTCTGGCACCGCGAATTCATCAACCAACACGATGCGGCCTTCAAAAAATCTTTGGGAAAGCACCATGGTAAGCGCCTGTTTCTTGACTTTCTTATTTATCTTCATTGAATAATTACGGTCAGTGCGGGGACCGAATACCACACCGCCGCCTTTCCACAACGGAGATCGGATAGACCCGTGCCGCGCGCGGCCCGTACCTTTTTGGCGCCATGGCTTCTTACCTCCTCCGCGCACTTCGCCGCGACCCTTGGTAGAGGCAAGAACAGTTCGTTTGTTTGCCTGATGCGCCACGGAAGCGAAATGAACAACATGCGGATTTATGGCAACGCCAAAAACCGCGCTCGACAATTCTCGCTCCGCTACAACCTTGCCCTCGACGTTATATACTGAAAGTAGTAATTTTTGGGGTGCGTTTTCCATATCAATACCCTGTCGGGGAATCTAATTTTTTTCTTCCGCGGTATCCGCCTGTTCCAACACGGTTGGTTCAGGCTCTGCCGAGGTTTCTTCTTGGGCTCCGTCCGGATTCGATGTATCTGCCGTTACTTCTTGAGACAGCTGTTCCTGCTCCTGATGTTCGGATTGCGCCGGAGACTGCGCCATGCTCGATTTTTCAAACACCGCTTCGCCTTCTCCCTGCACGATTATCAGACTGTTGCGCGCGCCAGGGACAGATCCGCGCAACGACAACACGCCAAGATCCGAATCAACACTGACAACCTCGAGATTCTTCACGCTCGATTGCATACCGCCCATACGGCCGCCCATGCGCTTGCCTTTCAAAACATGCTGCACGCCGCCGGCGCCAATCGCACCCGGCATACGCGCTTGATCCTTATGGCCGTGAGTCGAGGGATGGCCGTGAAAACCGTGGCGCTTCACCACTCCGGCAAATCCTTTTCCTTTGGATGTGCCGATTACATGCACGCGATCGCCCGGAGAAAAAACGTTCACCGTTACCCTATCGCCGCGTTCAACGGCATCGACTTTGTCCACGCGAAATTCTTTCATGTGACGAAACCCGTCCGTCTCTTTCACGCGCGTAATTCCTCGCAATGCTTGCGCTTGCGCGCGTGAGACGTTTTTCTTTCTCCCGTAGCCCACTTGCACGGCGGCATACCCGTCTTTTTCATTGGTTTTCACCTGTGTAACGGTGCACGGACCCGCCTGCACCCGCGTAATCGAGTGCACGCGTCCCGCGCTGTCAAAACCTTGGGTCATGTCTAATTTTACGCCGAGAATAAATTTCATACTGCTGAAAGAAAAAGCCGGAGCTAAAAGCAAACCGGCCATTTCTTGATAGAATGTTCCTCTGCGAGAGAACCGCTCAATACTTGAGCCGGCTCTCATGCGCGTGAGATCATTCGCTCTAAGATTGTTGTGCTTCTAGGTAATGGAGATTTTACAACTCCCTTCTCACCGAACAGTTCATAAACACTTTCTCTTTTTCGGAGAGTTATCTATGACCAAATTCGTGCGAGATATGATTGTGAAAACGTATCTGCTATCCTATACCATCTTAACTTCCAAGTCAACACCCGCCGGCAGATTCAAGCTGGTGAGCACATCAGTGGTCTTGGCGGTTGGATCAATGATATCAATGAGACGTTTGTGGATCCGCATCTCAAATTGATCGCGCGCGTCCTTTTTGACGAATGTTGCGCGGAGCACGGTATATTTCTGTTTTTCCGTGGGAAGCGGAATAGGACCCCGTACCACGGCCCCGCTTCGCAGCACCGCGTCAATGATGGCTGACGCTGACTGATCAATGATCTTATGATCATAGGCGCGCAACTTGATACGGATACGCAAGCGGTCGGAATCTTCGATCTCCTTTTTCTGCTTTACTGATGTGCTTGTCGCTGCAGCCATTGCAATCGTGGTTTGCGGGGATTATTTAAGGATCTTGGTGACAACGCCTGCCCCGACCGTAATACCGCCCTCACGGACAGCGAAACGCTGCTTTTCTTCCAGCGCAATCGGCGCGATGAGCTGTACCGATAGATTGACCGTTTCACCGGGCATTACCATCTCGGCGCCTTCCGGCAATGAGAGCACATCTCCTGTCACATCGGTGGTACGGATGTAGAATTGCGGCTTGTAGCCCTTGAAAAACGGTTTGTGGCGTCCCCCTTCTTCCTTTGTCAAGATATAGACTTCTGCTTCAAATTCCGTATGCGGCGTCACGCTTCCCGGCTTTACAATGACCTGCCCGCGCTGCACATCGTCTTTCTTTGTGCCGCGAAGCAGTAATCCGGCGTTATCTCCGGCGCGTCCTTCATCCAATGATTTGTTAAACATTTCGATGCCGGTGACGACCGTCTTTGTGGTGTCGTGCAAACCAACAATCTCGACTTCATCGTTTACATGGACAATACCGCGCTCGATCCTTCCCGTAACTACGGTACCGCGGCCTTCAATGGAGAACACGTCTTCAATCGGCATAAGGTACGGCTTATCGGTATCACGCACCGGCTCGGGGATATAACTGTCCAAAGATTTGACGAGATCCAAGATCGGCTTCGCCCATTCTTCATTGGTTGGATTTTCCAACGCTTTGAGCGCGGAACCGCGGATAATCGGAATTTCGTCAGCCGGAAATTCGTACTTCTTGAGAAGGTCTTTCACTTCTTCTTCCACGATATCCACCAGATCTTTGCTGTCTTCCGACAACGCGTCAACTTTATTCAAGAATACTACGATATACGGAACGCCGACCTGGCGAGCCAAAAGGATATGTTCACGAGTCTGCGGCATCGGGCCGTCAGTTGCGGATACAACCAAAATCGCGCCATCCATCTGCGCGGCTCCGGTAATCATGTTCTTCACGTAATCGGCGTGGCCGGGACAGTCAACGTGCGCATAGTGGCGGTTTTCGCTCTCGTATTCAACATGAGCCGTGTTAATGGTGATGCCGCGCGCTTTTTCTTCCGGCGCCGCGTCGATCTGATCAACGCTTTTCTGCGATGCCGTCATGCCGTGAGCGCTCAAAACTTTGAGCAAAGCGGCTGTAAGCGTGGTTTTTCCATGGTCAACGTGGCCGATTGTTCCCACATTGATATGAGGTTTTGTTCGATCAAATTTTTCTGCCATACAGATTACAAAATGAAAAATTAATTAATAAAATACTTCAAAACCCTTCATGACAACAATAGGGTTCCATTGCGCCATACTATACCATGGCGCCCCTGACCCTGTCAACACTACTCTTTCTTCGTAAGGCTCTCAACGATAGCACGCGGCACTTCGGCGTAATGGGCGAATTCCATGCTATAGCTCGCCCTCCCTTGGCTCATGGAACGCAGCTGCGTCGCGTAACCAAACATTTCGGCAAGGGGGATAAACGCATCCACCACTTTCACGCCCGCCCGATCAGTCATCTCCTGGATCTGTCCGCGCTTGGAATTGATATCGCCGATCACTTCACCCATGAATTGTTCCGGCGTCACCACTTCCACCTTCATGACCGGTTCAAGGAGCACAAGATGCGCCCTTTTGCACGCCTCTTGAAACGCGAATGAGCCGGCCAGCTTGAAGGCAATCTCCGAAGAATCGACTTCATGATAGGATCCGTCAAAAACAGTTGCCTTCACGTCGATCAAAGGGTAGCCGGCAAGAACACCGCGGCTCAAAGTTTCTTTGATACCCTTCTCAATCGCAGGCACGAATTCACGAGGAATGACACCGCCTTTGATTTCGTCGACAAATTCAAAACCTTTACCTTGTTCAAGCGGCTC
>JACPHV010000020.1 GCA_016188385.1 Candidatus Uhrbacteria bacterium | reverse complement strand
CGACTGTTATGCCGATTAATCCGAAAGCGGTCCCTTCGCATCAGTCGCCGGAGCCAACGCCAATCCCGCAGCCGGTCGATGAAGAACTGGCGAAGACAGTCGCGAGGAAATAGCATGGAAGTACTGGTAATGTTTCGGAAAGAGATGAGGACCGCCGTTTTTGCTTCATTGCAAAAGATCGGCTTCAGACGGCTGTCAGGTTATGAGGCTGGCGTGGGCGAATATTCCCATATTCATGGAAACATTCCTGATGAGTGTTTTGACGCGATTCGAACTATCGAGGGAATTGAGAACGTCGAAAACACAGAAGACTATGACTCTTACGAGTAAGCAGAAAACAGATGTACAAAACAACCGCCTGGTGGCCGTTCCACTGGGCTTTTTAATTGTGGATAACTCGCGCTTGACAACTATACACTTATAGTTAATAATGTAATTAACTACGAGGTGTGGGTAAATACATTAAAGAAGTTTTTTTAAGGATAGTATGCAAAAGGGAACATTTCAGCACGATAATGCAGTGGTCGCAAAGGCAGTCCGTATCATGTCTTGTCTTATTATTGCAAAACGTTCTGGGAATGTTCATAGAATAGAAGAAATCCTGTAAACAGAAGGAATAGAAAGAAGAATCTAGCATAGGAATATGAACCTCCCAGCCAGAAGCGGGAGGTTTTTTCATACGTTCGGGTCGTTCTTTACAATTTAGATTCTTGTCACAGAATTAGGTTCTAGTCACCAGGTTGCTAGTTTTCACTCACTGATACATGAAAACTAAAAGCTGAAACCTAACTCTGTGGCAAGAGTCACAAAATGGTTAATCTCAATTAAGCCTGTCAGGAGGCAGGCACATTGGTGGAGACTCCTTCACGACGCACAATCTTGTAGAGGAGGAACATGGGATGGGGAAAAAAGCCAAGATTACGCTACGGCATCGAGTCATTGTACAAGGTACCATAGAAGAGTTTGTCCTATTAGGAGATTTTCTTCGTGAATTTCATAGTGCCTTTGCTGAACTTGCAAACGGACATGGTGACCGTAGGGGAGATCTCGTAATCGAGGTCGTTCCCGAAGTGGACAGTCGGCGACGGGAGCCAAGACTCCCAGGGTGGTTCCGAGTCGGCTCGACGCGAGCCGAAGTGGTGCTGAAGAGCGCCACGAACGATCAAATCGGGCGATTCGCGGAAACACTCCGCAAGGAATGGTTTCCGACAGAGGCCGAAAAAAAGGAAAAGGAGTCCGAGCGGCGCAGGAGGAATTTCGGCAAGTTACTTGACGCGTTTTCCACGCCGGTCTTGCGAGCATTGCTCGCAACACACGTCAAGGTCGACTCCGCACCGCTCAAAACAGATTAACCTAAAGTTCATTTCCACGCGTGCTGGCAGTCCCCTAGGGACGACTCCTGGAGGAGGAGGGTAAAGTGTGGGTTCAACTCCCACCGCCAGCGCATCGGAAGCGTAAGTCAAGTATTTCTCCTAAACTTTTTTGATAAAGTTTCAGGATCTGAAAAACTACTTGCGCTCCGACCAACTTCCACCCCTCGACCTTGCCGGGGGGTCTTCTTTTTTTTGAAATGCGATGATATACTATACGTCATGAAACTCATAGCCGCGACACATAATAATGACAAACTTACAGAGATACGAGCCATCCTTGGCGGGTTAAACATTGAAGTCATAAGCGCCGATGACGTCGGCGTATATGATGATGTCCAAGAAGACGGTAAGACACTCGAAGAAAATGCTTTGAAAAAAGCTCGGCATGTATGGAAAAAAGTTGGAGGCTGGGTACTGGCAGATGACACGGGAGTATTCATCGATGCGCTTGACGGTCGTCCAGGCATCTATGCCGCTCGATGGGCTGGTGAAAACGTAACTGGCGCGGACCTGCTCACGCATACATTGCGTGAACTTGAAGGCATTCCGCGCGCGAAGCGAACCGCGGAATTCGTCTCTGTCATCGCGCTTCTATCCCCCGATGGGGGCGAACATTTGTTTCGTGGATCCGTGCGAGGCATCATGCTTGAATCTTCGCGCGGGCAACATCCCGAACGACTCGTGTACGATTCTCTTTTCGTACCTGACGGTCAAAAAGATACATTCGCGCAAATGAGCGGCGAAAAGAAAAATATTCTATCTCATCGAGCGCGAGCGCTCGGACTGGTAAAAGATTTTTTCAACACAAGCGCCTTTTCGGGACACTACTAAAAACCTTTCAAGACTCACTCATGTCTATTGACACTTCTTCCCTTGCCGCGATATGGTATTCTATAAAGAGATCTCTAGCTATAGAGATCTCTGCAAAAGTCCATTTATGTATTTCTTCCGGCTCCTTTCCGCCTAATTTCGCCCCAAAAAGGCGCTGAACTTGTCGGAATACTCCATATTCCTTCGCGTTCATCATCCTTTTTGGAACGAAATTGAATCGAAAATGACCAGGAAGCTCTTTTTCAGAAGTCTCTATAATAATTCGTAATCATTTATCCCATGTTTTTTCGCGTAGTACTCCCTCTCATGATCGTACT
>JACPHV010000018.1 GCA_016188385.1 Candidatus Uhrbacteria bacterium | reverse complement strand
GGGTTAACAAGAAAAATGTATGATTTTGACCCGGATTCAAAGTCCTGGAGGCGGAAAAAACCGCAAACGTATCCGTAGATACGATGAGGATTTTTTTCGCTGAAGGGCTTTGAAGGCGGCCAAAAGCATAGGCTTTTCGTTACCATATGTGCGGATAGTCAGTTTTGTCTCGGTGGTACCATTGGGAATTGTTGTCAAATCCACACTATGGTATGATTTCATAATATATGACAATGTTGCGCGAAGAAATCATCATGGATGGAAATGAGCGGATTATCGGCTTGTTCAGGGCGCATATATTACGTTCCGTGCTTTTGATCATACCGCTGGTTTTTGGGCTTTTTGTGCTGTTCCTCTTTCTTTTTAAGCTATTTTCATTCGGTATGATCGGCGGTGCAGCCTTCGTGGTAATCGGCGGGACACTTTTTTTGCTTCTTGTAAGTGTGGTTTCATCCTGGTACGGCACTATTTATATTCTGACAAATAGAAGACTGATCGGTATCATACGTTCCGCGGTATTTAAGAAGCACGTCACAGAGGTCGTTCTCGAAAATATCAGTGAGCTCTCTTATTCCATTCGCGGTTTTTTCCCAACGTTATTCCGTTATGGCAATATCCATATCTCTCTTTTTAGCGGGGGAAAGGGCTTTACGTTGACGAGTATCCCTTCGCCGCAAAGTACAATGGATACCCTTTCAAGTCAGATTGCGCAAGCAAAGGAAACCGGCAGGCATACGGTCGGTACGCAGACCATTCCGAGCGTTCAAGAGTCATGAAAAGAATCCTTTAACAAGAGCGATTGCGATTATCATGCCGATCCTTAAAAAAATATTTTCATCATGGATCGCTGCAAGCGTGCTGGCGCTCATTTTTTTGATCTTTACGTACCGTGCCGTATTGCTCGCGCAGAAGAGCTATCAAACTGATTCAGATATTTCGGAATTACATGCCGATCTTGAGGAAACTACAAAAAAACGCCAACAGCTTGAGTCTATGAGAGACTTGTTGGCGAGTGATTTTTTTGCGGAAAATGAAGCGAGAACCAAATTTGGTTTGCGAAAAGCAGGTGAAATAGTAGCGGTCGTGCCGAATGCGGAAGTTGTTCCCACTCTCGCCGATAATGGCAGTAGCGAATCTCATGCGAACTTCTCCATACCATACCCGCAATCTGAAGACACTCGCGAGGATCAGCCGGCCATGATACATGCACGATGGTGGGATTATTTTTTTGGCGTATCTTCCCGCCAAAGCCGACCACGGGACTTGAACCCATAACCTATCGCTTACGAAGCGATTGCTCTACCATTGAGCTAGGTCGGCATTGGCGGAAAGATGCTTGCCCCTCATCTGTCTATCTGGTAGGATGTCCTTAATGTTGAAATATGTGCATAACGATATGAATATCATCATGTATACCAAATCAGGCTGTCCTTGGTGCAATGAAGTCAGGGACTTGCTGCGTGAACGCAACGTTGATTTTGTAGAGCGCGAGTGCAGGGGGAATAAAACCTATTTCGAAGAACTTGTTCAAAAGTCCGGTCAGACTCTCACCCCGACACTGGATATTGATGGGGAGATAGTAGCTGACACGGATGCGGCCTCGGTCGAACGTCTTTTTAAGGAAAAAGGCGTATCAGGATTTTGACACTATATCTTATTAGCATAAGTATGGCAAGATGAAAAAGCACAAATTTATTTTTGTTGTTGGCGGAGTAATGTCGGGTGTGGGAAAAGGAATAGCTTGCGCTTCGATAGGGAAAATACTGCAGTCACGTGGATTCCGCATCAATCCAATCAAGATCGATCCGTATCTGAATGTTGATGCCGGTACCATGAATCCAAAGGAACACGGTGAAGTTTTTGTGCTTTCAAGCGGTCTTGAGTGCGATCAGGATATGGGAAACTACGAGAGATTTCTTGACGTAGAGTTGCTCTCTGAAAATTATATGACCAATGGAATGGTTTTTAAGACGGTAATAGACCGCGAGCGCAGTCTGGGATACAACGGGAAATGCGTCGAGCCGCTTTTTCATATCGTCGAGGAATCGCTTTCACGAATTCAGGCCTCGGTAAAGAAATCGGGAGCTGATATCACGATCGTGGAGATCGGAGGAACAGTGGGAGAATATCAAAACGCATTGTTTGTTGAGGCCGCTCGGACTATGAAATTGCGCAACCCCAATGACGTTATTTTTGTCTTAGTGAGCTATCTGCCGATCCCTCATATGATAGGCGAGATGAAGACAAAACCAACGCAGTACGCGATTCGCACCATGAATTCGTACGGAGTTAATCCCGATATTATCATCGCACGCGCGGAACGCCCTCTCGATGAACAGCGCAAACGCAAAATCGCTGATTTTGGCAACATTCCATACCAACATATCATCTCCGCCCCTGATGCCGACACGATTTATGAAGTGCCGTTGAATTTTGAAAAATTCGGTCTGGACGATATCATCCTCCGTCTCCTGCACCAGAAATCAAAGATCAAATCAGATATGATCGGGTGGCGGAAAATGGTGCAAAAAGCCAAGTCGGCAAGCAAAGATGTCTCGATCGCTATTATCGGTAAATATTTTAAGACAGGTGATTACGTTCTTTCCGATGTGTACATTTCTGTCATAGAATCGCTCAAGCATGCCGCCTATTTGCTTGACCGCAACCCAAAGATTGAATGGCTCGATTCACTTGATTTTGAAAATCAAGAGCAATCACTGGCACGATTGGATACTTTCAACGGTGTGTTAGTGCCAGGGGGATTCGGAAGCCGAGGCATAGAAGGGAAAATTAAGGCGATTCAATATGTGCGCGAACACGCTATTCCGTATTTCGGGCTTTGTTATGGAATGCAGCTTGCTCTTATCGAATATGCTCGTCACTGTCTTGGAATTGAGGATGCCAACACAACGGAGGTAAATCGCAGGACAAAAAATGCGGTTGTTGATATTCTTCCCGAACAAATCGAAAAAATCGCCGTACATGACTACGGTGCAAGTATGAGGCTTGGCGCATATCCTGCCGTACTTAAAAAATCCACCATAGCTTATGATGCTTACTCCGGACAAAAAGACGGACGCTGGTCAGTGGGTGGGAAACTTACTGAACCGTATACAATTCATGAGAGACATCGGCACCGCTACGAAGTGAATCCTGAGTACATTGCTCAATTCGAAAAGGGAGGGGTGATATTTTCCGGAACATCACCCGATCGTGTATTAATGGAAATCATGGAGCTTCCTCGAAACACGCATCCATTTTTTATCGGAACACAATTTCATCCAGAATTTACCGGTAGTCTGCTTCACCCGCATCCGCTCTTTACCGCCTTTGTTGAAGCATGCATTGCTCGACAGGATATGTAATGAGACTATCGCCAACTATCAGACGGCAAAAAGGATGATTACAAACGGAATTGCCATGACGAGCATTCCGACAAGGATCCCCGCCACGATCAATTTTGTCGGTGTCATGTCAATCGTCACGTGCATTGCGTCAGATTGCGCTTGCCTGTTTTCTTCATCGCGTTCATGCGGCAAATTTTGTTCCGCATGATGAGGTAAGGATTCAGCAGATCCGAATGCGGTATCAAACCGAGCGTTGCGGAAATCACTTTCCGCGTAATGATTTTTGTCCATAGCAGATTGCGTTTAAGATTATATTACGGTAATTCGAAGCATCTCTGATCCCATACTGCAAGTGACCGGAATCTCGCCTGATTCGGTGGGAGTAAAACGGATAGTGTTTCGTCCAACCGTGAGTAATTGAGCAATTTCAAATTTTGGTATGGTAAGCACTGACATGCAGCCGCCGAGGGGGATTTTAGCGTCAATCGTAAGTTCGACGGGCTTGCCCTTTTTTACTACAAAGAAATTAGGTTCAAACCATTTATCATGAGAAACTTCAGATACCAATGTTTGAGTTGAACATCCCATCGCCGAGTCGCACACTTCCGTTGTACCCACTGCTGAATTTCGTTCGTCTGTTTCTCTCGCGCGCGCGCCCGCGGTCGCGGGCACCACGGTGAAAGCTGACCCCGGTGTCGTCATGCCCATACTGCAGCTAAACGCTATCGTACCAGTTTCTTGAGGAGTAAATTCAACTGTCGTGATACCGGATCGCTTCAGGAAAGTTGTGATTCCCAACTTGGGGACGACAATTACCTGCGCGCATCCCTCCGCATCACGCCCGTCGATGCGCCATTCTACTGGGATACCACTTTCCACCGTAAACCGATGAGGGTAATAATCGAGGCCGCGCACGGTCATTTCCGCAATCTGCTTGCCGTCAGAGACGGGTAGCATTTGATCCGAACCATTTGCCGCCCCGACCTTTCCAAATCGAGGGAGAGTGATACCGGTAAGCGTCATTCCGTTCGCGACATTGAAAAAACCAAGAAGAATCACTGTCACACCCGCGAATTTCAGAAAATATCTCTGCACAGATCCTCTCGCGATACTGGATACGATACCTATCGATACAAGTGCGGGTAGAGTGCCGAGGGAGAAGATTAGCATAGTAAGCGCGCCAACACCAGGATCACCCTTGCTTAATACATAGAGTTGCAGAGCTTGCGTGAAGCCGCACGGAAGAAAGAATGTTGATACTCCAAAGAAAAAAGGCGCGATTTTCGGATGTCTTTCCCCGTAATCCTGAAGGCGTTTTGCGATCCCCTTCGGCATTTTTGGCTGAAAGCGAGTCAGGCCCGGAAATAAGCGTAACAATTTTATTCCAAGCATGATCATCACAATACTTGCCATGATCGTGATAATGCCGGTAAGCCGAGGTGAAAAAGTGACTGCGGATCCGGCAAGGCCTATGAGAAAACCGAATCCCGCATATGATACGATCCGGCCGATATTGAAAAAAATATTCAGTTTGAATTTTTCAAATCGGGAGGATTGCGGATGAAGCTCATTGTATCGGACTGTCACTGCCAGGAGGAGGCCGCCGGCAACCGCCATGCACGTCGAGGTAGCTGCTACGAGCCCGATAAGGAACACGAACCCATAACTCATGTTTTCGGTTACGCCGAGCGACGGGATAATCTTTAACGATGATAAGATGAGATACGCCCCAACAACCACGAGAAAGATTGTGCCGATTTCGAATAGATCACGCCGGCTATTTTTTGGAGTTGATGTCGTATTGTGTTCACGCCAGAGAGAAACAGTATACTTTGTATCGCGCAATGCATCCGTGAGTTCCTGCAATGATGGAGTTCGCGTATAGTATAGATCGGCGCTGCCGTTTTGATGATGAACGCCAACACGCACCATGCCATTAATTTTTTCAAGTTTGCGTTCTATGAGCAATTCACAGCTGCCGCATGTCATGCCATCGATGCTTATACGCGCTTGTTTAAGTTGTTTATTAGACATAAAAAGCACTCACTCTAAGGAATAAAAATATTTCCGAACAAAGTAAGCAGTACTGGTTATGCGTAGAGCGTTTTTTGGATGATACGGCGAGAGTAGAGTCTCGCATTGAGCTGAAAGTATCGCAGAAATGGCTTAACCATGCGCGCGTATCTCCGATACCTCTGTTGTTGAGGCGTAAGGGTCATGGCAGATATGCGATCAACCACAGATTCTCGTATTGCAAGCATTATGAGAAGGGCTGGAAGGATGGCGGAAAATAGTAACATCCAATTGTCCATGTGGTAAGCAATATTCATTTGGCATAGACTGTCCAAATCGTGCATAAACGGGCACGTAACGACAGGCATGCTATGTCCTGCCGGTATCATTCCAATAGCTACTCCGCCAATAGTAAAGGCGAGGTATACTCCGATCAAAAAAAGAAATTTGAATCTGATGCAATAGGTGCGCCTTAGTCGCGGCATAGATTGAGTAATAGTCTAATCTTGGAGCGGGATACGGGGATCGAACCCGTGTCTCATCCTTGGGAAGGATACGTTGAGCCACTCAACTAATCCCGCACTATGGAATAGATGCATAGTATGTTATACTCCATTACTATAGTAGTATCTATCATACATGAATAAAAGCAGAAATTGCAATATATATCACCTGATGGTCGTTTTGAGCCTGGTCATACTATATTTGTTTGGCATCAGGGCTGATACGGCAGCTGCTCGGGATAGTGAGTCGATGATTGCAGCCACAGAGTGCGGTTTATCAATAATTCCTCCAGACAATAATCATAGCGATCCGTACTTTCGGGAAATTCCAGATTTGCTTGTCGATGCTTTTTTACCCATACCATCAGAGAATCGCCGAGTGAGCGCGGTATGTGAGTTTGCCCTTGGAAGCAAGGTGCCGTATAATGATAATCACGCAGCGCGCGTAACTTTCTCTTACGCTGAAAGCGATTATCGCGTCCGTGTCTACTACTGGCGCAAGACAAAAAAAGAATGGAAAGCCCTGCCCACAGAGATGAATAGGCTTTCTCGTACCGCGATCGCCAACGTGCCTTTTGACGCTGCGATTGTTACGGTATTGGCAAACGAATCGCCCTCACACGAAGGAATAGTGAGCTGGTATCGTCATAAGCGCTACCCAAGCGGTTCCGCGACAAATCTCTACCCGACAGGCACACATCTTACCGTCACCAACCTTGATAACGGCAAGTCAGTGGACGTTACCGTAACGTCCACATGGACAAATACAGATGATCGGAGGATATTGGATCTTGTAAGTACGGCGTTCCGGAAAATTGCAGATACGCGAATAGGATTGATCAATGCGCGTATTGAATGGAAGGGTTACGAAAATCCATTTGATGAAAAGTGACGAACAATGATTAAAATTGAAAACGTTTCAAAAACCTATCGTCCGGACGTGGAGGCCCTCAAAGAAATTTCGATTGCGATAGAACCCGGAGAATTTGTTTTCTTGGTGGGACAAAGCGGAGCCGGCAAGTCAACATTAGTGCGCCTTCTTACCGCGGAGGAGCGTCCTTCATCGGGACGGATAGAAATCGGAGGATGGGACATTACGCGCATCAATCGAAGGCATATCCCGCGGTTGCGTAGGCAGATCGGTGTGGTATACCAAGATTTTAGATTATTGGAACAGCGCACACTCTATGAAAATGTGGCATTCGCGCTTGAAGTATGCGGTACCTCACTTCGTGCTGTGCATAGTATCGTTCCGCAGCTGTTGCGCATAGTTGGACTTGAGGACAAAGCCCATCGGTATCCAAAGCAGATGTCAGGGGGAGAACAGCAGCGAGCCGCTATCGCTCGCGCTCTCGTACACAGGCCAAAATTATTGATTGCCGATGAACCGACAGGAGACCTTGATTCCGTTACTTCGAAAGGCATTGTCGACCTTCTGACACGTATCAACGATGTCGGAACGACAATCCTGTTTATCACCCATAACCGTGATATTGTAAATATGTTAAAAAAACGTGTGATCTCACTGCACGATGGCAGTCTGCGTTCCGACAAGGTTGGTAAATATTTTATTTAACGGCTATGTTTTCCAATTTCTACCGTGTGATTAAATTCGCATTCCAGAATTTTTTTCGCAATTTCTGGCTTTCCGCAGTGACGATTTTTATCATGACGCTTTCGTTTATTACCGTAAATTTTTTTATTCTTGCGAACGGATTTGCCGATGCTGTGTTATCGACCATCGAGCAGAAAGCAAACATAACGATCTTTTTTCAAGTGACAGCACAGGAAAATGACATACAGGCCTTTAAGGCAGATATTGAACATATGCCCGAGATAGGATTACTTGAATATATCTCCAAACAAGATGCTTTGGAAAATTTTCGCGGCGCGGCTCGCGCTGAAGGACGAACTGCCATTGTCGATGCGATTGAAGAACTCGAGATCAATCCTCTGCAATCAAGCATCGTCATTACCGCTCGCGCGATAGAGGATTATCCGGCAATTCTCGCGGCGGTTGAAAAAAATCCTTATAGTTCGATTATTGAAGAGAAGACGTATCGTGACCGTCAGTCTATTATTGCGGCAATCGAACGCCTCAAGGCGAAGATTCGCGATGTCGGAGTTTCAATTATGGCGTTTTTTGCCGTTGTAATCGCTTTGATCATTTATAACACCATTCGCATCACAATCTATACGAGGAGAAAGGAGTTTGGCATCATGAAGCTTGTCGGGGCCTCAAATTGGATGATCCGTATCCCACTGCTGCTCGAGAGTGTACTCTATGCGGTGATTTCTCTTGGCATTACCATTTTTATATTGTTTCCGCTCTTGAGTTTCCTGCAACCATATACAACTCGGTACTTTGACGGACTCGCATTCGACGTACTCGGATTCTTTAGCGATTTCCGTCGGTGGGGGATCGTCTAACGGCAGGACAACGGACTTTGACTCCGTTTATCTAGGTTCGAATCCTAGTCCCCCAGAAGAATTGTATTTAATACAGAATCGCGCCCTTCGGGCGCTCTTGGATAAAATACGAACTTTTTTCAAGGAAAATCCTGACGCTGAGATCTAACTCCCAGCCCACAACTCCCCAGCGGCGACTCCGCGGTGCGGAGTATCGCTTCTGTTTGGGTACCCCCGAGACGGGTACAGGAAGAATGGAATTTCCCTCTCCCCTTAAACCCCTCTTCCATTCCATTCTTTCTGTACCTGGTGCCGAATTCAATGGCAAAGGCGGTTTTGCTGATGGAATGCCTTTGACTTGTGCTTATTTCGAACATCAAAATCTCTTTTTGCTACCGCAAGAACGCAAGCTCACCTGGCTGTAATAAAGACAAGTTTTGACTATAATCAATTGGCACATCGATAATGCAGGGGCCTTTCACGGCAAATGCTTTTTTAAGCATGGGAATAATTTCATCAGCACGCGAGATACGGAATCCTTCTGCTCCAAAGCTTTTTGCAAATGCTACAAAATCTGGATCAGTGAAATGCACGCCAAAAGATTTTTTATACGCCTCAAGCTGTTGAATTTCTACAAGATTATACCCTCCATCTCGCCATATGACATGTACCAGTGGCATAGAATAACGTACTGCTGTCTCAAGTTCTGTAGCACTCATCAGAAATGAACCGTCTCCAGAAATAGAAATGACTTTTTTTCCGGGACGTACAAGCGTTGTTGCCATTGCCCATGGCAGCGAAATTCCCATTGTTTGGAAACCCATGCTGAAAAGAAGGTGTTTTGGTTCATAGCAAAAAAAATATTTTGCAAGCCATACTTGGTGGGAACCAACATCTGAAATAACGGTCGTATCATCGTTGATTACCGAACGAAGATCAGCGATGAATCGAAGTGGGTGAATCTTTTTTCCTTCCAATCGCTCTCCTGCCTGTTGTTCTTGAAAAAGAAGTCGTTGTGCTTTTTTTACCGCAGAATGCATTGAGAATTTTCTTCGAAGCTGTATTTGAAGTTCAGAGAGGTTAGCGGCAATATCGCCGATAAGTTCTATGTCTGGTTGATACAGCGCATCGGGATCAGCAGGTAATGCGTCGATATGGATCACCTTGCAGCCCTTTTTCATTTTCCAATATGCAGGACTATACTCGATGGGATCGAAACCTATCGCGAGAAGCACATCAGCATGTTCAAGTGCGACATCGCCGGGCTCTCGTGTCTTCATACCGACCCGCCCAACAAAATATGGAAGGAGTTCGCGGGATACAGCGCCTGCAGCCTCAAATGTTCCAACAGTTGGGATTTCTGATTTTTTTATGAATTTTCGAACTGCATGAGTGATCTTTAATGAATGTGTCGCCCCAACACCGAGAAGTAACACGGGATATTTTGCAGTCTGTAGAATAGTCATGACTTTTTTTATACTGTCACGAGGCGACACACCAACAGAGCGTTCGCACTTTTGAATAATGGGGATGCTCGAGGTCAAATTTTTCTGAATATCCAGTGGAAATGTAATGTGAGCTCCACCTTGCCGATGAGACGATGCTGCATCAAATGCCATCGCGATGACTTCCGGAATACTATTCACATCTTCAACTTCGATACTTCGCTTTGTGATTGGGTTAAAAATATCGCGGGTATGGATACTTTGATGCGCTTTTTTCATGTGCTGCGCAAGAGGATTTGAACCAGTGAGAGCGACGAGAGGATCGCGGTCTGCCGTTGCCGTTGCCACGCCAGTAACAATATTGGTCGCACCAGGACCATTCGTCACAAGCACGACACCTGGATACCCTGTCAAACGACCCCAACATGCGGCCATGAATGCAGCATTTTGCTCATGACGGCAGAGAATAAATTTTGGATAGCCTTCTACACTTTCTTTTTTCCGGAGTTCTTCCAAAATAGGCATGATAGCAGCACCAGGTATGCCAAAAATATATTTGACCCCTTGCGCGCGGAGGCACTCGACAATAATCTCCGCACCGGTCTTTGACAATTTGTTTTTACTTATTTTTTTCTTCATATTTACATGGGTAGTATCATAAAAGATCTTTAATATTGGAATTTAATGCTTTTGCGAGCTTCTCAATATTTTTCAACGACATATTTCTTTTACCTCGTTCGATGCCGCTAATGTATGTTGGGTGCACGTCAAGAATTTTCGCCAACTTACCTTGTGATAATTTATTACGAAGTCGCAACTCTTTTACTCGTTTACCAAACCTTACTGAAATATCACTGTCACTCATAACATTTAGCTCTTACTATTTCCAGGCAGCTGCTTTTGATTGAATCTTTCCAGTTCACTCCGAACCCTCAGCTCCATATCTTTACGAGATACGTTCCCTGCATCATCCAGAATTTCCTTATCGTTCAGAGTGAGAAAGTTATCCAGTTTCTGTATCCAATCCTTCATGTACATCACTCGCTTTTCCACACTCTGTAGTTCGGCAAAAGAGAGAAATTGCTCGACGAGCAGATTAAGTCGCTTCAATTCCAATTCCTCAAGATAATTTTTTGCAATCTCTGCTTGTTCGCGCGTGATAATCTCACTCTTCCAGTTTGTGAGTCCCATATTCTTCTTTTCACTATCCACCCTGTTAACAACAATTTCTGCTGCTGTTAATCCAGTAATTGCAAAATGAAATTTGTTTTGTACAATCGAAAAGAATTGTTTCGCGTAATCAACTTTTGGACTGTAGTCTGCGCTTGTTGCAAACACATCTCTGACTTTTTGGTAAAAATTCTTTTCTGATGTACGGATCTTTCGAATCCGCTCCTCTAACTCGTCAAAATAGCTCTTGGCCACATTTCCCTTGGCAAGTCGTTCATCATCCATGGTAAATCCCTTCACGATATATTCTTTTAATCGCTGGGTGGCCCACATGCGAAATTGCGTGCCCCGTAGCGAGCTCACTCTGTAGCCAACGGAAATGATGACGTCCAGATTATAGTGCATTATTTCATATTGTTTCCCATCTGAGGCAGTTATCCGGAATTTCCGGATAACTGAATCTTCCTCCAATTCTCCTTCAAAAAAAATGTTCTTGATATGCTCATTCACTGTCCTGACATCCTTATCAAAAAGATTAGCCATTTGCTTTTGCGAAAGCCATACCGTTTCACCATCAAGACGGACATCCAATTTTGCTTGGCCGTCTTCGGAGTTATAGATAATGATTTGATTGTTTTTTTCTTCTTCCATGGGTATATTCGCTTCTATGAACATCATTATATCACTCTTGCAGGATTCTTCTATAGAGACTAATATTTCTATAGAGGCATTCCATCGGCAAAACCGCCTTTGCCATTGAATTCGGCACCAGGTACAGAAAGAATGGAATGGAAGAGGGATCCGCTATGTCAAATTTCTTGAGGAAATCGGTATGCGTCCTTGTGCTTCATAAGGTTCCAAACAAGGGTGACCATGTGCCTGCGAAGACACACCAACGCTTGGGATTTCGACTTTCCCTCACTGACCTTTTTCTTG
>JACPHV010000003.1 GCA_016188385.1 Candidatus Uhrbacteria bacterium | reverse complement strand
CAAAATTCTGATGCCTACGATCCGAAAACCAAAGAATTCTATGGCGCGGAGCCCATCGAAAGCGTAGCAATCAATTATGAAAAGGCATACCGGTCTATCCTTCAGCAAGATACTCTCACCTATCAAGGAATTGAGCTTCAGAATTTTGGTGGATTTTTCGGACTTGATTCTCCGGCGCAGTCACGGAAGGCGATCGCGAAAACCCCTTATGGTATCCTGTATTCTGAAGCGCGTCCCGGCGAGGTAGAAGATCTGCTCGTTGAATCGTTTGTGCTCGGGGATGACGGCGTTGCGGATGTCACATGGAACACAGGTAAGCGCAACACAGATACGTTTCAGTTGGTTAATACGACTGGCTGCGGGGCAGGCGCGTTTTTGGCGCTTGTCGCGCCAAGCGTAACGTCGCGGCTTGTATCAGCCGGTGTCGCGGCAAACGGCGATGCGGTCTATGAATTTTCCAATGCTGATAATCCGGTAGCGCGGTTTTTGTATGATACAAATAATGGGACCTATTACTCCGGTGACGGAGAAGCGCGCACCCTTACATTTCAGGAGTTTTCCCGGAAGCATCCGGTACTCATCGTGAAAGACGCGCTTGGAAGATATGTTGTATATAATAATTCCGCTTACGGTCCGGCTGTTGAGTGCGGCAAGCCTGTCATCTATCTGTATCCGGATGAACCTACCGAAGTATCAGTGAGAGTCGATGCCGCGATCCGCGTATCCGATCCTTCGTACGGGAACGGATGGTACGCACACGCATCTCCGGATGGGACACTCACGATGCAGGATGGCAGCACCTATGATTCACTGTTTTGGGAAGGGCAAGGGAGCGGGGCATATCCGCGGATTCGATCCGGCTTTGTCGTACCGCGGACAGAAGTATCACACACGATCGATACTCACTTGCGGCAGCTTGGGCTTCATAAAAAGGAGCGCGAAGATTTCGAGGCATTTTGGTTGCCGCGCATGCCCGACTCGTCCCATGTGCGTTTAAGCTGGCTGACCACGCGCGAAATGAACGAGCTTGCCCCGCTTGACGTGAGACCGCAACCTGATACGGTGATCCGTGTGTTTCTTGATTTCGAAGGGATCGATCATCTAATTGATCTGCCGCAGCAAAAACTCACAGCGCCTCCTC
The DNA here is from genome assembly GCA_016188385.1 of Candidatus Uhrbacteria bacterium. Classification (GTDB taxonomy): domain Bacteria; phylum Patescibacteriota; class Patescibacteriia; order JACQRZ01; family JACQRZ01; genus JACQSB01. The sequence continues at coordinate 34,733 of JACPHV010000003.1, read as the reverse complement.
GCACCGGGTTCACTCTCGTCGAGTGGGGCGGACTCCTGCGGAAATAATATGGTTTTCGTATGAAAAAAAATCGACTGCCCCCGCCTCCTTCCCAGATAACCATCCCACCCCAAGCGAGCAGGTTCATCGTGTTATTTTTCTTATTCATATTTTTTGGCATGCCGATTATCACGGCGTTGGTTTCCGTGGTTGGCGCCATCTCACTGTTTATGGCACTTCTTTTCATACCGATCCTTATACTCGTTCTGTTTTTTTTCGCGGGATTGCGAGTGATTAACCACTATGAGCGCGGTGTCGTACTCACGCTCGGCCGCTACACGAGCACGCGCGAAGCGGGGTTGCATTGGATCTTTCCCGTAATCCAGCGTATGATCCGCGTCGATCTGCGCGTGAAAGTCGTAGATGTTCCTGATCAAGATTGCATGACGCGCGATAATGTGTCTGTCAATGTGAATGCCGTCCTTTACTACCTTATCAGCGCCGCCCCGCGAGCCGTGTTGGAAGTGGAGGATTTCAGATACGCGGTATCCCAGCTCGCGCAGACCACGATGCGCGATGTGGTTGGCGAAGTGACGCTTGATGAGCTGCTTGGCAAACGCGATCAGATATCAACGAGGATAAAAGAAATCGTTGACAAAGCTTCAGATCCGTGGGGCATCAAGGTGAACGCGGTTGAGCTCAAGCATATCGAGCTTCCTTCAGACATGAAGCGTACGATGAGCAAGGAAGCGGAAGCGGAACGTGAACGTCGTGCGGTCATTATCAAGGCGGAAGGGGAAAAGATCGCATCGCAAAATCTCGCGGACGCCGCACATGTGCTTGCAAGCGTTCCCGGCGCCTTACATTTGCGTACGCTGCATTCCATCAACGATATCAGTTCCGATCAATCGAATACCGTTGTTTTTGCCGTGCCGCTCGAGATTCTCCGCGCGTTTGAGCGGATTGGAGCGCCCGGCATCGGAAATCACAAGAAGCATACGGAATGAATTAAGGCGTATGCCTCCGCTGGTCATCGCAGCCGCGAAAGCTATCATACGTCGCAATGGTACATTCCTTGTCATCAAACAGATTGTCGGAGAACAGATATTTTGGGATCTGCCAGGCGGCAGAGTAGAGTATGGGGAATCGCCTTACGATACTCTTGCACGTGAAGTGAAAGAGGAAGTCGGTCTTGACATTACCATTATGGGATGCGCGGGCGTATGGTGGTTCGTGAGGTCTTACGATACTACCCAGGTTATCTGTACGACTTTTTTCTGTGTGCCGAACAATCCGGAAATTCTCTGTTTGCAAACAGACGATGAAGAAGAGATGATTGATGAATTTCGTTGGGTGACGAAGAAGGAGTTTCTTTCAGATGCTTTTTCCGTCAGCAATCAAAGCTTGAAAGATTTGATCCGTCAGGCATGGTGAAAAAGTTTTATGACAGAGAATGTTCGTGAACAGCCGTTTTTCATCCCTGAATCCGAATGTGCTTTTGCTTCGAGCAGGAGCGGCGGGCCCGGGGGTCAGAATGTGAATAAGGTTGAAACACGCGTGACGGTTGCATGGAATATCGATCGGTCAACGAGTGTCACCGAGGAGCAGCGATTGATGTTGCGTGAAAAGCTCAAGAATAGGATCGCCGCGTCCGGAGACATCATCCTGCATTGCGGCACGTACCGTTCGCGGTTAAGAAACAAACAAGAGGTGGTCAGGCGGCTTACGTCCCTGGTACAAGGAGCGCTTATCGGACAACCGGAACGCAAAGAGACCAAACCGTCGCGCCGCGCGCGCGAACGGCGGTTGTCGTCAAAACGCGAGCGTGCCGAGAAAAAAGAGGGCCGTAAACAGCCGCGCATACCCGACTATTGATCATATATGGATACATCACGAGAACAGGGTTTTCAGCCAAAACAGATAAGCGTGCCGGACCGGTTTCGTACACCGGAACGCGCACCGCGCGATTACGCGCATCCGTCAGACAGCGTGTTGCCGACAGAGCATGTACGGCTCGCGTACGCGCATATCGATGCGGCAACAGGCAATAAGGATGGCGCGATCGCGCAAAAAAGAGCATTCATCGTGGATATCCGCTCCGACCGTCTGATCGATGAGGAATTGCTTACGAGACATCCCACGGTATATGTCGGGTCAGGAAAAGACATCGAGTATCCTCTTTGCTTAGGATCCCGCACTCTTATGATGGTAGATCCGATTTTTCGAGACCCGGCGATGCGCGCTGAAGTAAAGGATCATGTATCAGCCATTATTACTCATCAACCGGAATGGATTGGCGATGGATTGCAATTCAAATTTGATTTCGGCAAAGGAGAGGAAGATGTGCTCATTACATTTCATCCCGATTTATTTCTTGCGCCCGAGGCGTACGCGGCGGCTCAAACTGAAAGCAATGAAGCAGTCGGTATCCAGAGAGTCGCCGCCATCCTTAAAGAAGATCCCGATGACCCTTTCGTGACAGATGAAGTGAAGGAAGAGTGGCGTACGCGAACAGGCCGTTTTGCGCCTGACTACAAACCAAGAAAGGATAGCATCCCGCCTCGATTTGAAATACCCGATCGGGTCGGGATGATTTTAGGTCATCGCACCACCGGAGTTGATTTTGATCAAGATCCGGCGGTGAGCGCCGCGCTTGTACAAGGCGGATATTTCTTGTCCGATCACGCATTAGAAAGCATTGCACATAGTCTTACGCCTCAAGAGCTCCAGGATCTTCTGCTCGGAAGAGTTGACAACAGGAGCAATGAGATATACAGACAAAAGTGGCGCGAACGGGGATTTTCATTCATTCCGCTTGCGTCGCAGGGCGATAGTGATCAGTATACGTTTGTGCGCAAGATCGCATCATGACGATTTCGTTTTTATCGCGGCCATTTTGAGCGCGATTGTCCGAAATGCCGCAAATAGCACTGTCCAAAATAGAAGAGCAATGATTGTTGTCAGGATTGTTTTTGGATGCGGGAAAAATCTGCCGGCGAGATAGATTGCAAGTACGATATTCATATACGCGAGCGAAATCGCGTACGCTACTTTATCGGCATGGGATTTTCCGATTCCGATAAGATAGCCGACTCCATGCGTAATGACGGCAAATATAAGCACCACCCAAAAGAGAGGGAGCAGTTCGATCGTAAAACTCGCGAATATGTCTGCCGCGTTTTTTGCTATGATTCCCGTGGTAATTAACCCTAAGAGCAGTATGGAGAGAGGCTTAAGCGCGAAACTCGCCGGCTCGATGTGGGGATGAAAAAATTTACGTACGATTTGCGCAAGTATCATGGGAGGAAATACGATAAGCAAGAGGTCGGTAAGCATCTTGAGCGGAGCAATGTCGATGCCGCTGCCAAATGTAATCGCGGCAACGAACGGAATGGTAAACGGCGCGAGCAATGACGTGAATACCGACAAGACGAGCGCAAGCTCTATTGATCCGCCCGCAAGCGAAGCGAAGAGGGGAGCCGACATAGCCGATGGCATCGCGGCGAGCAAAAAGATGCCCACACCGGCATCCGGCACGAAGAAATTCGCGAGAGGATATGCTATAATGGGAAACGCGATTAACATAACGACAAGCACGATAATCAGACGAAGCGGCTGCGCGATATCAGGAATTGGGTCGGAAAAGCCAATCCGAGTGAAAGGGAAAATGCCATTACAAAAACATAGGATTCAAACAGGCGGAAAAATGTGTGAGTAAAAGGTTTCATATTGATTCAGTATATCAAAATACAGTTAAATGTCATTACGTGCTTCATATTATATGGCTAGCAGCTAACAAACAGGTAATGAATTTTAGGGATATATATAAGAAACGACCACGATGGTCGCATAAAGGCGATTTTGGAACCGTGCTTGTAATCGGGGGAAGCATACGCCATACGGGCTCGCCGATATTTAATGCAATGGCGGCATTGCGCGCCGGCGCTGATCTCGCCTATTTGATCGGACCGCAACGCGCTATGGATGCTGCAGCGCACCATGCGCCGGATATGATCACCGAGCCGCTTGACGGGGAGTTTCTCATGAAGCATATCCCGAGAGCGCTTGCGATAAGCGAACACGCGAATACGTGTGTGATCGGTGGCGGTTTGGCGCGTAGCCCGCAGACATATCGAGCGATCCGTACGTTTTTGAAACAATGCCAGCTGCCGCTTGTGATTGATGCGGAAGCGATCCGAGCGATCGCGCAAAATGAAAAAGCCGTACGAGGAAAAACCACGATTATTACTCCCCATGCGGACGAATTTCGCGCTCTTACCGGTGTATTGCCAAGCACCGCGCTTCGTGAACGCGAACGAGCAGTACAACAAGCAGCTTTTCGTTTTCGCGCTGTGATTCTTCTAAAAGGAAATGTTGATATCATTTCCGATGGAACGAGAGTAGTCCGCAACCGCACCGGTACACCGTATATGACCAAGGGAGGATTTGGCGATACGCTCGCGGGTATATGCGGCGCGCTTCTTGCGCGCGGCATTGATCCTTTGCAAGCCGCCTCTGCTGCCGCATACATCAATGGCAAAGCAGGGGAGCGTGCCGCGAAGAAATACGGCGAGGGGACGCTCGCAAGCGATGCATTGCACGCGATCGCAAACGTCATTCAGTGACGAGCATCTGATTACCCCCGCGATTTTTACAGATGTTTCAAATCTATGCATGCCAAAATACTTCATGGAGCAACTGATCTCGGATCGCCGCATTTTTGCGCCGATCTGTTGTGGCGCGCGCAGTTTCGCGTGCCTGATCCTGTCACGTTTGTCGAAATCGACGGCAAACGGCATCTGCTCGTATCTTCACTCGAAGTGGAACGGGCGCAAAAGCAAGCACGCGTTGACGAGGTTGTCTATATTGAATCTCTCGCGGGCAATGCACATGCACAAGGGGTCTCGCCGCTCGTTGCGTTTCTAAAGAGTAAAGGCGTTGATACCGTAGAGATTTCCGGCGGCATCCCATTTCATGTGGGGGATAATTTGTCAAAACATTTTCCAGTGTCCGTCTGTCGTGATGCTTTTTACCCCGACCGCGTGCGCAAACAGCCGCACGAGATAGCTGAAATCGCTTCTGCCCAAGCGGCAGTGGATCGCTCATTGGAGCGGGTATGTACCGTTTTGAGTGAAGCGCGTATCAACGGCGAATATATTGCGCACTCCTCATACGGCTCCCAGGGCCTTACATCAGAGATTCTGCGTGATATCATTGAACATTCGCTTTATCAAGAGGGCTATCTTGCTGTTGACACAATCGTTGCCTGCGGTGCGCAAGCGGCTGATCCGCACATGAGAGGGAGCGGCCCGATCCGAGCATACCAGCCGATCGTACTTGATATATTTCCGCGATCCCGTTCATCGTTGTATTTCACCGATTGCACGCGCACGGTATTCAAAGGCGAACCATCACAAGAAATGAAAGCGCTCTACGAAGCGGTATATGAAGCGCAGACAGGAGCAACGGAAAAAGTTATCGCCGACGTCGATGGTTTTGAAATCTATGCGTGGGTAAAAAAATTTTTTGAAGAAAAAGGTTATCCGACAAATGTATCTTCACGGCCGGTATACGGGTTTATTCATGGTCTCGGACATGGCGTAGGTCTCGAAATTCATGAAGAGCCGCGTCTTGGATCGTGCCACTCCGAGCTGAAGGAGGGGATGGTCGTCACGATAGAGCCGGGATTGTATTATCCGCAGCAGCTCGGATCTATACCTGCCGGAGGCGTACGAATAGAGGATACGGTGGTCGTGCGCGCAAACGGAGCAGAAGTGTTATCGTCTTTTTCAAAACGTCTCGGTGATAGTATACTATAGATATTATGCGTGCGCGTACTATTGCTCTGCTTATCGCGGGACTAGTCCTTGTGGGGACAACGACATATTTACGGTTTTCCCGGCAGACAGAGCCGATCGTCCGACCGTCGCTTGAGCAGAAGCAAAAGTATTTTATTTTTAATCGTACTGACGGTATGCAAATCACGAGCAGCGCATTTTTGCACAATAGCCTTATTCCCGTTGTTTATACATGCGACGGAGATGGCATAAGTCCGCCGCTTGCGTTTACCGGCGTACCGGCAGAGACAAAAAGTTTCGCGTTTTTCATAGACGACCCTGACGTGCCGAAAAGCATCATGCCTGACGGCATGTTTGACCACTGGGTAGTATGGAATATCCCGCCGTCTTCCACCGGTATCGGCGAAGGGGAAGTGCCGTCGGGCGTGGTAGGCAGCAATACCGCGGGCAGTCGGCGCTACTATAATCCGTGCCCGCCGGACAGCGAGCACCGGTATTTTTTCAGGCTCTACGCGCTTGACACACTACTCGATCTTCCCGCCGGATCAACAAAGGCGGCCGCGCAACAAGCTATGGAGGGACATATCCTTGACAGCGCCGAGCTTATCGGCCGCTATCGGAGGCAGTAAAAATCCCCCCACTGACGACAATGGTGAAGCTATGTTTCACCAGTCTCAACTTATCCCCTTTGCACTTCTATCGCGAGCATTTATACTGCCAATACTTACTCGTAAGATCATGCTTTATGGCAAATGTGACGATTTATTCCACTCCGACATGCGGATATTGCAAAATGGCGAAGGCCTATTTCCAAGAGAATAATGTGCACTATACAGAGAAAGATGTAAGCGTTGATGCGGCTGCCCGCGATGAAATGGTCCAGAAAAGCGGCCAACTCGGCGTGCCGGTGATCGATATTGACGGTACGCTTGTCGTTGGATTTGATAAAGCGAAACTCGCGAGTTTGCTCGGATTGGAAGCGTAATACATCAAAGATATTCATAACAGGACGATTCATATGCATGACGACAAAAAAACATGCGAACAATGCGAAGGAGGCCTATGCAAAGAAGGGGAATGCTGTCAGGGAGCGTGTTGCGCGGATAAGAACACATGCTGCGAGCAAAAGGAATCCGATGACGCGAAATGCTGCACGGAAGAAAGCGGATCCGGCTGCAAGTGTTGTCAGAAAGAATAATTCGAAGAACAAACCGCAGGCATGTCTTACGATCTTATCATTGTCGGCTCCGGCGCTGCCGGTCTTTCAGCGGCTGTGTATTCCGGCCGTTATCGCATGAATACCCTCGTGATCGGCGATGAATTCGGCGGGTATACCAGTATTGCGGGTCCGATCGAAAATTATCCGGGATATTCATCGATCGACGGATTTGATCTGATGGTAAATATGAAAAAACAGGCTACGGATCTTGGCATTGAGATCAGAGACGGCCGTGTTGAAGATATCCGACGCACTGAAAGCGGTTGCTTTGCGGTACGCACAAAAAAGGGGGAGGAATTTTTTTCGAATACCCTTGTAATCGCCACCGGCACGGAGCACCGCCGGCTCGGCATCCCGAATGAAAAAGAGCTTACCGGCAAAGGCGTGCATTACTGCGTGACGTGCGATGGGCCGCTCTATGGCGGGAAGACGATTGCGGTTGTCGGCGGCGGGGATTCATCAATAAAAGGAGTTAATTTGGCAGCGGAATACGCGAAAAAAATCTATCTCATCGTTCGTGGCACAAAAGTATCCGCCGAGCCGATTAATTATGAGCGCATGCAAAGACTCGGCGATAAAGTAGAGGTGCTTTTTGAAACCGAAGTGAAAGAAATAGTCGGCGAAGGGAAATTCGAAAAAGCCGTGTTATCCAAACCGGTCAATGGCTCAACCGATTTAGCCGTTGACGGTCTTTTTATCGAAGTCGGTCTGCTGCCGCGCTCCGAGCTTTTGAAAAAAGCGGGTATTGATCTTGACGAGAAGGGATACGCTCAAGCCGATCAGATGATGCGCACCAATGTGCCCGGAGCATTCGTAGCGGGCGATATTTTTAACCTGTTTGAAGGCTTCAGACAGGATATCACAGCCGCCGCCATGGGCGCGGTTGCCGCCACGTCCGCCTATGAATACTATAAGATTCACGGAGATCTGTGCAAGCTGCATGGCAAAGCTCCTGACGGAATCGGTTGAGACTCGCAAAACCCGCACTTATCCACTTTACACCCATACCGGATATTGATAGGATAGCATTCGCCTTGGCACGATGCACAGACTCTCTCGAAGTCGCTTGATATCCTTGATGTCGATGAATAGAAAACGGCCTCTGATACAACCTATGGGTCCGTTTTTTTGTCCCTTGTTGGCTCCAGGCGTCCTGTATGGAAGGAGAACACAATACTCCATGCCTGACGTCTAAAGCCTAACAAGCTACCCGTATGGCTCTCACAAAGATCAAGAAGCGCAACGGCTCTATCGTTGAGTTTGACCGCTACCGCATCGAAAGCGCGGTTCAAAAAGCATTCAATGCGTGCGGCATTATCGTGGATTCAAGTTTTTTTCCGACACTCACCGATGAAGTTGTTTCACTTCTCGAAGATCGCATCCGTGATGGCGTCATCCCCGGCGTGGAAGACGTGCAGGATATAGCGGAGCGTATTATCGCCCAGCGCGGCTACTTTGACGTTTCACGCGCGTACATAATCTACCGTTACGAGCACACCAAACAACGCGCCGCTAAACAGCAGGAGCTCCGCGAAAAAATCGAACGCAATGAACTTGTCGTGATCAAACGATCCGGCGCGCGCGAGCAATTCATGCTTGAAAAGCTTGAGCATTGCCTTGCTCATTTTACCGCAGGTCTTGAAAAACAAATTGATGTGGCTTTAGTCGCTCGTCAATGCCGTAATGATTTGTTTGATGGCATCGCGACAAACGAAGTTTTTTATGGTTTGATGATGGCATCACGCGCTCTGATTGAGCTTGATCCCGCCTACTCTCGTCTCGCGTCCCGTTTGTTGCTCCACTCTTTGTATCGCGAAGCAATCGGCGATAATTTTGACGCATCGAAACTGGAACAGCACTACCGCGCGGCATTTGTGACGAATATCAAGAAAGGCGTTGAAATCGGCCGTCTGGACCCGCGTTTGCTCACATTTGATCTGGATGCCTTAAGCAGAGAGCTCGTGCTTGAGCGGGATGATTTGCTGCGCTATCTCGGCACGCAAGTATTGTATGATCGGTATTTTTTACGTGATCCATACGCAAAACGCGTACTCGAAACTCCCCAGGCATTTTGGATGCGCGTCGCGATGGGACTCGCGCTCAAGGAAAAAGAAAAGATGCTTCGCGCGAAGGAATTTTACGAAGTGGCATCGACGTTGCGTTATGTTCCATCGACACCTACGCTTTTTCACGCGGGCACCGAGCATCCCCAGCTTTCCTCTTGCTACTTAAATACCGTAATGGATTCCCTCGACCATATTTTTAAAGTGGTGGGGGATAATGCCCAGCTCTCTAAATGGTCAGGCGGCATCGGCACGGATTGGAGCAATGTCCGAGCAACCGGCGCGCTGATCATGGGTATCGGAGTCGAAAGCCAAGGCGTAGTGCCATTTCTTAAAGTATCAAATGACGCGACTCATGCCATCAATCGTAGCGGCCGACGTCGCGGCGCTGCCTGCGTATATCTCGAAACATGGCATTATGACATTGAGGATTATGTGGAGCTTCGCAAAAACACAGGTGATGAGCGCCGCCGCACCCACGACATCAATACCGCTCATTGGATCCCCGATCTTTTTATGAAGCGGGTTCAGGAAGATGGGATGTGGACATTGTTCTCACCTCATGAAGTGCCGGACTTGCACCATCTTTACGGGAAGCGTTTTGAGGAGCGGTATGTGAAATATGAACAGGATGCGCGCGATGGGAAATTCCAACTTACCAAATCCGTGAAGGCGCGCGATATGTGGAAGAAAATGCTCTCCATGCTTTATGAGACCGGACACCCATGGATAACGTTTAAGGATCCTTGCAATGTGCGGTCTCCCCAGGATCATATTGGTATCGTGCACAGCTCCAATCTCTGTACGGAAATCACGTTGAACACCTCCGAGGAAGAAACCGCCGTGTGCAATCTTGGATCGATTAATTTTTCCAAGCACATGAAGGCGGGCGAACTCGACGTGGAATTACTCGCGCGCACCATTCCCGTGGCGATGCGTATGTTGGATAATGTAATTGATGTAAATTATTACCCCACAAAAGAAGCGCGTACCTCTAACCTTCGGCATCGTCCCGTAGGGTTAGGCATCATGGGTTTTCAGGATGCGCTGTACTTGAAAGGCATTCAATTCGATTCCGAGGAATGTGTGCGATTTGCCGACGAAAGCATGGAGATTGTGGCGTATCACGCAATCCTGGCATCCAGCGTTTTGGCCCGCGAGCGGGGATCATACACAAGCTATAGCGGGTCAAAATGGGATCGCGGATTATTCCCCGTAGATACGATTGATCTTGTAGAACAGGAGCGCGGACAGAAGATAGACATCCCGCGTGTTGGCAAACTTGATTGGAGCGTAGTGCGTCAATCCGTACGCCGTTATGGTATGCGTAATTCCAATTGTCTTGCGATCGCGCCGACTGCAACGATATCCAACATCGCAGGCACCGTGCCATCCATTGAGCCGATCTATAAAAATATCTACGTGAAATCGAACATGAGTGGCGATTTCACCGTCGTTAATCCCTACTTGATTGAAGACCTAAAGGCGGCCGGACTCTGGGATTACGAGATGCTGGGCAAGATAAAGTATCATGATGGCAGCATCCAAGAAATCCATGAAATTCCGGAATCGTTACGGCGCACATACAAGGAAGTGTTCGAGATTGATCCTGTATGGATTGTCAAAGCAGCTGCCTATCGCGGCAAATGGATCGATCAGAGCCAGTCGTTGAATGTCTTTTTCCACGGCGCTTCCGGCAAAAAACTTTCTGATACGTATCTCTATGCGTGGCAGATCGGATTGAAGACCACGTACTATCTTCGGACGCTTGCCGCTTCGCAGGTAGAGAAAGCCACGCTGGATGCGGCAGAGTATTCCGGTACGCATCTTCGCAAACAGCAGCCAGAAGTCCGCTCCGCGATTTCAATCGCGGTGCAGATACCCGGTAATCAGAAAGCTGAAAAAAACGAACAACAGGCGCGACAGACTCAACATTCGATCGTTGCTGCCGCGGCTCCTGCGTCAGCCGTATCTTCCGTACCTCTTTGCAAGATTGAAGATCCCGATTGCGAGTCGTGCCAGTAAGCAATCATCCGCTATGCCTATTATAAGAACTTCAGAGCGAGTCAACATCAATAAGCGACGCATTATCAACGGTGAAGACGCCGATGTCATCCAGCTCTATCCCATGAAGCATACGTTTGCTTGGACTGCCTACAATGTAGGCAACGCCAACCACTGGCTTCCGACCGAAATCACGATGCAAAATGACATTGAACAGTGGAAATCTTCCACTGTGCTTACCGATGATGAACGCAAGGCATTCAAGACAGTGCTTGGATTTTTTACTACCGGTGATTCGATCGCGGCAAATAATATTGTCATTGCGGCGTACCGTCATGTTACGTCACCTGAATGCCGCATGTATCTGCTGCGTCAAGCATACGAAGAAGCGATCCACACCCATTCATACCAATACATCGTAGAGAGCCTCGGCCTTGACGAAGGAGAGATTTTTAACATGTATCGCGAGGTGGATGCGATATACAACAAAGATGAATTCATTTTGAGCTTCAACGAGGGTTTGTTTAATCCGCAATTCAAGACCGGTACGCTCGCGGCAGATCAGAAATTCGTGGAAAACATGATTGTATTTTCTATCATTATGGAAGGGATCTTTTTCTATAGCTCTTTTGCCGTAATGTTTGGCTTTCAGCGGCAGAATAAAATGGTGGGATCGGCGGAGCAGATCCAATACATCATGCGCGATGAATCGCAGCACTTGAATTTTGGCATCAACATTATCAACGGCATCAAAGAAGAACAGCCGGAAGTATGGACTGCTGATTTTCAAGCGCACGCGGTCGATTTGATCCGCAAAGGAACCGAGCTTGAATATACGTTCGCGCGCGAGGTATTTCCCAAAGGCATTTTCGGCATGAATGCCGACAGCTTCAAAGAATATATCCAATATATTGCCGACCGCAGGCTCGTACGCATCGGTCTGCCGGTACAATACGGGAGCCAAAATCCTTTTCCCTGGATGTCGGAAGCGATTGACCTTTCCAAAGAAAAAAATTTTTTCGAGACACGCGTCACGGAATATTCGACTGGCGGTACGCTGGAGTGGTGATTATGTCCGTCCCGCGCGCATTCGTGTGTATTCTCGAATGGCGGGGATAAGAGAAACGATAATGATTCCCCCGACGATCGGGACGAGATACTTGTCAACCGAGGGGATCGCGCTGCCCAAGAAATATCCCGCGAGCGGCACGCATACGCCCCATAGAAATCCGCCAACCATGTTGTAGGCGAGAAATGTCGGATATGGCATCTTACCCACGCCGGCGAGTGTTGGCGCGAACGTGCGGATGATCGGGATGAAGCGCGCGAGGATGATGGTCTTGCCTCCATGCCGCGCGTAAAATGCTTTCGTGCGTTCAAGATGTTCGCGGCGGAACAGCCGCGATTTTTCTTTTGTAAAAATGCGCGGCCCAAGCCGAGCGCCGATCGCGTATCCTACGCTGTCGCCCGCAACTGCCGCGCTAAAGCAGACCGCGACGAGCAAAACGATCGGAAACATACCTTGCGACGCGAGAAATCCGGCGGTGAACAGAAGGCTGTCGCCGGGAAAGAAAAATCCGATGAGCAGACCAGTTTCGGCAAAAATGATTGCCGCGATGCCGATAATGCCTACCGTCTGTACAAGCGCTATGAGGTCGAAGTGGAGGAGTGATTCCATAGAGTGAGTTGGTGATTTTGTTTATTGCCGCCAAAGAATTTTCGTATCTCGTCTGCCAGTATCACCACTGATCCGGCGCCGATCGCCACTCCCCACTCTTGCGCGGAGAGAGGCACCGTATGGAGCAACGATCGGAGCAGTGGCGAGTAGACTGCTATGAATTGCAATGCCGCGGCAAACGCGATCGCGCCGATCAGCCATCGGTTTGATAACAGATTCATTCTGAAAAGCGAATTCGTCCGAGATCTGCAGTTGAGAGAATTAAAGAGCTGCGCGCACGCAAGAGTGACGAATGTCATTGTTTGCGCTTTCGCGAGATCCGTTTGGAAATACCCTGCAAATATCATAAACGTCGTTGCGGTCATCGTAAGCCCCATGAGTATGGTGCGTTTTTTCATGTGCGTATCAAAAATACCTTGCTTTTTTTGCGCGGGCGTCCGTGGCCGCATTTCGTTTGATTTCGGCTCCATTGCCAAAGCAATTACCGGAAAACTATCTGTGACGAGGTTGAGCCAAATGATTTGCGCCGCCGTGAGCGGGAGAGGAAAACCACCGAGTACGGCAATGATGATAATAAGCATCTCGCTTATGTTCGTGGAGAAGAGATACAGGAGCGCGCGCTTGATTGATCGATAAATGGCGCGGCCTTCCTCCAACGCGGCCACAATACTTGCGAAATTATCATCAAGTAATATGATATCGGATGCTTCTTTCGCCACATCAGTGCCGACTTTCCCCATGCTGATACCGAGATCGGCAGCCATCAGCGCCGCGGCATCGTTTACTCCATCACCGGTCATGGCGATGATTTCACCGCGGGCTTTATACGATTCGATAATTTTCATTTTATGTTCTGCCGTAACGCGGGCAAATACCGTAACACGCGCGAGCCGCTGCTTCAACTCTTCTGTCGACAAAGTTTCCAATTCTTTTCCGGTGATCACATCATCGCCTTCCTGGAAGATTCCGGCCTTTTGCGCGATCGCTTGTCCGGTGAGTCTGTGGTCGCCGGTGATCATGACGCCGCGAGTGCCCGCGCGCCGAACGCTTTCCACGGCCGATTTGACTTCCGCGCGGATGGTATCTTCTATGCCGTAAAATCCGAGTAGCGTGAGCGACGCGATATCTTCGACGGCGAGCTGATCTTTCTTTTTTGGAAATTCTCGATAGGCAACAGCGATGACCCGCAGTCCCTTATGCGATGCGGCGCGGTATGCTTTTTCAAACGCTTCTTGTCGAGCCTTGCTCAGTGCGACATCTTTGCCGCCCTCTCGGATTTTTTTACTGACTGCCATGATTGCTTCCGGCGCTCCCGCGATTGCAAGCAGCATGGTGTTTTTTCCGCCGCGCGCGAGGGCGGCATGATATTTCGTGCTCGTGGTAAACGGGATTTCTGCAATGCGCGGATATGTCTGATCAATGCTTTCTTTTGTTTCGCCGCATTTGGCGGAACATACCGCCATAGCAGCTTCCGTGGGATCTCCGCTTATGGTCCATCTTTTTTCTGCTTCGCTGTAGGCGGTATGAGCGTTCGCGGAGAGCGATCCTATGCGATGAAACAACTGTAAGGATCCATGCTCTTTCGGGTCGATCGGCATTTCATCGCGAAGTATAGCCCCTTTCGGCGCATAGCCGTCGCCGGTAATCGTAAAAGCGGTAGATTCCACATAGGCAAGCCGCGCCACCATTTCGTTTTTCGTGATTGTTCCTGTTTTATCCACCGCGATGATATCAGCCTGCCCAAGCGCTTCGACAGCCTGCAGGCGTTTGATGAGCGCATTTCGCCGCGCCATTCGCCACACGCCGTTGGCAAGTACGATGGTGAGCACGACGGGAAGGCCTTCCGGTACTACGGAGACTGCCAAAGCCACCACGATTACAAACATTTCAAAAATATCGGCGCCGAAATAAACACCGGATCCGAACAGAGCGACAGAGATGGTAGATATGGCTATAAGGATAAAACGCGAGAGTTTTTCGATGTCGCGCTTGAGCGGAATTTCTGATTCGATTTTTGAAATCGCTGTGCTGATCTTCCCGAATTCCGTGCGCAAGCCTGTTTCTACGGCTACGGCAATGCCGTTGCCGCTCAATACCGCTGTTCCTTTTAATATCATGTTGGTGCGATCTGCAACTGGCATGAGCGGGTCTTTGAAGGTCTTTACCTGCTTATCGATCGGTCCTGATTCCCCGGTAAGGGCGGCTTCGTCCACACGCAATCCGTATGCTTCGATGATGCGCGCGTCTGCCGGTATTTTTGCCCCCTCTTGGACTAAGAGAATGTCGCCGGGTACTACATCCGTATCCGGCACAATACGATCTTGGCCTTCACGGAGCACCACCGCATTCGTGACGGCAAACCGCTTTAGAGCGGAAAGCGTTTTCTGCGCGCGACCTTCTTGGATCGCGCCGATCACCGCGTTGAACACCAAAACGACCGTGATGATAATGGCGTCGGAGAAGTGTCGAATAAAGATCATCACGACCGATGAGAGAAGAAGGATTGCGATCAGCGGATTGGCGAATTGGCGAAAAAAAATAATCGTGAGAGAATCATAGGTTTCTTCCGGCAGCTGGTTTGCTCCGTACGTCGCGAGCCGTTTTTTTACCTCGTCAAAAGTCAACCCTGTCGCGAACGGCGTCTGGAGCGTATCCTCGACTGATTTTAACGGAAGCGTATGCCATGGAATCGCGCTTTGTTGTTGGCGTTCTTGTTCTTTCATGATGCTATTGCTATGATGGTTTAGCGATTGATTCATCCTAACAAATTTTTTCTTTTGAATCAAAATGTCACTCCCGTTTGCCTTTGTATTGATCAGTGGATCCTTTATTGTAGGAGCACTGTTTGTGTGGGTTTTTTTTCGTTCTCGCGATGTTAACAAACACGTGCAAGCAAATCTCGAAACGGCTTTTTCGCGGCTGGCTTCAGATGTGCTCAATAAAACGCAAGAGCAATTTTTTTCACTGGCCCGAGAGCGTTTTGGCGCGCTCCAGGATCAATCCACAGCCGAGTTGTCACACAAGAAAGACGTGATCGTAACCCTCGTAGAAGAGATGCGGCGCGATCTCTTCGAGAGCAAGCGCCATTTGGAGGAGTCGGATAAAGGCAGAATCTCGAGTTTTGCCGCCCTGCAGCAGGAGCTTTCCGCTCAACGGGAAGTGCTCAAGGATCTCCAAGGAACGACTACCGATCTGAAGCGCGTACTGTCGAATAATCAGCTTCGCGGCGCGTTCGGCGAACATGTCGCAGAAAATCTTTTAATGATGGCTGGATTTGTTTCCGGGCAGGACTATGTGCATAATAAAGAACAGGAGTCGATCAGTACGCGTCCCGATTTTATTGTGTATTTGCCGGACCGCACCAAAATCAACGTTGATGTGAAATTTCCGTATGCCGCGCTCCTGAAGATGTCGGAGACGGAAGATAGAGGCGAACGTGAACGGTATGTGCGCCAGTTTGCGCAGGATGTGAAACAAAAAATCAAGCAGGTGACGAGTCGGGATTATATTAATATAGAAGACAGGACAGTGGACTTTGTTGTGCTGTTTATTCCGAACGAGATGATCTTTTCCTTTATCTATAGCGAGCTGCCGGAAGTATGGGAAGCGGCGTTGCGTTCAAAGGTGGTGTTAGCAGGACCCTTTAGCTTTACTGCCTTGTTGCGCATGGTCAAACAGGCGTATACGAATTTTCGCTATCAAGAAAATTTGCACAATGTGATCGGTTTGATTCAGAAGTTTGAGCAAGAGTACGAAAAGTTTTCAGAATCGATTGATACGCTCGGCGCGCGAATCGAGCAGGTAGACAAGCAATTCGTCGCTATGGCAGGAACACGCGATCGCGCCCTTACGCGGATTATTGATAAAATTAAAAATGAAATCGAAAGTCCCGCGCAGACTGACGCGCAGAACACGGCACTTGAGAAATCAGAAGAAAGTTAGTACAATAGTGACCGTATTTTTACTCGCATGCATTAGGGAGGGTTCGCATAGTGGTCGAGTGCGCATGTATTAAATCGCTGAGAGCTCCTCATATGTTTTTATCGGAATTGAAATACCCTAAAAAAAGCCATAGGAAGGAAATCCAATATCCACAAAAATCAAAAAAATTAGCAGAGTTCATGGGTATAATTTTTGGTGACGGTGGAATTAATAACGATTGGCAGCTTACGGTAACGGTAAATTCAGTGGCAGATAGAGAGTATGCCAAATATGTTATACAATTAGGCAAAGAACTTTTTGGTATTGAAGCTGCAGCCAAAAAAGAAAAAAAAAGCAAAGCACTGGTACTAAGATTTTCCAGCACGAATCTCGTTGATTTTCTTGTAAAGATGGGGGCGGTGCGTGGAAACAAGATAGAACAGCAAATTGATATACCCTCATGGATAGAGGGTAGGTCAGAATATAAGCGAGCATTTGTTCGTGGACTCGTTGATACCGATGGTTGCCTGTATACACATAAACATAGCGTTAGCGGCAATAGGTATTGGAATATTGGTTTTTGCTTTGTGAGTTACTCAAAAAAACTTCTTGTATCGGTCGGGAATATCTTGGCGGAAAATGGTGTGCAGCCACACTACGCAAAGCAGATGAGGAGTATATATTTGTATAGTGATAAAGCCGTTCATTCATATCTTTCAGTTTTTAATACGTCGAATGAGAGGATCAATGGTAAGTACCAAATGTGGAAGGGTGCAAGAGCGGTTTAATTGGCAGTCCTGGAAAGACTGTGTACCGAAAGGTACCGCGGGTTCGAATCCCGCCCCTTCCGAAGAATTTCAGAATCAGGGTTTTGCAAGTCAGAGGAAGCCGCCTGGCTTCGCTCGGCGGCCAATTCGTATTGTTTTTGGGGCGAAAAGGAAAAGGATTTATCAATCAAAATATGGTTCGAGCCGATTTGTTTTCAGGTTCTTTGGCAGTTTGGAATTTCCAATTCCGGCCCACGCAGATTTTTTGCCCTCCCGACCCGACAGACCGTCTAAAAACCCGCCATACCGACCGAAAAAATGAGAGCAGATTTCAGCATGTGCGCTTCTTGGCGGGGAATCTCCGCCAATGCAGCCATGCGGCGGCACGGATCGCGCAGTATCCGCGAGCTTGAAGTTTTGAGTATCATCTATGAATGAGATTGTACTGGAAATAAGCATCGTATTAGCCCTTATCCTTTTTAATGGCTTTTTTTCCGGCGCCGAGATGGCGTTTATATCGCTTCGGAAAACGCGAGTAAAACAGCTTGCTCGAGAGGGCAGTAAGAACGCGTTGTTAGCAGAAAAGATGCTTCAAAAGCCCGAGGCGTTCCTTGCAACCATACAAGTCGGCATTACGCTGATCAGTACAATCGCATCGGCTTTTGCAGGCGCAAAGATTGCCGGCGCGATTACCCCCTCGGTGAGAGAAAGCGCCTTTCCATTTATCGCAAATAACGCTGAAACAATCAGTTTTGCCACTGTTGTCATCGCAATCACTTACTGCACATTAATCATTGGTGAACTCATTCCCAAATCGTTAGGCATCAAATTCTCCGAGAAATTTGCTCTTGCCGTCGCTTATCCGCTTCACGTCCTTTCACAAATCGTTCAGCCGATAACTATTTTTTTAACTGCTTCCAGCAATGTGGTTCTCAAATTTTTTGGAGACAAAACGAGCTTTAGCGAAGCGAATCTCACGGAAGAGGAGTTGCGTACCATACTGTACGAAAGCCACAAAGCAGGAACTATTAAGAAATACGAACATGAGTTGCTGGACAACATTTTCGATTTTGGAGATATTGCAGTCAGTCAGGTGATGACTCCTCGGCCAAGAATATTTGCCGTTGATGCCGCTGATCCATTCGAAGCGAACGTGAAAAAAATAATCGATTCAGGTTATACCCGCGTGCCAGTCTATCAGGATACCATGGATAACATTATTGGTATCTTTAATGCCAAGTCATTACTTAAAAATTTGCAGGGCGATCATTCTATCACGACCTTTATCGGCACATTGCAGAAGCCTTACTTCATTCCGAATACGCGCCACATCAATGATCTCTTGAAAGAAATGCAAAAAGAGAAAATTCATCTGGCCGTCATTACGGACGAACATGGCAGCATTGACGGGATTGTCACGATTGAAGATATTTTGGAAGAGATTGTCGGTGACATTAATGATGAGGATGACGAAGTGAAAACTTTGGTAATCAGACGAAGCAATACGCAATACGATGTTACCGGCAGTATCAGTATTGTCGATTTCAATAGATATTTTAAGTCTCATCTGCCAGAAGACGCGCCATACACCACAATCTCCGGATTACTCATGAATACGTTCCAGCACATTCCTGCTGTTGGCACTAAAGTTGTGGTTGAACATATGGAATTTGAAATAAAGGAAAAGACGGCGAGAACGATAAAAACGGTGAGCGTGCGAGTATTGCAAACAAACTGATTCATGATCAAGTACTGAACTCTATGTTTTCGATCGAAGAATTAAACCAGGAAGTCGCCGCCCTCAAAGAGCGCAACCGGCGTGTTGAAGCCGACAAAGCATGGGAGACGAGTTTGACGCGGAAGGTCGCCATTCTTGTCATCACGTATTTCATAGTTTTTGCCTTTTTTCTCGCTGCGGGCGTACCAAGACCGTTTGTCAATGCAGTCGTTCCAACACTGGCGTTTGCGCTCTCAACCGCCACTCTTCCTTATCTGAAGAAATACTGGCTGAAGGGTCGTCTTTAGGGCTGGAACTGAGGCTATCACACACGGCGTGAGTATGGATTGCGCATCTGACAGAAAGATACTAGGATTACTCTGCCAGTAAAAGATGTAAATCATTGAGCGAATATGGAGATATTGTTTTGGGCAGTGATATTTTTTCTTACCACCGCGCTCCTCGTACGATCCGCGGATTGGCTGCTCGCCAGCGCTGAAAAGATCGGATTGGCAGCAGGTCTTTCGCCGTTTATCGTCGGCGCAACGATCGTGGGTATCGGCACATCATTTCCCGAGTTGGTTTCTTCGATTGCCGCTGTGTTGAGCGGCGCTACCGAGATCGTAGCAGCGAACGCGATCGGATCCAATATTGCCAATATCCTCCTTGTTGTCGGTCTTGTCTCGCTGCTGGGAGGGCGTATCGTAGTGACAAAAAGTCTTATTGATCTTGACCTTCCATTGCTGGCGGTAAGCACGGTGCTTTTTCTTGCCGCGGCATGGGATCGAATCATTACTTTTCCCGAAGCGATCTTCCTGTTGATCGCCTATGCGATTTATCTCCTCTATACAATCCTGCACACAGAAGAAGAAGCGGTGGCAGAAAGCGGTATCCGTGCGTTGTTCCATAAACGCAGAAAGGTTGAATCGCTCCTCCATGAAGAGCAGACGAATCGCCCCAAGATTCTTCCCAAAGATATCATGTTTCTTGCGTTTGGAATCGCGGGGCTGGCATTTAGCGCGAAATATCTTATCGATTCTGTAATCGCGCTTTCGACGTTGCTGCACATCGCTACCGGTACGCTTGCGATTACGGCAGTCGCAATCGGCACTTCTTTGCCGGAGCTGATCGTTTCAGCAAAAGCCGCGCTCGGACGCAAATCAGAAGTCGCTCTTGGCAATATATTCGGCTCGAACATATTTAATGTGCTCGCTGTGATAGGTATCCCCGGTTTGTTCCAGACGTTGGCGCTCGATGAACCGACGTATGCCATTGGCCTCCCGGCGCTTGCCGCGACTACCATCCTGTTCATCATATCAGGGGTCTCCATGCGCTTTCATGTTTGGGAAGGCGCGTTTTATCTGGTGCTTTACACGTTTTTTCTTGGCAAACTGTTTCAGCTGCTTTAAGTATTTCGACGAGGACGCGTGCGTCATTATCTCGTCAGTCTACGAAAGATGTTTCATCATAAAAAAAATAGGTACCCCTCGATTACGCTTATCCAGGGAAGTCTTCACCCTGCTTCACACACGGCTATTCTGTTAGACGCGGCTAGTCGGATCCTGTCGGCTCGGAACGTGGCTTACTCACTCCTCGATTTGCGCGCGGCAGATCTTGATTTATGTGACGGGCGCGCTCCTGAAGGATATGGACTTTCAACCAGAGATTCCATAGAAATGGTAAAAAAATCGGATGTGATATTTTTTGGCATCCCTGCGTATGCCGCGCAGGCTCCAGGGCCTTTGAAAAATGTCATTAGCCTTACGGAGGAATTATTGAATGGAAAAAGAGCAGGATTGATCTGTTTTTCCGAAAAAGGCGTTGCATATGAAGCATCGCTTGATCTGATGAGCCAGTTGACCGATGCCGGAGTGCGCATACTCAAGCCCGTGGTACTTGTTTCGAAAGACGGTTTTCGCGGGAAAGCGATTTTTGATGATGTCGTATTGCAGCTGCTCGAGGAATTGGTTGATGCCGCACTGAAGGCATGATACTTTGGTCTCGTGCAACCATGGAGCGCGAGAGGTATTATCAATAATGAATGTATCACTTTTTTCTATGGATATAACAAAAAGCAGCAGCCTGTTTTCATTTTTTCGTTCGCGTTCGCGTATTAGCTTAGTATTCGTAATCGCGATACTAGCCGGTGGCTACTATCTTTATTCATCCGCAACCAAGGGTCCGGCACAGGTTCGGTATGCTCTAGCCCGCGCTGAACGCGGTATAATTGTTGCTTCAGTTTCAGGTACCGGACAGATATCGGCGCAGAATCAAATCGACATCAAAACGAAAGTATCCGGTGACGTTGTATCAATAAACGTGAAGCAAGGAAGCGAGATTTCAAAAGACATGACGTTATTCCAAATTGACGATCGCGTTGCGCGAAAATCCGGACGCGCTTGCGTTGCTTCAGGCGCAAAACGCGCTCGCTCAAGCAAAGAGGGAATTAGAGGATCTGCAAAAACCTCCGGACGCGCTTGCGTTGCTTCAGGCGCAAAACGCGCTCGCTCAAGCAAAGAGGGAATTAGAGGATCTGCAAAAACCTCCGGACGCGCTTGCGTTGCTACAGGCAGAGCATGCGGTAGAGCAAGCGCACCAAAGCTATGCAGACGCTCAAAAAAACCTTGAGAAGACATACGAAGACGGATTTACAAGCGTCACTACTGCAATGCTTGATCTAGTAGCGACGCTCAACGGGATTTCAGATACCCTGTATACGAATACGATTGAACGGTCGCAGACCAATAGTGATTGGTATACGAACAGGATCATGACATGGGAATACGATTCTGCGTTTGAAAAGAAAAATCTGGCTAATTCTGCGTATGACAAGGCACGTGCGAGCACCGAAGCAACGAATGCCGCGTACACGCGCACGAGCCGCGTCTCGCCAAGTCAGGATCGAGAAGAGCTCATTATCGATACCTTTAAAGCAGTCGCGGCCGTGAATGATTCCGTGAAAGCGGCTGATACCTATCTTGATTTTGTTCAAGCTGTGATGGAGGATAAAAATCTTTCCGTACCCTCTTTGATGATTGCTCATCAGGCGGCTCTGGACACTCATACCGCGAAAATGAATACCCGATATGCGGATTTACAGACGATCGTGCGTTCAATCGACGATCGAAAAGGATCGATAACGAGCACAGAACGAACTCTAGCCGAAAAAAACAAGTACCTCGAAGATTTGAAAAACGGACCAGACGCTGAATCGTTAGCGACCGCGATTGAACGGAAAAACGAACGCGAGGAATCTTTGGCAAAATTGACCGAACCTGCGGATGGGGAAACGATTGTTGCCGCGAAAGAAAAAGTGAACGAAAGACTGGAGGCGATTGCAAAGCTGCAAGAGCCCCTCGATGAGCTTGACATTCGTTCTCAAAAAATCGCGATCTTGGAGCGAACCAATGCGCTGGAAGACGCTAAGGAAAAACTTGCGGATTATCGAATTGTTGCTCCGTTTGACGCGATTGCGGCTGACGTGGCGGTTAAACCAGGCGATACCGTGAACGCGGGCGCTGTACTTTCAACCCTGATCACAAAGACAAGCATCGCGGACCTTAGCCTCAACGAGATTGATGTTTCGCGTCTCGCGATCGGGCAGAAGGCTACTTTGACATTTGACGCTGTTCCCGATATTCAGCTCACCGGATCTATTGTCGAGATTGATACGATCGGTTCTGTTTCGCAGGGGGTTGTGTCATATGCCGTGACGATCGCGTTTGATACGGATGACGAACGGATAAAACCCGGCATGAGCGTAAGCGCGGCAATTATCGTCGATACGCGCGTTGATGCTCTCATTGTTCCCGCGAGCGCTGTTAAGCTGCAAGGTGAGCAGTATGCGATCGATCTTGTGGAAGACAGTTCGGAGCAGGCCGTTCTTTCGTCCGGTGGAGTGGTTCTTGCAAATCCGCCTCGCCGCGTGCCAATCGAGGTTGGGATCTCAAACGATGAATCCATTGAAATTCTTTCCGGTATTGAAGAGGGGAGTTTAGTCGTTATGCGCACGGTTGATCAGTCTTCGACTGGCGCGAATTCCGCGTCAGGACAAAATCCTTCCTTCCGCATTCCGGGGCTTCCCGGCGGTGGGAGTGGTGGGGGATTTCGTATGCGGTAGTGGCGCCGATATGATTGAATGTGTCAATATTGAAAAAGTATACCGCATAGGGGAAGTTGAAACCTATGCCTTGCGCTCCGCCACTTTATCGGTCGCTGACGGAGAATTTATTTCCATTACCGGTCCGTCGGGTTCGGGCAAGTCAACACTGATGAATATCATCGGATGCCTTGATACGCCGACGAATGGGGAATACCGGTTAAGCGGCGAAGATGTGTCAGGATTCGATCCGGATGAGCTGGCATTGATCAGAAACAGCAAAATCGGATTCGTATTTCAATCGTTTCATCTTTTGCGGCGAGCATCAGTGCTGCGCAACGTCGCGTTGCCGCTCGTATACGCGGGACTTGCAAGATCGCAACGGAATGAACGAGCGGCACAGGCATTGCGCGCATCTTCGTTTCCTGAAAAATTTTGGAACCATATGCCTAACCAACTTTCTGGAGGCATGATGCAGCGCGTCGCTATCGCCCGCGCGCTCGTGAATAATCCTTTACTCATACTTGCAGACGAGCCGACTGGCAATCTTGATACAAAGACGGGAGACATGATTCTCGATACGCTCCAGCGTCTTCATCGGGATGAACATCGTACGATTGTGCTGATCACTCATGAAGCGTATGTAGCCGAACACGCCCAACGAATCATCCAAGTGCGAGACGGATCAATCGTTGATGACACGGTGATAAAAAAACGCCGCGTAGCCACTATCCATGAACCTGTATGAGATATTCAGACCTGTTCGATGAAACAAGAATCTCGCTCACCGCCAATAAGGCGCGATCCGGACTTACGATGCTCGGCATTGTAATCGGCATTGCGTCTGTGATCGCGATGGTGTCCATCGGAGAAGGAGCAAAAGGAAGCATTCAGTCGAGTATTGAAGGGCTCGGATCGAATTTGTTGACTGTGATGCCGGGATTCGTTCAACCTGGGCGAGGGATCGTGTCATCCGGAAGAGGGGCCGCGCAGAATCTAAAAAATGAAGATATTGAAGCTCTTTCCGCGATTGAAGGAGTGAAGGCAGTCTCTCCGGAACTCCAGCGACGTTTTCAGATCACTTCCCAGATAGGCAATAATACGAATTCCACCGTTATCGGCACGACAGATCACTATGCGGTAGTCCGTACCGTGGATGTAGAGAGCGGCATCTTTTTTTCACCGACTCACCAGCGCAGCATGTCTCGTGTTGCAATCCTTGATCCGACCGTTGCGCAGGATCTGTTCGGCGATCCTGCCGCTGCCGTTAATAAAACCATCCGCATCAATCGCGTAAATTTTAAAGTCATTGGCATTTTGAAATCAAAAGGCGGTTCAGGCTTTATCAATCTCGATGATATGGCGCTCGTTCCGCTTTCCACGATGCAAAAAATTCTTGCAGGCGCTGATTTTCTTTCCACGATCGCGATCACCGTCGAGGATAAAGATCAAATGCCCGTGGTTCAAGAGCAAGCGAGTACGGTATTGATGGCGACGCATCGCGTAAGCGAGCCTGATTTTTCGATTATATCGCAAGCCGACATCCTTGGAGCATTATCTCAAGTGACGACCACATTTACGATCTTTCTGGCATCAATCGCCGGTATATCCCTCATTGTCGGAGGGATCGGAATCATGAATATGATGCTTACCACAGTGACAGAGCGCACTCGCGAGATCGGACTTCGCATGGCGATAGGCGCCCGTCGTCGCGATATTACTTGGCAATTTCTTGCGGAGGCAGTAATGCTGACAGTTCTCGGAGGCCTTATCGGCGTTTTTATCGGATGGCTTATCTCGCTGGGGGTCTCGCGTTTTGCCGGAGTCGCGACTTCGGTATCATGGCAAGCAGTGCTACTCGCGTTTGGCGTTGCCGCCGTGATTGGAATCGCATTCGGATATTATCCCGCTCGCCGTGCCTCGCGCTTAAATCCTATCGACGCGCTTCGTTATGAATAATTCAATACGTATGGTAAAACAATTCACCGGTTTCATTGCCTGCGCTCTTATCGCGTTCGGCGCGGGGTTCTATGGCGGCACTCGGTATGCAAACGATACGCAAAGAGAGTCGCGTACCGTTTTTTCACAAGAACGAGCACAGATGTTTCGCGAGCGCGGCGGCCTGCAAAACGCGCAAGCGCCGCGCGGCGGCGGGCGAAGAGAAGGGAGCGGTTTTGTTGCCGGCGAAATTATTTCCAAGGATGAAACCAGTATCACTCTCAAGCTGCGAGACGGAGGCTCGCAAATCATCTTGCTACCACCCGCTCTGCCGGTCAGCACATTGAGCGCGGCTTCATCAAGTGACTTGAAGATCGGCGCGCCGGTCGCAGTGACAGGGGAAAGCAATTCAGATGGGATCATGACGGCGCAGACAATTCAGATCAGACCATTAGAGGATTTGCGGCGATAGGTATTTCGTGGCCTTTCGCCGATTCGCAGACGAATGCCTTGACACCCTCGCCGCTTTTTTGCTATGGTACCAATCTCTAATTCTTCCTTTTTTGGTATGAATAGCCGGTGCAGAAGTAAAAAATCAAACATACGGGCGGGCGCGTTTCACTTGACGCAAATGGTGGATTACGGCCTTTTTTTTCTTTCCGTTTTGGCGAACGGAAAAGACCCGCAATCAATCCGTTCAATCGCAAAGAAATACAATCTTTCCTTTTCATTTTTGCAAAAAGTCGCAAACCGTCTTAAGCATGCCGAGCTCGTGCGGGCATCTCGCGGGAAAGTAGGGGGGTACGTTCTCGTATGCCGCCCTTCAGAGGTGACCATGAAACAAATCGTAGAAGCGCTCGATAATCCAATTGCGCTCATGGATTGTCTGCTCGAATCTCATGTTCGGGCGCGTACATGCCCTCGCGAAAGATTTTGCAGCGTTCGCCGCGGTCTTGCCCGGATGAATAATCAAATTCGCGAGATCTACACTTCCAAGACCCTCGCGGAGTTTATCCTTTCAGACTCGTCCGTACAGTCATGAAAAAGAGATCGGCAAAAAAACTTCCGTCTTCTCCAACGTCTCTTCGGTGTCGCTCTCTTTCCGTAGCGATCGGAAAGGAACCGATCGTGCGTTGCGTTTCGCTTGTCGTGCGACGAGGTGAAACCCATGTTTTGATGGGACCGAATGGATCCGGAAAGAGCACTCTTGCGGGAGCTTTGATGGGTTTGCCACAGTATCGCATTACCAGCGGTTCGATCCTCCTTGGAAATAAATCGCTCACGAAGTTGCCGGCGGAAAAACGCGCATCCGAAGGACTATTTTTAGCATTTCAAAATCCCCCTGTTCTCCCCGGCGTTTCCGTACTCTCGCTTCTCAACCACGCGCAATCAGTCGGAGGCAACCGTCTTCCCAAGAGCGACTTGAAATCATATGCCGCTACTCTCAAAACGGCAGCGTCCCGACTCGGCATTGAGCAGTCTTTTCTGACGCGTTCGCTGAACGAAGGATTCTCCGGCGGAGAGAAAAAAAAGTCAGAAATTCTTCAATTGCTCATGCTGAAGCCGTCGTTTGCCTTTCTTGATGAAATAGATTCGGGACTCGATATTGATGCGTTAAAAGTATGTCTCCATGCGTTGCGTGAACATCAGATCGAATACAATGCAGGCTTTGTGTTTGTCACCCATAACCCGAGCCTCTTGCGCTACGTTGATCCTTCGTATGTGCACATCATGATTCGAGGCCGCATCGTGCGCACCGGATCGAAAGATCTCATGGATTTGGTGGCGGATAAGGGATTCGCTCCATTTTTGAAACCGTAACGATAAGCGCATGCCTGTATCACAAATCACAAAAAATCGCATCAGTCGCGCTGTCAGCGGTAATCGATTGGGGTTTCGCACAAAAGCCAGTGAGCTATTTCGCGCTCCTCGCGGCCTATCGCGAGAAACCGTCCGCCTCATATCCGAGAGGAAAAAGGAGCCTTCATGGATGCTTGAAGCACGGCTTTCCGCTCTCCAAGTCTTTTACGAAAAACCTCTTCCTGCTTGGGGCGGCGATTTGTCGGGAATCGATTTTAATGCCATTTACTATTACGTCAAGCCGGCAGAGAGCGGAGCGCAGCGATGGGAAGACGTGCCGCCGCACATCAAAGAGACATTCGAAAAGATCGGAATTCCTGAAGCAGAACGGAAATATCTCGCCGGTGTCGGATCGCAATTTGAGAGTGAAGTCGTCTACCATTCATTACAGAAGGAATTGCAGAAGCAAGGAGTGATCTTTCTCGGTATGGACGACGCATTGCGTGAGTATCCGGAGATCGTTCGTACATATTTCGGCACGCTCGTGCCGTCAAGCGATAATAAATTCGCGGCGTTAAATACCGCCGTATGGTCCGGCGGATCATTTATTTATGTCCCTCCGGGCGTGAATATCGCGTTGCCTTTACAGGCGTACTTTCGGATCAACCGGCAATCCATGGGTCAGTTTGAACGCACGCTCATCATAGCGGATGAGGATAGTTCTGTGCACTACGTGGAAGGATGCTCCGCTCCGCAATATACAGTCGATTCGCTGCATTCTGCCGTCGTTGAAATTTTTGTGAAAAAACGCGCGAAGGTTCAGTACACGACAATCCAAAATTGGTCTGATAATGTATACAATCTTGTGACGAAGCGAGCTACCGCCGATCAAGATGCTCGGATGACATGGCTTGACTGTAATCTCGGTTCGAAACTGACAATGAAATATCCATCGATCATCTTACGCGGCCGAAATGCGCGCGGTGAGATCCAATCGCTTGCCGTTGCCGGAGCGAACCAGCATCAAGATGCTGGCGGCAAGATTATCCACGTTGCGCCAGATACCAGCGCCACAATCGTTTCACGGTCCATATCCCGCAATGGAGGCAGGACTTCCTATCGCGGACTTGTCCGCATCGGAAAGAGCGCGCGCAACGCTACCGTCCGCGTGGTGTGCGACGCCCTCATCCTTGATCCATCGTCGCGTTCTGATACCTATCCAACGATGATCGTGAACGACGCAAGCGCGAACGTGGCGCACGAAGCAGCCGTAGCAAAGATGAGCGAAGAAGCGCTTCAGTATGTGCGTTCGCGCGGCTTTACCGAGCAGCACGCTGCTTCATTGATCGTGAATGGATTTGCCGAACCGATTATCAAGCAGCTGCCAATGGAGTACGCTGTAGAGCTGCGCCGTTTACTTGAGTTGGAAATGACCGGCTCCGTTGGATGATCCTCTCTCATGAAACAGTCTTCTATAAAAACAGTATTTTTCACACGATTCCGCGACGCGTCATATACGGTACGAAGCGGACAGACATTGATCATTGGCGGCCTTGTAAGTCGAGCGGCAAAATCCCCGGTCGAATGTTCCATTGATCTTGTCGGTGACGGCGCCCGCGTGCTGATGTGCTATGCTTACATAGGATACGCGATGGATGCTTACTCGGTGCGTATTTCGATCACTCACAGAGCAAAAGGCACTTCCGCATATATATATGGAAGAGGAGTATTGAGCGGCGCCGCGTCCAGTGATATTCGCGGTAGCGCGCGCATCGAAAAAAACGCCCATCAAGCGGATACCTATTTTTCTCATCACGCGCTATTGCTGTCTGACTCCGCGCACTCAACAGCAGTGCCATCGCTCGAGATCGAAGCAGATGATGTTTCCGCCAGGCATGCCGCCACCACTTCTCCGCTCGACTCGAACAATCTCGTGTATGTGCGTACCCGCGGACTGTCAGCGTCGGCAGCTACCGTAGTGCTCGTGAATGGGTTTCTTTCACATGACATCAATCGATTGCCGAGCGCGCTCGCGCGTCGTTTTTATCGTTCCTTTCGATTATGCAAAAGCTTGGAGAATACATAAAAAAACAATTTCCGATTTTTTCCCGCCGCGTCAACGGCCATCCTTTGGTATACTTGGATAATGCCTCGACGAGCCAGAAGCCTCGCGCGGTTATTGACGCGGTGTCGGAGTATTACGCGACAATGAACGCGAATATCCATCGTGGCATCCATACGCTCTCTGAAGAGGCAACAGATCGGTATGAACAGTCGCGTACGCGCGTTGCCCGCTTCCTTAATGCCGCATCACCGTCAGAGATCGTATTCACGCGCGGCTGTACCGAAAGCATCAATTTGGTAGCCGCGACTTGGGCTGCCTCCGCAATCAAACGTACGGATCGCATCCTTGTTTCAGCGCTCGAGCATCATGCGAATCTGGTGCCTTGGCAGGAGCTCGCGCGAGTCAAAAGAGCGCGTCTTGATATCATCCCGCTCACGCCGGGACTTGCTCTCGATGAAAAGAAATACCGCGAACTCCTCTCCTATAAGCCGAAATTGGTTTGCCTTACCGCGCAATCCAACGTACTCGGTTCAATTCCGCCGCTGCGACGCATGATCAGACAGGCGCACGCGGTCGGAGCGCGCGTCCTCGTCGATGCCGCGCAAAGCGCAGGCCACTCGAAGACGAATGTGCATTTTCTTGGCTGCGATTTTCTTGTATTCTCCGCGCACAAAATGCTCGGACCTACCGGTGTTGGCGTGCTCTATGCAAAAAAAGAAATTCTAGAGACTATGCCGCCCTATCAATTCGGTGGGGATATGGTGGAGATCGTGGAGCCACGACATTCGACCTATCGGTCGGCACCATGGAGATTTGAGGCAGGCACTCCGAATATTGCGGGAATTATCGCGTTTGCCGCCGCGATTGATTTTCTTGAGTCAGTCGGATTTGATGCCATCCAAACCCATGACGCTGATTTGCTTTCCCACGCGCGTTCGGTATTTGGCAGCTATCCTCACGTGCGCCTCTTTCATCCGGAAGGGGAATCCAACAGTATGCTTTCTTTTGCGGTAGACGGCGTGCACCCCCATGATATTGCCACGGTATTTGACGTAAGCGGCATTGCTATCCGTTCCGGTCTGCATTGCGCGGAACCGCTTGTCCGTTTGTTGGGCGTGGAGGCAACAGCGCGCATGAGTTTCTATCTGTACAATACTCGGTCCGATATCGATCGGGCAGCGCGAGCGCTTGAAAAGGTATTCAAAGTTTTTCAGCTGCCTTTTACAAAACGAAGATCATAAACAGTTCATGGATTTGTATTCCGAAATAATACTTGACCACTACCGACATCCCCGCCACCGGGGATCGTTGCCGCGCCCATCGGCGCATATCGTGCAGCATAATCCTTTATGCGGAGATATCGTCAAGCTCGATATTTCAGTGAAAGAAGGCAAGGTTGCCGATGCGCGTTTCTTGGGAGCAGGATGCGCGATCAGCCAGGCAGCAACTTCGCTCTTGCTTGACTCCATACAAGGGAAAAGCATCGGGTCCATTGAGAAGCTTACGCAACAGGATGCAGCCGATCTGCTCGGTATACCTGTGAGTAAGGCTCGTGAGCAGTGCGCGCAGCTTGGATTGACTGCGCTGCAAAAAGCGATTACAATTTTCAAGCAGAAGCGCAAGCAAAAAAGATGAACAAGGACTCATCAACATACATGCCGCCCAAGCCTGATAAGAAGATGGCTGCCTATTGGGATGCGTTAAATAACGTCATTGATCCTGAGCTTGGAGTCGGTATAGTCGATCTCGGGCTCATCTATGGCGTGGCGATTCAACATGGCATCGCGACCGTTCGCATGACGCTTACCAGCATGGGGTGTCCGGCTGGCCCGGAGATCATGCGTCGCGTGGAAACCGAGTTGAGTATGCTGCCTGATGTGCGCGATGTGAAGATCGATCTCGTATGGGAGCCGGTCTGGGGGCCGGACAAGATTAACCCTGACATCCGCGATCTTCTGATGTAGCTATTAGTGATCAGCCAAACATCCAAAGCTGCTTTATGGATCCAATCGAAGAAATAAAATCACGCATCGATATCGTTGATTTGCTGCGCGAATATATGCAGCTCGGGCAAGCAGGATCGAATTATAAGGCTCGGTGCCCTTTTCACCAAGAAAAGACGCCGTCGTTTATCGTGAGCCAGCCGAAGCAGATATGGTATTGTTTCGGCGGGTGCAACGATGGCGGAGATATATTCAAATTTATCATGAAGCATGAGGGCGTAGATTTTGCCGAAAGTCTTCGTATCTTGGCGCAGCGCGCCGGTGTGGAGCTCCAACGGCAGGATCCGCAGGCGTCAAGCAGAAAAACACGCATTTCAGATGTCCTCGATCACGCTGCGCACGCGTTTGCCGCATCGCTCAAAAAAAGTCCTCGAGCGGAAATAGCCCGCGATTATGTGCGGGAACGGGGACTTACGGCCGATCTTGTCGATGAGTTCCTTGTTGGGTATGCTCCGGCTGACGGTGATGTCATCGCGCAGTATCTCTTATCGAAGAAGTTCGCGCTTCAAGATGTCATTGATGCCGGACTCGCCGTAAAGCGGGAACGGGGATACGGGTCATACGATAGGTTTCGCGGGCGCCTCATGATTCCGATTCGCGATGTGCATGGGCATATCGTTGGATTCGGCGGCCGTATCCTTGAAGAGAAAGAGGGGAGCGGACCAAAGTATTTGAATTCCCCGCAAACGCTCGTTTATGACAAAAGCCGCGTTGTCTTTGGCCTTGATCGAGCGAAGCAGGAAATCCGTAAACAGGGATATTGTATTTTAGTCGAGGGATATATGGATTTTTTTTCCGTATACCAGGCCGGTATGCAGAATGTGGTGGCAAGTTCGGGCACGGCGTTAACTGCCGAGCAGGTGCGATTGATCAAGCGGTTTGCTGACACGCTTCTCTTTGCCTTTGACACGGATGCGGCTGGCGGGAATGCCACTGTCCGCGGTATCGAAGTCGCTCTTTCGGAAGGAGCGCACGTGAAGGTAATCGAATTGCCGCGTTCGCAAGACGGACGACCTGCATACAAAGATCCGGACGAATGTATCAGGAAAGATCCGGCGGCATGGCAGCGTGCCGTGCAAGACGCGAAAGGATTTCTTGATTTTCATTTTGAACGAGTACTTGCTCCTTGTTCGCGGTCAACCGATCCGCATGAAAAGCGAAAAGCGGTTCTTGCATTTTTTTCTGTGCTGCGTTTGGTCCCCGATCGCATCACGCAGGATCATTGGATTAAAATCGTTGCCCACACCCTCGATCTGTCTGAATCTGTGTTATGGGAAGAAATGGGTGGGCGGCAGGAGCGCGCCACGCAACGCGGAGAGGAGGTGCGGCCACGATCGCGCATAGCGGCTCCTGATCGCGAAGAGGTAATTCTTTCACTGCTAATCTCCGATCCGACGCTTATCGACAGCATTCGAGATATTCTTGACCCGACAATGTTTTTGCAAGAATCACATCGCGCAGCCTGCGCGACGCTTTATGAACATGGAAATGTGCATGATCAGAGTTTCGCGGACAGGCTTACCATGTATGCCGAATACGCCTATGCCGCGCTCGATGAGCGAGAGCGAAAACGCACCCTTGTATTGTTGGCAGCGCAGATGCGGGAACGCGTGATGAGGACCCGTATCCAAGAGCTCCGAGCCCTCATGAAGAGCGCCGAGCAATCCGGAGACAGTGTAGCGGTCGATCGGTATGCGCGGGAGTTTTCAAATCTCGTCTCATCAGGGTATACTATACAGGACTGAATTTTCACCCTATCCATAAAGGATTATCATGAAATCTTCAAAAAAAATGGCAAAAAAGAAGAAACCGGCTCCCGTGGCTAAAAAGGTAAAAAAACAAAAGAAAAAAGCGTCCAAAAAGATTTCACGCCTCAAGAAATCGGCTAAAAAGCTATCAAAAAGGGAAGCGCCGAAACGTGTCGTCGGTACCAAGAAGAAGAAGGAGATAGCTGTAGCGGCGCCCCAATTTCCCGTGCAATCGGTGACAGAGATGGTGATTGAAAAGGGACGGTCACGTGGATTTCTCACGGAAGATGAAGTTCTGTATTACTTTCCCGATCTCGAAGAATACGAGGAAAAGTATGAGGATTTTCTTGACGAACTCGAAGAGCACGGCGTACAAGTGCTCGACAAACGATCCAGTCTGCTCGAGCCTGCTCCGGTTGCAGCCGCGTCACGGACGTCCAAACAATCTCTTCGCGTATCGGCGGCGGTCGCTTCGCGCATTGATTTATCGGATATTTCAGCTGACTCTATTCAGATGTATTTGCGTGAGATCGGAAAGGTGCCACTGCTCACCGGCGATGAGGAAATCCAGCTTGCAAAGCGTAAGGATAAAGGAGACAAGGAGGCGGAGCGGCGCTTGATCGAAGCGAATTTGCGCCTCGTGGTATCTATCGCGAAAAAATTTGCGGATAAAAACTTATCCCTTCTTGATTTGATTCAGGAGGGGAATATGGGATTATTTCGCGCGGTGCAGAAATTCGACTATCGGAAGGGGTATAAATTTTCTACCTACGCGACTTGGTGGATCCGACAAGCGATTACGCGCGCGCTTGCGGACCAATCCCGTACGATCAGGATACCCGTGCATATGGTTGAGACAATCAATCGTTTTCACCATATTCAACGGCAGCTCATTCAGGACCTCGGCCGTGAGCCGATGCCGGAGGAGATTGCCGCGGAAATGGGAGAGACGGTCGATAAGGTGCGGCATATCATTAAAATCAATCAAGATACGATTTCTATTGATACTTCGGTAGGGGATGATGACGAGAACAGCACGCTTGAAGATTTTATCGAGGATTTGCGCACGATTTCACCGGATCGCGCGGCCGCATTGCAGATTCTTAAGGAAAAGATGCAGGAGATTATCGGCACGCTTCTCCCGCGCGAGCAAAAGATATTAGAGATGCGATTCGGTCTTGCCGACGGCGTGTCGCATACGCTTGAAGAGGTCGGTGAGGAATTTGGCGTGACACGTGAGCGCATCCGCCAGATCGAAGCAAAAGCGCTCGACAAAATAGCGAAACTTGTCGGTGTTGAGCGGTTGAGAGATTATTTGTAAAAATGATCGAATAGGTGCGCTGTGTAAGCTGACGACCATGCTCGTTCAGGATAGAGGGACGCGTTAGAGCGAGATAGAATGAATGGTGTGTAGTCGCGTTGTTTGACATTATAACCTGTATTCAATAGAATAATCAGAAATTGATCCGGGGTAGCTCAGCGGCAGAGCAGTTGACTGTCAAATGGCAGCCTTTCGTGGAAACGCGAGAGTGAACTCTTTGGGATAACGGTGAACGCTAAATCTTTTTGAAAAGCTAACACCGTGGGAACCTTCGCAGTTGTGAAGGAGCTCCGTAGAGACTAGATACCAAAGCACCTAAACCGCAAGGAATGGTGAAGATATAGTCCATGCCTTACGAAAGTAGTGGGTTACATGTAATCAATTGGTCGTGGGTTCGAATCCCACCCCCGGAGGAGTATGGGAAAGGCAGGGTCGAAAGCCCTGTTTTTCCTTTCTGTAGAAAGGAAATCAGCAGGTTCGAACTCTTTGAAAATTGATTGTACCCGTGGAGAGATACGCCTGAATTGTAATGCGATGTTTTCACCGTAAATAAAAAGCTTTTTATCTTTTACTAACAGGTTCGAGCCCAGCGAGCATAGAATGTCTTTTTTCT
>JACPHV010000004.1 GCA_016188385.1 Candidatus Uhrbacteria bacterium | reverse complement strand
GATCTGGGTGAACGCGAGATTCGTGACTGTCACCTGCGCATCCGGATTGGCTGCGTTTGCCGTATCGGCGCCCATGGTGAAACGGCCCACTTCGACCTGTCCACCGGTTGAGAGCACTGATCCGCCGGAAGCCGCTGTCCAAGCGAAGTTGAGCTTCGTCGGATACAGCCTCTTGAGATTGTCGTTGTTTTGCACAACCGCGAGACGTGCAAGACGGTCGCTGGTTGTCAACGCTGTGCCGGTCAACGTGGTGGCGGTCAGATCGCCGCCCACGGCTACTGCCGCGGAGTAGACGAAGAGACCATCATCCGTGGTAGCGCTGTCATCGTGCACCGCAATCACATCGCCCGCGCGGTACGCATACGCGGCGCTGGTCGACGCAAGCTCGGTAGTGATTACCGGAAGCTTGGTGACACGGCCTGCCGCAAACGTATAACCGTTTACCAGACCGCTTGCCGCCGTAATGTCAACACCCGGGTTCAACGCGGTGCCTACAACGTAGACGCCATCATCGTTATCGCCCGTGTCATTTACGACCACGACATCACCTGCTTTATAGGTCAATGTCGAAGCGGCGGAGAGCGCTTCAGAAGCGCCTGCTGCCACGCGCGTCACGATATCGGTCGCTGCGAGCGTAAGGCCGTTGACCAAGGCATTGGCTGCCGCGAGAGATGCTCCCTGCGCGACAGTGGTGGTGACGACATACAGCGAGCTCGTACCCGCTGAAACGTCAGCTACGGCTACCACGTCACCCGCCGTGTAGTTGAATTGCGCCGTGACACCCGCGTTCACCGTCTCGGTAGAAATAGTTTTCCACTTTGACAAGTAATCCGCGGCAACAAAAGTACCGTAGGTGCCGCCCGCGTTCGTGTCGAAGAGCGCGTCAGCTCCGGTCGCGGCTACGCCCGATGCAAGGGCGGTTGCCACAACATGCGTATTTACTTGATCGGCAGATGGAATGTTGGCGTCAAAGACAGACACCACATCTCCAACCGCGTATGCTTGACCGGTGTTGCCACCTGTCAAATCATCTCCAAGCAAGGTGGTGTAGACCCGCGTGCCGGATCCTTCACCTTCGCCTTCCACTTCGGCAACAACGAGCTGCGCTGTCTGTCCGGCTGTCGCCGCGTAGACAGTATCGCCCTTCACGAGGAGCACTTTGTAGGTGTTCTTCGGAATGCTGTAGCCGCCGCTCGCAAGGCCGGTGTAGTCGAAGACTACGCTCTTCTCATCACCGCCGGTGACAAGCGTGTCAGAACCAAGGGATGCCTTGGTGATGCTGCCAATCGGCGATGTTGAGCCGGATTCATAGATACCGAGGTTTGTTAAGCCATTGCTGTTGGAACCGGCGTTGGAGAGGTAGATCTTTCTGATCTTGATGCCTTCCGTGTTGGAGGTCTGGAACTTAAACGCGCTGAAGGTGACTCCCGTGGTACCGGCAACAAGCTGGGACGAACGGACGTTGGTGACTGTGTCGCGCGATACAGCCAGAGTGCCGGCTGAAGCGATCGTAACAGTCTGCGCGTTTGTGTTCACTGCCGGAATCGTCGTAAGCGAAGTCAGGGACGTCTTGCCTGATCCAGAAACGCCGGACGCGGGAATCTGCAGAATAGCATTCGCATCCATTGTCGCGGTCAATACGCGGCCTTTGACTTCCACGACGGCAGTCTGCCCTGCCGCGAGTTCATGCGACGGTGAGATATTGAATACCACAGTCGCGGTCGTCGCGGTCGGAGCGATTGTCGAAGAAGTATCTTGCGACTTCTTCGCGCCGCCA
Organism: Candidatus Uhrbacteria bacterium; assembly: GCA_016188385.1. Lineage (GTDB taxonomy): Bacteria > Patescibacteriota > Patescibacteriia > JACQRZ01 > JACQRZ01 > JACQSB01. The sequence continues at coordinate 5,907 of JACPHV010000004.1, read as the reverse complement.
ATCCAAAGCTCAAGTTCCTTGAAGTTACGACCCAAGCCTGCCGTGTTATCGTCAATCGTCACGGAATTCAACGTGATTGCTTCTGCCGGTCCCGCCGTAAAGGTCCAGGAACCAAGAGTTGCAAGCGTTGATTGATTCTGCACTACCGTAATCGGTGTCTGCGAGTTATTCGCGGCAACCGTCAGAGTGCCCGTGCTGACTGTCAGGGTATTAGCCGAAGATACGGCTGTGCCCGGATCAACAACATCATTGGAGTTCTTGCGGAATATCTGCACGATGTCAAGCACCGTGGAGTAAGTGACTCCCGCTGCTACGGTCGATGCGATATCGCCGGAGAACGTGATGTAGTAGGTCTTGTTTGCCATCAACGTCGGGTAGGTTGTCAACGTGGCATTGGTCTGCGCTCCATAAGTGGCGGCAGAGCCCGCAACCGTAAAGATCGTGGTCGGAGACGACGTCGCGCCTGCTTCCTGGATCTGGACAGTAAACGTGCCTGTCAGAGCGTTCGCCGCGACATCGGGTAACCGATTGATGCGGTACGAGATCTGACGAAGCTCCATATCTTCACCGGTCGCTTTCACTTCCCACTTGCCAAGCTGTACCAAAGTGCCTCCGGCAGGGATATTGCCCGTCGGGGATGATGTTGCTTTGGTCGCGGTCAGAGTGCCGGAAGCGATTGTAATGCGGTTGGCGTAGTTCGTGCCCGCGCCGCCATCCTGATCACCGACAGGGAACGCGCGATCGTTGCCGCTCGGAGCGGTATTGCCTCCCACAAGCGTGGCAAGAATGCCCGCTTTAGAGGAAGCGCCGTATCCTTCGATGTCGTAATCATTCTGGAACAGCCAGCGAACGGAGCGTGATGCTCCTGACACAAGGTCTTGGCGGACCAAAAGGTCGCGAGTCGCTCCCTTTGGAACCAAGTAGCCATTGATGGCGCTGACATTATCGATGCTGGACAAATCGAATTTAACGTATTTGTCCTTTTGCGCCGCGACAGTGGCAAGCACCGCGCCGTCAGGACCGACAAGATCGATATTTGCGAGATCCGCGTCAACGGTGTTGCCGTTGTTATACAGAGTCAAGCTGGTAAGGACCATGTCTTCGTTGGCGCCTGCCGCAAAACGGAAGCGTCCCGTGTCCTGATCATTGGTGCCCATGTTGACGGTGACGTTTGTCGCGTCAGTCGCGCCATTGTTGTGCACGCGGACGGTATCAGTGGTAAGCGTACCAACCGTGGACGCGCCGCTGGTAAGGCTGAAGGTGGAACTGGTGAACGGAAATGTTCCTGACACTTCCGCCGTTGTGCCGAAGTCAGCTGCCGCGGCTACACCGAGCGTATAGGTGCCGGATTGTCCTGCCGCTCCGCTGTTGATATTAACTTTAACCCAGAGCGGAACAGTCGTACCCTTTTTCACAGTCACCGGTTCGTTGGACATGCTCACCGTTGCTTCGTTGTTGGAGAACGTCGAGAATGTGCCATGACGCATGGTTGCCGTATGAGCGAATACCGCGACGCCGGTCAAGCTCGTGTCAGACGAAAGTCCTCCGCGAGTCAGCTTAAGGCTGGTGAGAGTCGCATCCGCTTGAGTGGCAGTCAACTTCAAGGAAAGAACCTTGTTGTAGGACGTGCCGGAAGCGTGTACCGCTCCTGCCGGATTGTCGTCGGCAAATTCAACTTTCAACATTGCTTTACCGGCTGCTTCTTCTGCCGGCTTCTCTTCCGTCTTCTTCTCTTCTGCGGGAGCCGCAACGGCAAATGACGGCATTGCTACCGCCGCTTCTTTTACTTTCAATTCACCGGCCGCGGATGTGCCCGCGGCTGTCTTGACATCGGCAGCAACGGTGCGGACGAATTTCGATTGAAATCCGTTCGCGTCAAATGCCGCGAGGTCAGAAAGCTTACGTGCTCCGTCCGCAGACTGGTAGTAGATATCGGACGAATCTGCTGTCTTGAACAATGTACCAACCGGGGGTTTTGCCTCTGTGACGTCAGAGCCCTTTGAGTAGTTGGTAAAAAACACATCCGGAACATCGTCAATCTGCTGGTTCCATTTGTCGCCGTAGAGCGCTTTTGCGATCGCTTCTGAATTAATCCAGCGAAGCATGCCGCCACACTCAACAGCGTATACTTTCGGATCCGTGGTAATCTTGACCAATCGCGTACCGCAACGGTACGTCATGTTGGTGCCGCTCAATGGAATGGCGGCAAGTTCTGCGTCAGTGATTGTTTTCACCGACCCAAAACCGACATACCACGAGCCGAATACTTTATCATTAGGAAACGGAGCCCGTTTGCCGTCCGAGGTGTAGTAATACACCGCGGGGCCTGACGCTTTGATGAGATCACCGGCGACGAGCGTTGCTGCCTGTGCTGGCGCAAGCGCTGCGAGACCGAGTGACCACACGATCATTGTCCCTGCGACCGAGACGGTGAGGGCGCGTTTCCCAAATTTAATGAATTTACTCATACTATAAACCTTTCGGAAGTAATGATTAGATTGCTTACCGAGCCTACCCCCGCAGCGCGGGGTCGACCTTTGTATGGAACGGACTCTTTTGTCAAATGCTAGTTTTAACAAAAGAGATTTTAGATAACGAGTGAAAGAACCTGAAATTCCAGGCTCTAGCCTGTCAGCTTCTCACATCCAAAGACTCGAAGCTGAAAGCTGGAATCTGGAAAAAGTATTCTTTTAGAATACAAGTTTGATTTTCATGTCTGACGATGTCGAGCTTGCGGCATCTCCTTGTTCAAGATTGGCGCGGCCATCTTGTGGTACGTCCTTTAAGGAGGCGGCGAGTTCGCGTTTCGCGCCATCGACGAGTTCTTTGCCTTCCGTCATTTTCAGAAGCGCTATCTTGTAGTCCTTTTGTTCAACCAACTTTTTAGCCTCATCGAGCGCGGTTTGGGCATCTTGGGACTTTTTCAGAGTCGCCTGTTTCTGGTCATCGCTCACAATGGCGGCGATCGTCACTGTCTGACGCAGATCTTTTGCCGCTGTTTCTGTTCGTTCGATCGTTTCGGTAAGGTGCGCGGCGAGTTCGGTTTCGGAAATACCGGCCGATACGCCTTTATCTACGAGCACTTCCAACGCCTGTGTGGCCGCTTTATCCGCGGTACGTACCGCGTCACTGATCGCCTCAATGCGCGCATCGTTCACGCCGGCGGCAGCGTCAAGGGACTGATGAGCGACTTTTTCAGACAAGACACGCCGATAATCAGATGATTTCTCTTTTACGAGCGACGCGATACCTACCGCCTTTTTGGAATCTTCTTTCTTCACGCGGGATGACGCGAGATTTTTCTCTACGTGTTCAAATTTTTCGGACACATCCCGCACTAACGCGTCTACGATAGCGGAGTCTTTTGACGTCGTTTCTTTTTGAGATACCGCTTCCAGCTCTTTGATCCTCCGATCTATGAGTGAAAGTTCAAGCGCGGACCGATCATTGAGGGGCGTAAGAGCCACATGGATGCCTTCACTCGTCTGTTTGACATGATAGAGAGGCTGGCCCGGCAAGCTGCTCTGGGCTAACACAACGGCAAAAACCGCCACGCCAAACGCCGCGGCAGAAGTGAAAAACACATTCCGCGGCCGTACGAATAATACTCCGACTGTCGCGGCATATGCTTCCGACACTGCGGTGATGCCATAGGCTCGCAGCGATCCAAATAGCGGCGCGCGTTTTGAGCTTGATACGCCTTGCGCGGCAATTTGGGAAAGCAGCAACGAACGGGTCTGGGACGACCAGCCCGCGTGCGGTTTTACCGCCTTGAGGAGCCCTATTTTTTTTATCGCTTCGCTTTTGCGCATATTCGTCCGTTATTCCTCATCACTGACTATCCACACATGGGTTAACAAGAAAAAATGTATGATTTTGCGCCAGATTCAATGCCCTGGAGGCGTAAAAAACCGCAGGCGTACTTTTAGTACGGTGAGGATTTTTTGCGGCGAAGGGCTTTGAATCTGCCAAAAGCATAGGCTTTTTCGTTAACGTATGTGCGGATAGTCAGTAGGAGACAAAAAAACTCAAAAACCTTTTATTTTTGAGCTATCTTTTGTTTTTGAAAAACACTGCTGTATTTCTCTTTCTCGCGTTTTTTGATTTTTTGCCTGTTTTTCTTTTGTTTTGGGGCTTTTTTTGTTTTTTTTGATGCAAGCTGATTTTATCTTGCTCTATTATAGTAGACGTATCGGGGGCTCAAAACGTTACACGCGTTATACTGTATTTTTTAAGTCGGCATCCATTATCTCGCGCAACGCCTTAAGGGATCGGTGCAAGATTACACGCGTGGCGCCTGCTGATTTTTCTATAAGGGGACCGATTTCGCGGAGCGGAACGTCATTAAGAAAGTGAAGGATAATGACATCGCGGTAGATATCTTTCAGTTGCCGGATCGCGCGCTCTGCCCGAGCCATATCCGTCTTTAAGTTCATCTTTTCTTCAAGCGTCAAATCGCTGCGGTCAGCGACTACAATCTCTAGCTCGTCCACTGATTCCACTTTGCCGCCCCGTCTACGATAAAAATCAACAATTAAGTTGCGCGCGGTCTGGTACAGGAGCGCCTGCATATGTGTGACGCGGTTCTTCCCTTGCAGATACTGCCATACGCGCAGAAACGTATCCGCGGTGACATCCTCGGCATCCTCTTGCGTAGGCAATTTCAAAAAGACGTACCGATAGATTTTTTCGTGGTAAAAATCGTAGATAACGCCAAAACTCTCGGTATCTCCTTGCCGGATTTTATAGAGCAGTATCCTCTCGTGGATATGCGGCTTCATTGATAAATAGTATCACTCATAGTGTCAGGCGTATGTTGCCCAATAGAGTCAAAAGAACCAAAAGACCTTATGGTTATAAGGCCTTATAGCTATGCCCCTAGTATAGCAAGGGCATAGACGGGGGTCAAACGATTTTCGGCCGCCGAAAAATCGCCCTGTCATCATCGTCAGGTGTGCCAAAAAAATCAGAGACGATAACCGCGATGACCGTCGCGATAGGAATCGCGAGCAACAATCCGATAATACCCGCGAATTTCGCCCCGATTAAAAGCGCGATAATGCTTACGAGCGGATTAAGGCCAACCGCTTGCTGCATCACGCGCGGCACAAGAAGATCGTTTTCCATCCGTTGGATCAAGAGATAAAGCAAAATCACCCATAACGCGAGCAACGGCCCCTGGCTGAACGCGATAAATACCGCGGGGATAGCGCCGATGATCGGTCCTATTAAAGGCATAAATTCGGTCAATCCGGCGATAAGCGCGAGGACAAGGGCGTATTTAACGCCAAGAATAGAGAGACCGATAAACGAAAGAGTAAAGATAATCAAGGATAAAATCGCCTGCCCCCTCACCCACAGCCCTATTTTCTTTTGTATTTTGGAAAGAAGCTTTTCCGCATAAGGCTGGTACCGCACAGGCGTGACATAGCGCAACGCGCGCTTCATCATGGATTCTTCCACGATCATGTAAAACGTCACGACAAATACCAGGAAAAACGCCACGAATCCCTTAATGACATCGAAAATCTTGAGAAAAATGCCGCTCGCGACATCCAATAGACTTGATTGGATAGATACAAACACCCGTTTGAGCTGGTCAAGGATATTGATGTCGGGCTGATAGCCCTGAAGCGTTCTGACAAATCGGTCGGAGTACGTTGGAAATGTCTGTGCCAATTCGTTGAATTGTTCGACAAGCGGCGGGATAAGAAGTACAATGGCAAGCGTGACAATCGAGATAATCGAGATATAAATAAGCAAAATTCCGGCTGCCCGAGGGACACGACGCTGTTCCATACTATGGACCCAGGGGCTTAACGCGGAAGCTAATAACAACGAAACGAAAAGGATTGCCAGTATATCCCGTACATAATAAAAAAACGCGAAAATACCGATAATAACGAT
>JACPHV010000017.1 GCA_016188385.1 Candidatus Uhrbacteria bacterium | reverse complement strand
AAAACGAGCCATCGGTCGAGGGCTCGTTTCTGATATTGATGTTTCTCAATAATACCAAATACCAGCCCTAGGCCACTGTACCAGAGCTAGAGGATGAAGCACGCGCGCGTTGCGTTATTGCCATACTCATATGAAAAGATTCTAACAGGAGCTAAAAATATCGCAAGTGTGTATACATACACTATATGAGACTATAGTAAAATATCAGATGGTACGAGTCTTCCGGCTCCTGCAGAAGCCTTTATAGATAGGCGCTCAAGCCGCCTTTCGGGATAAAGCTCGCGGTTAACGATGTCTTTGCGCATTCTCGCAAATCACTCTCGCTCAAGACACCTTGATTACGAAGCATCGCGAATTGATTGTTCAGATGCGCCTGTTCGATCATCTCCGGCCAGTCTGTATTTATCGTAAAGCGCACTTTGTGTTCTTTGAGCGTTTTAATGCAAAAAGCAAGTTCTTCAAGATTTTCAACCGCTTTCGTGGCTATGTTTGACATCGGGCAGATCTCAAGTACGATATTTTTTTGCGCTAATCGTTTCATGAGTTTTTTGTCATAGGCGGCCCTGATGCCATGGCCTATCCTGTCAGGGTGAAGATAGCCCACTACGTCCCACAAGTCGTCAGAAGCTGCGTTTTCACCGGAGTGAATCGTCACTTTCAATCCTGCATTGCGAGCCTTCCGCACTAACCCGCGATAATCTTTAACAGCGAAACCTTTTGGCGGATAGTAATTCGCAAGGTCTATGCCAACTACTCCCCGCCGCCGATATTTTATTGCTTTTTCCACGATGACGGCATTTTTTTCGTAAGAAAACTGTCTGTCCATGCAAAATAGCAACCCTGCACGGAGCGTTGGATATTGCAAAAGCGCTTTTTCCATGCCACGCAGCATCGCCATGATGATATGGTCAAGATCTTCCTGTCCGCCGTGATTGTGCTTCATTGGATTATTGCGTAGCTCGATGAGATGGATATTGCTTGATCGATATGCTCCGCTCATGATCTGAAATGTCGCAGTCTCGCACGCGAACGTACCGGACGAAAGCGGATCAAGCAGGGGATGATAGATGGTGTCAAAGTACTCTTTGAGCTCCATCTTGCGTTTTTCTGACAACGTGATGTACTCGATAAAGCGGTGGTAGTCTCGTTCTGGCAATTTGAATCCTTGCTCATGCGCGATTTCCCAATATGTTGTCGGGCTGACGGACGCGCCTAAATGCGCATGGAGATCGGCGAGGGGAAAGGAAGGAAATGCGTTCAGGCTTACTTTTGCTTTGAGCATATTTTCGTAGAGACAAAACTCTATTAGCTAAGTAAGGGCGATTGGAAACGGTCAATCAAAGTTGATCTGAATCGGCTATCAATCTTTAGGATAATGTAAAATCTTCCGAAGATAATAGCTCGTCAATTTTTTTTGAAAGTTCTCCTTCTTCTTTTTTCGCGCCCTCAATCATTGCGTCAGGATCAGCGATAAATTTTTTAATTGATTCTTCATCAAGATTGCTTACGGTCATGGTATCATCAACGACTATAGAGTTGTGATTGGAACATTTGCCGCAGCATTCGCGCGTGGTGATTTCTATTCCATTGTCAGCATAGGTCTCCTCAAGAATCTGTTTTAATTTTTTTGCGCCGTTTGGTCCGCATGTAGGGCCATGACAGACAGCGATTTTTTTGAAGGGTATGTTCATAGGTGGTTTCTCGACTTTCTTGTGGGTGTAATTCTATGTTCAAAACCTACCATGTATACATACTTGTAAGCAAGCGCACTAGTATAAAGCCGGGCTTGAGACTGTAAAAAAATTTTCTATCGGCACAAGATATGTTTTTACAATTGCTTTTCCGTAAACGAAAACTCGGCCTCCGAAGAGAGCCGAGAGTTCGCTAAAAATTCTCTGGTAGCCCTTTCGGCAGCGAATTGGAACACGATTAGGAAGGAATTATACGCATGGGAAGCCCTGAAATTGTCAGTTAATTTCTCATGCAGGCTCTAGCATCATAGCTTGCATTAATCGTATCAATATGATACGATTATACTACATAAATGATACGAATATGGAAAAAATACCAAGAAAATACCAGGAAGCTATCAATATCTTTCTCCGAAATGAGCTGATGCGTTCTTCTGATGTTCACCGAGAGCTCTCGAAAAGTGGGCAGGATATGTCCCTGGTTACGGTAAAAAGAATGGTGTCTGACATGGTGGAGGCTGGTCTGCTTCAAGCGATTGGCGCTGGGCGATCTCGGCAGTATGCGATCACGTCGCGCGCTCGCCTTTTTTCCGAGATCGGAGGTCACGATTACATGGCACTCGATCCTGACGAGCGGTACGGATTAAGCGGTTATAATTTTGACCTCTTCCATTCCATGCCATCCGACATTTTTCTGGATGAAGAACTCCATAGGCTTGAAGCAGCAAGTGTCGAATATCGCAAAAGGACGATAGGACTGCCGCAGACTCTGCAAAAAAAAGAGCTTGAGCGGCTTATTGTGGAACTCTCGTGGAAGTCTTCTAAGATCGAGGGTAATACCTACTCACTTCTTGATACTGAGAAATTGCTCCTGGAAAATAAGGAAGCGCCTGGCCACAGTAAGCAAGAGGCGCGCATGATTCTTAACCATAAGGATACTTTTCTTTTTGCATGGAATAACGTCATGCACTTCAAAACCTTAACGCGAACGAATCTAGAGGAATTGCATTCAATTCTTGTGAAGGATTTGGATGTCGACGCCGGGGTGCGGACTCATGCAGTCGGCATTACAGGATCACGGTACAGGCCGCTTGATAATGCTCATCAGATCAACGATGCTGTCGAAAGTCTTGCAAAGGCAGTATCGCACATGCAAACGCCATACGGTAAGGCATTAGTAGCCCTTCTTGGGATTAGTTATATTCAGCCGTTTCATGATGGCAATAAGCGCACAGGTCGTATCATGGCAAATGCCCTGTTGCTCGCGAATTCATGCGCTCCGCTTTCCTATAGAAGTGTTGATGAAGATGAGTATCGAGAGGCGACACTTGTTTTTTATGAATTAAATTCCCTTATGCCGATGAAAAAAATATTCATCAGTCAATACGAATTCGCATCTCATAATTACGCAGTAAAAAAGAACCCTTAACGAGTCCGCTGGATATCGGGCTTTGGTTCTGTGCGGGAATCCTTTTGCGCCGGATTGCCTTGGCGGGGTTGAAGGGGAGAAGTGTGAAGTGCTCCTTTCTAGGCATCCGCACTTCCCCCTTGTGGGGCAGAGATCCTTTGCGCATCCCGTGGCGGTCCGGGCCGTTTTCGGACCCCGTCTAAACTTTTCCCTTCGCAGGTTTTTTCTATTATCAGTGGTATAATACTACTCTTCGCTTTGTACTTACTGACTATCCGTACATGGGTTAACAAGAAAAATGTATGATGTTGAGCCGGAATCAAAGTCCTGGAGGCGGAAAAAACCGCAAACGTATCCGTAGATACGATGAGGATTTTTTTCGCTGAAGGGCTTTGAAGGCGGCCAAAAGCATAGGCTTTTCGTTAACATATGTGCGGATAGTCAGTAAATTCTATGATACAAAAATAGTTTTCCAGCCCCCATCCTTCATCGCCTGGTCGTTTTCTTTGACAGGGCTCATTTTTTGGGATTATCCTATCTTTCCAAACGTCAAGCTCGTGCTTATGGTTGACCATTACCTATATTTATTATACTATTACAATAGTCAAAGTATAATCAAAAGATAATATGGCAGATGTGGATATTCACGTTTCTTCAGCAAAAAAGGAATACGTTGTGACACTCGATGCTAATCGGTTTGAGCGTCTTGCAGCCACATTCGGTTTTTTTAATCTTGATTTTTTAAAAAGTTTGAATCAAGCTGAACGTGATATAAAAAAGGGAAAAGCGCGTGAGATTTCATCGCTGAAGGAGCTGCGAAAAAAGAAAGTATGAAAAATCCTTTTAGGATTTTTGTTACCGAAGAATTTGAAAAACGGTTTAGCGAGCTCCCTCTTCAAATTCAGAACAAGGCAGAGAAACAAGAAAGACTTTTTCGCCAGAACCCCTTCTACCCATCACTCCATACAGAAAAACTCTCACCTCATGAGAAAGAAGTATGGAGTTTTCGTATAGACAAAGACTATCGAGTCGCCTTTCGTTTTTATGGTCCGGGGAAAGTTGTGTTTTTGACTGTTGGTACCCATGACTGGATTTACAAAATAGTGCCTCGATATTTTTAAATCGTTTTTTATTTCCATGTATCACGAGTCTGGTAGCCCAAGTGGGAGAACATTGGAACACCTTATTGCAGGAGTTGCACGCTTGGAAAAAGCTCGACACTCCTATTCTCCCTTAATCAATCCACTAAGATCGTTGAGGTCACCACATTCTGTTGCTTTTTTAACTGCTCGCACAAAATCAACTCTTTTTACTGATTGAAAGGTGACAACAGGAAATTTGTTCTTCAAAAGAAAGAGCTCCCCGATAAGCCGAGAGATTCGTCCGTTATAATCGAAGAAAGGATGAATCCAAAGAAAACGATGTATGAGCCATGCGCAGAGCTCAATTTTCTGTTCTTGTGTGCGGGTATGTTTCCTTCGCTCTTTATAATCTTCTTCCCAATCCATCATGTACTGCGGCACCTTAAAATATGTTGGCGGCTCAAAGGATCCAAGCTCAACATTGTGCTTGCGGTAGTTTCCTCCTTCCTCAAAAAGGTTTGCCGTCAGAAGTTTATGAAGGTGTTTTATCGTTCTTTGATTGATTGAGAGATTTTGATAATTGCGAAAAAGGTACTTTTGGACGTTGATAAGATTGTCCATGACAATACTCTCAATCTCTCGCACCGTAAGAATACCCTGTAGCGTCTCTTTATACGTGACAGGAGTTTTTGTCATAGCTAAAACCGAATGGTTTTGTAGGTTCCATCTCGAATAAGATCAAGGGCATCATTTCGGTATCGACGATATGCCTCTTTGCGTGTGAACGGTGTCTCTCGTTCAATTGCCATATTTTCATAGGCAATATCAATAAAACGTTTCACAAAGCGGTTTTGAGCTTCCGTAAGTTTTTTTTGTTTTATCCTATTCATGATTATTGAATTATATCATGTCTCTATAGCAGATCGGACATTTTTGTTATCTACTGTACCATTGCTCTATGAGATATGCCACTCTCTCTTGATGTCTCTCTCTTGAGAACGATGACAGTCCCCGCTCCCTCTTCCCCTCATTTTAATTTTTCTGATTTGGTAGCCCATGGGAGAATCGAACTCCCGTTAACGGCTTGAAAAGCCGCTGTCCTAACCACTAGACGAATGGGCCGCAACTGCCATATTATGCAATTCTAGAAATATTTTTTTATTTCGTCAACGGTAGCGGCCGAGCAGGATGTTGGTTTTAATCAGGAGAAGTTCGGCAAACGTGCGGCATATATCTTTTATCGGTCGAAATCTGCTTGCTCTGTTCGTCGCGTCATACCAGCTTACCGGCAGTTCTTTGATGCGCAAGCCGAGCAGACGAGCGATCACGAGAATCTCCATATCAAACCCCCACCCTTCTATCGTCTGCCGCGAGAAAATTTCATGCGCTCCATGCTTGGTAAACACCTTGAATCCGCACTGTGTATCCACGATGCCGGGAAGAAGGAGAAATCGTATCAACATATTCCCCAGCCGTCCGATCATGATTCGAGCCGGCGGCTGTTTTCGTACAACCATGCTCTGTTCCATATAACGGGATCCTATCACAACGCCATACCCTTGACTAAGAAAAGGGACACACACATCAAGCTCTGAAATTTTTGTGGACCCATCCGCGTCAAGGAATATGAGAATTTCACCGTTTGCCACAGCCATTCCCGTACGAACCGCGGCCCCCTTTCCGCGATTTGTCTCATGCTGCAGTATTGAAACAGAATTATTTTTTTCCCCAAGAATGCAAGCTAAACGATATGTTCCATCCGTACTGCCGTCATCAATGATGATGATTTCATAGGGGTATTGTTTCGCACCGCAGTACTCTGCTATACTCGTGACGGTATGCTCGATGTTTTTTTCTTCGTTATACGTCGGGAGTATAATAGAAAGCATTTTCATACTATATATCATGAATCATGCGGTAAAACAATTCAACAGGCGGAGCGTGGCTGTGCTTGGCATCGAGTCATCATGCGATGAGACAGCAGTCGCTTTTTTGAAGGGAGACGAAGTATCCTTTCGATTGCTGTCAACGGCCATGGCGACACAGCAAAACATTCATAAAGAGTACGGAGGAGTTGTGCCGGAAGTGGCTGCGCGCATTCATATCGAAACTATCATCCCTTTGGTAAAAAGAATTCTCGGCAGGCGGGTACCTGACTGTGTCGCGGTGACCGCCGGTCCCGGCCTGATAACGTCCTTGTTGGTCGGCGTCCACACTGCTCGCGCTCTAGCATACATCTATGGGAAGCCCCTTGTCCGCGTCAATCATATTGAAGGGCATATTTACTCGAATTGGCTGGCAACTCAAAAGCCACTCATTAAAAATCAAAGACACCGTTTGGATCGGATACGATTTCCCGCGCTTGCATTAATTGTATCCGGAGGACATACGGAGCTTATTCTCATGCGCGATCACGGGAAGTATAAAAAAATAGGCAAGACCGTTGATGATGCCGCGGGCGAAGCATTCGACAAAGTGGCAAAGATCGTGGATCTCGATTATCCGGGAGGGCCCGCGATCGCTCGCCGCGCAGCCTACGGCAATTCTCTTGCCGTTCCTTTGCCGATTCCCATGCTTCATTCGCGCGACTTTAATTTTAGCTTTAGTGGTCTCAAGACCGCGGTACTTTATCGTGTCCGCGATCAAAAAAATCACAAAACATACTCCGAGATGTTCCGCGATGACATTTGCGCTTCTTTCCAACATTCCGTCGTCACTGTATTAGTCAAAAAAACATGTGCGGCGGCGAAGCACTATAACGTGAAATCAGTGCTGGTGGGAGGCGGTGTCGCGGCGAACATCGCATTGCGGCAAACTCTAGCCAAGGCGATCCCGCAACTACCATGCCAGCCGCTCCTTTTTGTCGCGCCACTCAAGTATTGTACAGACAACGCGGCGATGATCGCGCTCGCGGGATATATTCAGTTCAGAAGGGGAACATTCACATCCCCTCTTTTTTGCGATGCCGATCCCTCATGGGAGCTGCCATGATATATGAATACGCGCACTATCACTGTTGTCCGTTCTCGCGCCAGGGAGGTTATGAAGAGCAGATCGCCTGAAGATACGTATAAGATTGCCAAAACATTCGGGCGCACGTTGCGCGGAGGAGATGTAATCGCTCTTTCCGGCGAGCTGGGAGCGGGTAAGACCGCTTTTGCCAAAGGGATAGCCGCGGCTCTTGGCATCAAGGCGACAGTTACGAGCCCGACATTTGTCCTGATGATGCGGTATGGTATCCCACAAAAGAACCATAGAAAATGTAACGCGAGCTTCCTTTATCATATAGATACCTACCGGCTCGCGACTTTACATACGCTCGCTCAAGCAGGCATCGCGGAATACATTGGAATTCCTGATGCGATCACAATAATCGAGTGGCCGGAAAAAATCCGAACACTGTTGCCTCGCACGACAATCGACGTATCGCTTGCCGTACCAAAAGTCATTTGATAGATTGAGTCTGTGGAAAAATGAGAGGTTCGGCGGCATTTATCAGACACAGAGTAAAATGAAAGGAGACAGAGCATATGGAAAACGAAGAGATCAATGTTCGTATATCCGCAGCGCAAGGAGATGATAGCAATTTTGACACATCGCTTCGTCCCCAGGCGCTCGACGAATACATCGGCCAAGATCAGGTGAAGACAAGCCTGCGCATATTTATCGATGCCGCAAAACAACGAGGCGAGTCGCTCGAGCATGTCTTGCTTTCCGGTCCGCCAGGGCTCGGTAAAACGACGCTTGCTCATATCATCGCGCGCGAAGTCGGCAGTTCAATCCGCGTCACTTCCGGTCCCGCTCTCGAACGCGTCGGAGATCTCGCGGCGATACTGACGAATCTTAGCAATGGAGATATTCTTTTTATCGATGAGATCCATCGTCTTCACAAGACGATCGCTGAAGCGCTCTATCCCGCGATGGAAGATTACGCGCTTGATATCGTACTGGGCAAAGGGCCGTCTGCGCGCACGATACGCCTTGACTTGCCGCGTTTTACGTTGATCGGGGCAACCACTCGCATGAGCTTATTGGCCAGCCCCTTGCGTGATCGTTTCGGGAGTTTGTATCATCTGGAGTTCTACACGCATGATCACATCGTTGAAATCATTATGCGTTCCGCAAAAATTTTGAAATGCGATATTGACCAAGATGCGGCTTTGCGGATCGCGCAGCGCGCGCGTTTTACTCCCCGTATCGCCAATCGTCTCCTGAAACGCGTACGCGATTATACGCAAGTGAAGGGGAGTGATACGATCATGCTGTCGTTTGCCGAACAAGCGCTTGATACACTCGGTATTGATACGGTCGGATTGGATCCGGTCGATCGCAGGATTTTGGAGACGATCATAGGAAAATTTCAGGGCGGCCCGGTTGGATTGAATACCATTGCCGCGTCTTTATCGGAAGAAATGGAGACGATCGAGGATGTCTACGAACCGTTTCTGCTCCAACTTGGATTTATCAATCGTACTGCTCGAGGTCGTGTCGCGACAGAACACGCGTACCGACATCTCGGATGCACTATTCCCGCCGACCTTCAAGGGCGGTTGTTGTAGTTCATTACGATAACACCGGCGCCAATCAGCAGTCCGCCTGCTATCGTATACGACGAGAGGGATTCGTTGAAAAGCAAAAAGGCAAATATGGAGCCGAACACGACTTCGAGGAGTAAAATAATACTGCCCCGATGCGCTTCCATATATCGGTAACCGAATATGATCAAATAACTCCCTGCGAGTACCGTGATTGATGACGCAAATATCGCTATCCATGAGGTGGTGAATGATGGCGGCAAAATTTTTTCTCCCGTTAAGAGGACGATCGCCAGCGAGATGATTGCGGCAATAGCGGCATCGATCGCAAGTATCTGCGCGAGCGGATAGCGTGAAGAGATTTTTTTTGAAAAAATGTTCCATGTTGCTTCAAGGATTCCCGCCAAACAGGCGATTACGATAAATAGTATCGGTGCATACCGTACCGTCTCTGAAAAAAGAACGATTAATCCACTTATGCCGAGAATAAGTCCGACATAGGCATGAGGCGTCGTACGTTCAGCAAAAAAAAGGATGCCATACGCAAAGGAGGCGATCGTGGCGCACGCGTAAAAGAAAAACAAAGCGGTGCCGATCGGTAAGAGATTCAGCGCGAGAAAAAATGTCGCATTGGCAAGAGCGCCAGCCGCTCCGAGCAAAGCGAACCATCGTATGTCGCCGCTTAAGATTGGAAGCCACTGTTTTAGCGCAAGCACGATCATGCATGCGATAGCAAACATGATGATATTGCGCGTCAGAGTGGTGTAGAAAACGCCGAATTCCAACCCGATCAGACGGTAAATAATCGCGCTTACCCCGTATATAAGCGAGACGGCAAAAAGCGCGCTTGCGCCGCGTGATAAAAATGATTTTCGTAAAAAAGACATGAAGATATCTTATCTCATATAAGCGAATACGGGAATGCAATGTTTGCGAGTTATATGATTCTACGGAAACATCCACAATAGAGTTGACGTCTGGTGCTATCTTCCTTACACTCCTCCCATAGCTTGGAGGAGTAGTTCTTTTTATGGGAAGCATTCTGTTTTTCTCTACCTGTCGTGCCATGCAACGTCATGAGACAGTAGCTTGCGGCATAATGAAGCGTCATTTCCGTGAAAGCGGGAATCCACGAACAAGAAATCAGTATCTTGCTTTTTGGGTTTCCGTTTTTGCGGAGATGGCATAGGAATATGTGGAAGGAGAGGTCAAGTGGACCCGATTGCTGTAGATGCGCTGGCGGAAGTCGCAAAGAAGAGCGCGACGTCGCTTCGGCGTTGCGTTTATGGCCTAAGACGAGAATTGCGCGTTGTGCTTTTACCGGTTTTGTTCGCGCTTCGTCGTGGTGAGGGCGCGGAGCTCAAGAAAATCTATAGAAGTGGAGCGTGCTCTTATTATGAGAGTACGGAGATCGAGGTCCAGGTCAGGGCCATGGAGTTTTCAATGCACACAAGGCGCAAGCTCCTGGTGGAAATTACGGCAACAGTCAAGGGAAACTGGAAGGACTACGGCATGACATACTGTCGCGGGAGTCTTCATGCGGTGTTTGTGTCCCGCCGCGGCGGGGCTGTAGGCGAGTTCTCGTCTATCGACGAGTTCATCGCGTCCAAACTCTGGCACGCGATAGAACGTGCCGATGCCGACGCGGAAAGGCGGGTATGTCCATGAAATGCCAGATCTGCGGGAGATCGTGCAGTATTTTGACGCTCCCCACGTTCAGACTCAAGGGCTGGAACCAGCCCACAGGATGGCGATGTCTCGAGGATGGGACGATCTGGATTGAGTTCCCGAAAGGGGACGTTCGACTCGTCGTCAATCTCGACGAGAAGCCGTCAGGCGTACCCATGCAGGATTGGCTGGACAATCAGTACAGCCGTCTGCGGGAGATCCGTTAATGTTGTTATTTGATCCCGTCGTTGTGGCAGGGATCTTTTTTTAGAGGTCGCTCACATTGATTTACGTATCGTTGATTCGTTGACCGACTTGATATGCTCTTGACCGACTTGATATGCTCCCGTATCACCCGCGCCGAATACTACGTCGACATCAATACGATCTGGCCGAAAGAGCTTTGGTTGAATAGAATTGATATGCGCAACGACTCGAGTGCCTGTGCAAGCAAGCTCTTGCGCGGCATGGGCCGTACACTCCAGCCTCCGAGATAATTCTTGCGCAAATCCATCCGGTTTCCCGGCGCAATTCACATCAAGAATCACGGTCTTTCCGCGCAGTCCCGCCAGCGCTTCGCGTGTCGTCGGCCGGCGTCGCAGTGTATCCTTGCTCAAAGCGCGCCATGTTCCGTCTTGCTGGAAATACAATCCTTGTGAGTTTCCCCGGCCGCCAATGATCGCAAGCATGGGCCGCTTTACGGACTGTTCATCTTTTCCGATTGCGTTTGCGATATCATGTTCATTCTCCCATTCGACAACACGCATACGGATTCCTTTACGCCCTATCGTCAAGGCAAGCTCGCTCCACAATTTCAAATAATGATGATGCTCTCCGTTTTCCGTGATCAGGCTTTGTCGCGGATACAGCAGAAGCGCGCAAGGCGATCCTGTTTCACTTCGCTGAATGTATTGATTTCTCAATACTTCAAAAGGATAAGATCCGAAATTTCTGATCCCGTAATCAGTGAATAACGCATGCGCCGACCCGGAAGAACGGCTTTCCAGCATCGCCATCATTCGAAGATGATAGTTGATCATGAAAAGCCGATCGTGGTCTGTTCCAGCCGCGTTGAACCAGGCATCGGTAAGCATGTCTAGATCCTGTTCCGTAAAACCTGTAAACATATCTCGCATGAGTTCATGCGCAGCAACGCGCACTTTTGGGGAGTCGAGGTTAAAAAAGGATGCCGTGAGAGACGCAAGGAATTGCATTGACTCTGACACGGGAAAATACTCGCTTAATGCGTGATTAGCCTGACTCATCGTGGCAAGCCTTTTTTTAAGGATCATGCCCGCCTTTTTCTTCCCTTCTACTCCGCCATATTCGATCTGGGTCGCGAGATAACGGCCTGCCATCAAGCCAGACGAGTTAGAATGTAATACAAGTTTTTCGATCGTATCCCAGTATCGGTCAAGAATCGCCATTCCTTTTTCGCGTTTTTTTTCATCGGCGCAGCTGACAAAATATTCAAGGCTGTTAAGCGCCTCTTCTGTGTCCATGTTGTCCCCGCGGTTTTTTTCAATTTCGTCCGAAAATTCATTGAGATGCTGTTCCAACAAATTCGACACAGTCTTGCGGAGGGCAGGTAAGTACACGGCAGCCGCATCGCCCATTGTATTCATGTACGGCCAGATTTCACGCAATGATTCAGAGCCCTTTACGAGGCGGGTATGTGTTAAGAGCCTGCAATAGGTTTGCATCCGCCGCGTGAATAACTGTTGTTCAATTCTTCGTAATTTCCGATGCCGTCGACGCCGCGCTCCTCCAAGCGCGTTGTATACTTCATTTATTTCCTCGCCTTTTTCCGGAGTAAGCGTATCTCCATCCGATCCTTGCTCCTGAAAATCTATTAATGTTCCGCCGCGATACAGCGCCCATAGATCTCCGTAAAAGTACGTTGGCCGCAACAATGGTGCAGTTTTTCCGTCCCCAAGCACATCGAGTCGCCCGAGATTTGTCGCCGAGAGAGGAGCGTACACAAACGTGTCGGGATACGCAAATGATAGTTTTCGCGCGAGCCGTATCCCCGTCCTGCATGATTGGAGGATAATCGTTGCTCCTTTTTTGAAATAACGTTTTCCTGCCTTGAAGTGACGTCGCGTGACATCGCGTGAATCGTACGAGTCGGCGCTCTCTCCTTCGCCTACCTGTAATAATCCTTCATTGCCATGGCCGCTGATTATGGCAAAAGAAAAACGGTTTTTGGCGCCATACCGCGCATGAGCCGAACGTATACGGGCGCATACCTCCTCTTTATTTGAAGCTTCAATAATTCGTTGTCCGATTGGATCATCCGTTGCCGACCTCAATTTCATGCCGGCATGCTCTATTTTTTTATCATCTGCATAGAATACACCGCGTATGTCTTCCACTCCTGGCCGCAGCCAAATGCCGTACGGCTGCTGCGTATCCGTTTCGTCAATCTGCCGCAACAAGTCAGGCAAAGCGTATCGTCCGAAAAACCGTATTCCAAATTGGCTGTATAATTGCTCCGCTCCGGTCGGACGCGCTTTTTCTATCTCGATAAGACGTTCGAAATTAACGATCAATCCGAAAATTTTTCCCTTTCTGCTCCGCTCCCATAGAGGGATAAGCGACTCCGGCAGCCCCACACTTTCCAGGATCATGCGCATATACCGCTGACCGAACGAAGCGACAATTTCTTCTTTGTCGTACGGGGACATGAACGCGAAAAATTTTTTCGTATCCAGGTTTGGACTGCGAATGATATCGCGAAATAATTCACGTACTCCATCGCGCTGTTCGTCCGTTGCTTTCTCGAGGAGCGCTTGAAGCACATTCGCGCCATTCGCATCCATTCCTTCACCTATGATTCTGTTCTGTAACTCTTCCCTACGGGAAAGCAGAGTGCTTACGGCTTGGAACGATTCCGCTTCATTTCCAAGCCTCGCTTTGTTCGCCAAGAGCCCAAGCTCATGAATGTTTGATTCGCCGGCAGCTGTTGTGTCGTGATTTGACGGGAATGATTCCGCAAATCGATTAAGCGCTTCCACGCCGCCCTGCGGTTCGAGCGGCGGCTTGATCTGCTTTACTTCAGGCGGAATATGTTTTCCTTCGCCACCCGGTGATCTTTTTGGCATAGGATAATGAAAAGAGATGATGTCAGGAGTATACGAGATATCGCGTCAATCTTCAAATCGATCAGGTTCAGCATACAGATGTGCCAAGCAAGAGAGGAGAAGATATCCACACTTGACTTGCTGAAATGTATGACATAGTATGAAAATATCAATTCTTAAGAGATCTTTTACTAATCTCACCACGTATGATTGAAACAATACATCACGCTAAATCCGCCATAACGGCGCAGACCTCCGGCATTCCGGTTGATGAATTCGGTCCTGAATACTGCGTGCAAGTGTCCGATCCATCGGTCGGGATGAAGGGATACCTGGTAATTGATAATACCGCTCGAGGATTGGGCAAAGGAGGTACCCGTATGACCCCTACCGTGAATATGGAAGAGGTATTTCGGCTCGCGCGAACCATGACATGGAAAAACGCAATCGCTGACATCCCGTTCGGAGGAGCAAAGGCAGGCATGGTATGGAATGGCGGATCTGATGAATTGAAAGAAAAGCAAGTCCGTGCCTTTGCTCGCGCGCTCCGTCCTTTTATCCCACACCTGTACATTACCGGGCCAGATGTTTCGAGTGGAGAGCGTGAGATGCTCTGGATCGCGGATGAACTTGGTGAATGGCAGGCATCGACGGGTAAGCCGGCAACATATACGTACACCGATTCTGAAGGAAATAGATATCATGGATTACCACACGAACTCGGCAGCACCGGCTTCGGCGTGGCGCACGCGGCTCGCGTAGCGGCAGAAGTCGTTGGCATTGATTTGAAAAACGCTCGCATCGCCATCGAAGGTTTCGGCAATGTCGGCACTTTTGCGTTTCGATTTTTGAAAGAATGGGGCGGTCATATCGTGGCTGTGTCGGACAGCCGAGGGACAGCATATTCGCCATACGGTTTTGATTTGGATGCGCTTCAGGCATTGAAGGAGAAAAAGAAGTCTGTCACGGAATATCCGAATGCGCAAAAGTTGGATCGAGATGCGATTTTCGGTCTTGACGTTGATATCCTAATCCCCGCTTCCGTTACCGACGTAATCAATGAAAGCAATAAAGATTTGATCAGGACAAAGTTGATTGTTGCCGGATCGAATATCTCCATGCGGGAAGGAGTTGAGCAAGAATTATGGGAGCGAGGCATACACATCGTACCCGATTTCGTTGCGAATTCCGGAGGAGTGATCTCATCCTATGCGGAAACAATCGGGGCAACACCGGAACAAATGTTTGCTCTCGTGGAGCAAAAAATTGTGCCGGTAGTCAGAGATGTGATAACACGCAGCCGAGCGGAAAAAAAACATCCGCGCGCGATCGCGTATGAAATAGCTCGTGTAAAGGTTATTGAAGCGATGAAGCGGCGCTCATAGCGTGCCCCGTTGTATGCTTACCCTTGACGATATTATCGCTAAACACCCTTTCGCCCGCAAGGAACCCACACGTTCGGAGATGATCCAAGATGTTCTGGATCGACATGAAGCTATTCGATTGCAATCCGGTACGCTCGCAACATGGACCGAAAAAAACTCTACCGGCAGAAGTCCGCATGACACGTACATCGTTCACCATCCGGAATCCGCACCCCATATTGACTGGACATCACCAAATAATCATCCAATGGAGGAAACTCTTTTTGATGCGCTGCTGCAAGAGGCGCGCGAAGCAGTTCGACAAGCACCTCGTTTGTATGATATTACCCGTACTCTCGGCGCGGACAGCGCTTACGCGCTTCCCATACGCATTGTCGCGGATCGAGCGATTTCCGTACTTTTCGCCGATACCATGTTTCGCCCCACCCCGCGTGATATCGAGAAAAGTATTTTTTTTGACAAAGGGTTCACGCTTCTTGTCTTACCTCATGAAAAGATCAAGGCTGGCAAAGACATAGAAGGATTACGAGTTGTGAATGGAGCGCAGTCAGAGGTAGCCATTGTGATGGATATGGATCAGCGAATATGTCTTGTGCTCGGATCGTCATACTGCGGTACGGTAAAAAAAACCATGTTTACCGTGATGAACTACATCCTACCGGAACATGCCATTCTTCCGTTGCATTCTTCTGCGATGGTAGACGAAAAAGGGCGGGTTGCAGTACTGCTTGGTCTTTCGGGTACCGGAAAGACAACGCTCTCGAATGATGAACGCCGTTTGTTTATCGGCGATGACGAACACGGATGGTCGCAGGAAGGGATCGCGAATTTTGAAAACGGATGTTATGCAAAGACAATTCGGTTGAACAAAGAAAGGGAACCGGAAATATATCACGCGTTATTTGATGAACGGCCCGTGAAAGAGAATGGCTGTATTCTTGAAAACGCCATGGTATATCCCGACGGTTCATACGATCTTGATGATGATCGATATACGGAAAACTCTCGCGGTTCTTTTCCCATTTCATATTTGAATCGTCGCAAACAAGACGCGAAAGCGAGTCATCCTTCTACGATTCTTTTTTTGACGGCAGACGCGCACGGAGTCTTGCCTCCGATTGCAAAACTTACGACCGAACAAGCGCTCTACTGGTTTCTTATGGGATATACATGCAAACTTGCCGGTACGGAAACAGGCATCACGCAACCGGTGACAACCTTTTCCCGATTTTTCGGACAGCCGTTCATGCCGCGCCAGCCGATGGATTATCTTCTTTTGCTTGAAAAATATCTTCATCAATACACACCGTCTGTATATTTGGTAAATACCGGATGGTCGGGAGGGCCTTATGGAGTAGGGAAACGCATGGATATCGGGCTTACGCGAATGCTTGTCGATGCCGCTCTTTCCGGCACGCTGGATTCCGCGGCGTATAAGCAAGACGCGCGATTTCATGTGTCTGTTCCCGTATCTATCCCCGGTGTTGACCCGACTGTGCTCGATCCGCGAGCCACATGGACGGATCAAGCACAGTATGATGAGCGTGCTGATACGCTCGTTCGTGAGTTTCGCGATCATTTCGAAAAATCATTTGCGCACTCCATTCGAGATGAACGCATTTGCTCCGCCAATCCTTCAACGCCTTCCTCCGTCCGACTCCGCCAAAGCGTTGCATAGCGGCAGCGTTCTGTAAGTGGTTGGCTTCCTCGATTTGCGCGCCTCTCTCCTTGTCTATCCATTGGTTTGTTGGTATTCTTGCATATGCATTAATCCTATCCATTCTATGTCGCGAGACAAGCGTGAGTTTAATCCGATCGGCAGGCAAAGCAGGGAAGGAGAATTACATCTGCCGCATGAGATTGAAGCAAAGATTGT
>JACPHV010000016.1 GCA_016188385.1 Candidatus Uhrbacteria bacterium | reverse complement strand
TGGTAATGCAGGCGTTGGCTGCCCAAACCCGGCCTTCTATGTCTTACTGACATACATCGCAACTGTCGGCACCGTGGGAGACGGTATTACCCTGGGAGTGATACACGGTTTGGGCAGAGTCACGCCGCTTATATTTCTAACTATTCTCGCTATTTTGGGAATGAACACCATTGATTGGGTAAGCCGCCAGCAGGAAAAAATTGACAGAGCTATGGGCTGGGGATTGGTCGGCATCGGCGCGTATCTGTTTCAGTATCTTCCATTCAAGATGGCGTTCTGGGAAGATTCACTATTCCATGTCGTGTGGAATAATCTGCTCATGAACACATTGCCGAGTATCGCCGAGAGCGCGGAGATCGAAGAGTTGTTAAACATCCAAGGCGGAACCGCAACGATACTGCCTTGGGCGCTGATCGGGCTTATGGTCGGAGCGGTTATCATTTGGAACGCGTTTGTGAAGCGCAACAAATTAACACAAGGTCACCCAGTATGAGTTTTTCCATTATTCAAATTGCATATGCCCATGAGGAGGGCGCCACGACCGTGACCGCCGACAATGTTTTTGGCCCTGTGTTAGCCCTTGTAATTATCATCTTGGCCATAGTCGTAGCCAAGCGTATTAAAAAAATTAAAACATAGAATCATTATGAACAAACCAATTAAAATGACCCTCGTCACAAAAGAGGGTTGCGGGCATTGCGCGCAAACCAAGGAATTATTAAAAAAGATAGGCCCGGAGTATCCCGAACTTGAGGTCAAGGAAGTAGACATGACAACTCCCGAAGGACAAGAACTCATTGGCGCATATAGCATTATGTCGAGCCCCGGAATCATCATCAACGATGAGCTGTTTGCCATGGGTGGGACAACAGAAAGAGAATTACGAGAGAAGTTTGAGGAGTTAAAAAAATCATAGCCCGCGTTATATTCTGCTCATGCCACGACCATTACGATCTGATTTTACTGACACCGCACCCTTGAACGCATTCATTATGTCGGCGACGTGAGCCATGAGTAGCAGATGTGCTGTTTGCGCGTCGGCTCGTCCGTCAAGCGTATCCACGAGTGTTCTGCAACGATTTATCTGTTCACGAATACGTTCGCGGCAATCCTCCCATGAAACAGTACGAGAATCCGGCAGCGCATCCTCGAAATGGGCGCATAATTCCAAAATGCTTTTCTTTACATCGTCGGGCGCATTGATTTGCCCTATTTCACTGCGGATGAATGAGATATTTAATCGGATGAACGCTACTAGGTTATCTTCCTTTTCGTATGGAATGGCGTAAAGCAGGATTGCGATCGCCTGCAAGTCATTTGCAAGCGGATTGGCATCCCACCTCTCAAGCAGCGCCTGCATGACGCTTCGATAGTGGCTGATGATCTTTTGCTTCGGCGCGTTAAATCGTTCGAAGACTTTATCGGCAACATGCTCAAAGTCCTCAAGAAGTTCTGTCGCATTGCTTATGACATCAGCCGATTTCACAAGCAATGAGTCGTGCGAGAATGTCTTCATATGCTCGAGAGCCTGGGATTTGCGATCTTCCCACGACAGACTCTTGTCCGGCTCCGAAACGTTTTCGACTATTCCGGCAACTCTCTCGCCGAATTGCACCGCGATCAATTCGCGCGTCACTTTGTAATCGGACGGGCTGTCTTCGATCGTATCATGAAGAATTCCGGCGATGATCGTTTCTTCATCCGCTCCGGCTCGGGCGAGCATAAGCGCGACATCCAAGGGATGGATTACATAGGGGAGTTCTTTGCCTTTGCGCTTTTGTTGGCCATGTGCGTTGATCGCCAGAGCGATCGCTTGTTTGATTCTATTCGTCATAAATAACGTTGGTTATGATTTTTCGTCAATCCGCGAGCATTTGCTCATGCCCCTCCGGACAGGTGCCGCGCGTGTCGTCGTAAAAGCTCTCGTCATATCTTTCGTAGATATTCCGCCAGCATTTTCTACAGTAGGCAATCCTACATTCGCGGCATACAAAACCGAACGTATCGGGATCGATGCTGTGGAGGTATCCGAGGTTCGTATGAGCTGCCTTGCTGATTCGCTCCAGATTCTCATCTGTTTCAGATCCGCTCCAAACATCGAAGAGAAACCCGCTCGAATGAAAACCCGCTCTTTTGTCAGGCGCAATACTGCTCGGCATCAAATCCAGCGTTGCGGCTGTCTTGCTGCATATGTTACACGGGATCGCTATCGAGTCTGCGCCCATTTCCTGAAGGAATTTTCTTCGCATCGCTTCAGCTTCTGCAAGGCGTTCATCGCACATATACCCATCGTTGAAGACGGTCTCTCCAAAAAGGATTGGGAGAATATCCTCGCTTTTTACCGGCCGCCAGAAGGGGTGTTCCTTTGAGAGCAGGAAAGCCTTGAAGCCGGACTCGTCCTTACTGATTTTATGGGTTGTACTTATCCCTTTGAGTACTATCTCATTTCTATTTGCCAGGAGTTGCCTTGCGGAATACTCCTTTGTCCACAATAATGGTTTCTGATTCTTCATATTTTTACATTGATGAGTAAATTTTTTTCCGGTCGACCTTGGCGAAAAACAAAAAAACGGCTAAGAGATTTGATCCAGTATAAACTGAATGAAATCTCCCAACCGTTTTAACGATCAGTCATTTACTCCATGTGGCTTCCCGCAGATTTCCCGGGTTGCCTACCTCGAAAGGAGGAATAAATGGCGCGAATGTGTCACGCTACACTTTTGATGTAAGGAACAATTTTAGAATAGCATAGTGATGAGATTTGTCAAATCAGTGAATGTGGAAAAGTCAAAAACAGCATACCCCTTTTTCTTTTCTCCCTCTGCAGCGACCTCTTTTTTTCTGTGAATTTTTTTTCACAGCTTCCATCGCGGCTCGTGCGCGCTGATGAATGTATCAAGTTCCTTAAAGGAGCTTGGCAGTGGCATCCCTTTTTGCTCGACCAGCGCTTCGATCATATCCATTTGTTTCGGACGAAAGAAAGATTTTTCAGCAGCATCGCTTTGGTCAGTTTCCTCGCTCAAGTCGCGTTCATCTTCTGCTTTGCCCAAAGAAGAAGAAAGTTCTCGGATCTCGTTTTCTTTCATGCGTCGGGTGATCAAATGCGCTGCGTTCGTTATCATTGCAAACGAAGGCACATCATCTTTTTTTAGTCCGTATTTTTGATCAAGAAATAGTCGAATCGCTGATTCGGCGATCAAGCGGGCATACAACTCGTCAGGCACGTCTCTCTTCCTTCGGCGCAGCTGGTAGATTTGTTCGTAATATGTTTTGAGATATGCGTGCGCAATACCCATGCGGGCAGATTCTGGCAATGAACGTTCATGCATAATGGGCGTATGCGCTCTGCCGAGAAAGAAGATAGCGTGTAATGAATTTTTGCCGCGTAATTGGGGATTGGTTTTGAGAAGTTTTTTCGTTTGCGGCTCAAGGCGCGCGGCAATAATACGTTCTCGGAATTCGTTTGGTTTGACAGAAAGGATCTCACATAATTTTATACGCCGCATCGCCGCATCGAAGTTCCCTTCACAAAAGTCCAACAGGGCCTCTTGTGACTGCCTACTATGAAATGCGCTATATGTGTCGTACAAGAAACTCCCCAGCCCTTTATGCAGATCCGCAAGAAGGACAGGTTTTTTCATTTCCCGGATTCCTTGCAGCAACTGTTCCCCGAACTCCCAATTGTCTGTTTGCCGCACTCGATAATCTACCGGTATGCCCGCGGATAATTGCCGTAGAAGCTTTATCATGTTCGGCTCGATTCCACTCTTTTCAAATCCGATGATATCCGCGTCCTTTGCTTTGGCGAGAAACGTCTTGGCATCCGCGCCGCTTGCGTGATCTCCGAAAAAAATTTCAAACTGAAGTTTTGGAGAAGCGGTCTCTCTCCGTTCTCCAGCGCTTCCGATTTCTCCCGTATAGTTTTGCGAATCTCTTTTCATGCCATTAGTATAGATGTTTTTGTCTGAATTTCAACCTTTGTATGAGTCTGTACCGGTCTTGATTTTATTGATATATAATATAGTATACCATCATCAATTCATGATCATCGAATAGTGTATGCCAAGAGAAAAAGCATCCTCAAAAGCATTTGGAGAACACTTGCTTGAAGTTGCTCCGGATGAGAAAGCGACGCGCCCCAAAGCGCTTCGTTTTGAAGATGTCCGTAAAATTGTGCCACGTCTCGCGTCTGAATTTCGTACCGATCAAGAGGCAATCAGATCCGCGCCGGAGCTCTCGAAGCGAGGTATTACCGAATCTCTTACGAAAGATTTGCGTGAGAAAATATCGCAAGCGAAGGGCATGATCGATGCATGGCTTATCATGAAGGAAAGTGAAGTTGCGCGGCTGTCCGGGAACGCACATTCGGGTCAGCAGCATCGCGCCTTTGATGATGAGCATACTCAAGCGGCAGAAATATCAAATCTTGGATCGCTGCATGATAGTGACGCGGAAAAGATTTTGCCAAGACTCGAGAATTTGTTCCAATCCACCCAGCGGGCAATCGAGCGTAAGTTTCATGAGGGAGATACAAAGGACATGGACGCATTCGTTCGGGGGCAAGCCTCATTTCTGGCGCAAGAATTGGAACAAGCGAAAAGGATTCTTGCGGCGTGGTTTGCGATGTTGTCAGACGAGGTCGGCGCTATTCCAAGCAGCAAGAAACGTGCTCGATCTTCAGGATCTGCCATCACCGATCAGGAGGCGACATCCGTGTATATAAAAGCCGCGGAGTTATTACGGGGGCAAAAACCCGCGCGGAGCACGGCGCCCCTTGAGCAGCACGGCACCGCTCCGTTGGTGGAAGGCGAGTTTGATATCGACAGCGGAAAAATAGTCCTTCAAAATCTGATCACAACCCTTTCGACAGCTGTTATTGATGGGCCAAAGTCAGGCAATGAGTTTTTGTCCAACATTCAGAAACAGTACGAAGTATTCGAGAAAGCCGCGGACGTATTTTTTGCATTGCATACTGCGATCAATGCGCGGTATCGGGGACAACATTTGCATGACGCGACGCGGGATCTCGGCATGTCTGCTATCGATCTTAAACATCTCGTGGGAGGCATTAAGTCGCTTATGGTTCTTTCTTCGACTCTGAAATCTGAAATGGGAACTGCCAATGCCAAGCTCGTTGAAGACCGCATGATGCCGATCAAAGATAAACTTGACCAACTTTGGGTTGATATTGATCGTACGATTGTATCTGTCCCCGCGGTGTGGAAGGGGTCTCGTCGTCTGCTCCCCCATCCAAAGAAAGGAACATAGCAGAGTGTCTCATCTAAAATTTTCCATGACGTATTCCTTCGCGAGTTCGGTGCGTGGCTGATCAAATACGTCTCTTTTCATGCCGCCGATCTTTTCCTTCGCGGGAAATCGGCTCATATTCATTCTCAATTATTATTTCTCGATAGTGGATAGCAATGTTGCGTTTTTTCGCTCTCTAGGTGTAGGATATTTATATGGCCCTCATACCTACGCTCACTCAATACCTGCTGGAACATTTAGCAAAGCATCCGCAACAGCGGGATCTGGCGCTCATCATGTCCGATTTGTCAGCGATCGGCAAATACATTTCGCGGGAGACGAACCGCGCCGGTATTGCCGGCGTGCGCGGCGCCGCAGACGCGATCAATGTGCAAGGCGAGCAAGTGCAGAAACTCGATGTATTCGCCAACGAACTGTGCAAGGATTATCTTCGGAGGACGGGACATTTTTGCGCTCTGGCATCTGAAGAAGAAGATACGGTTGTTGACATGGAGGGATACGGCAGCAGCGCGCGCTATATGATTGCTTTTGACCCTCTTGACGGGTCGTCCAACATTGACGCAAATGTGAGCATCGGCACGATCTTTTCAGTCCACCATAAGCGTGATGATATTGCCGCTGTCGCTGAAGAGCAATTTTTTCAAAATGGCCATGATCAAGTGCTTGCCGGATACTTGTTATATGGTTCGAGTACGGTACTGGTCTTCAGCTTCGGTGATGGCGTGCATGAATTCACTCTTGACCAAGGATTGGGCGAATTTCTTCTCTCCAACGAGCGTATCAGAATACCTGAAGCATGTCCGTACTACAGTACCAATGAAGGCAACACACCGTTTATTTCGCAAAAAGATCGGCAGTTCATCGAGTATGTAAAAATGGAAAAGAAGATGACTACTCGATATATCGGTTCGTTGGTCGCAGACTTTCATCGAAACTTGGTGAAAGGCGGCATTTTTCTTTACCCGGGGCTGGATAAAGACGGTACGGGTATCTATAAAGGTAAGCTGCGGTTGAATTATGAAGCCAAACCACTCGCGTTTCTTGCCGAGCAAGCAGGCGGCGGGGCAACGGACGGCGCACGCGATATTCTTGACATCGTACCCGACAAACTGCATCAGCGTACGGCTCTCATTATCGGCAATAAAGACATGGTTGAAGAGTATCGGATGAGGGATCAAGTGTGATTGACAATAGTATACTGCTCTATATACTATAGTATACTATGGCTACCACAACCCTTTTGATTAAAACAGACAAACGTCTCAAAGAAAAAGCACGCAAGATCGTCCGCGAAATGGGTATCCCGCTTTCCGCATACCTTAACGCTCAATTGCGAGAATTAGTAAACACCCGTCGAGCTGTATTCGAAGCGCCTCTCGTCCCGAACGCAAAAACAAAGCGCCAATTACACCGTGCTTTGAAAGACATCAAAATAGGAAAAAATGTACAAGGTCCTTTTACATCCAAAAAGGAGCTTGATGACTATCTCATGTCGTTGCGATAAGCCACAATGGAAACATTCGTATCGCTGCATCGAAATTTTGAAAAACGATTTATCAAACTAGATCGTAAAGTGAAGATAGCTTTTCTCAAACGTAAGAATCTACTGATCACGGATCCCTCTCACCCCCAACTCCATAATCACAGATTAAGCAATGAATGGGATGGTTGTAGAAGTATAAACATTACTGGTGATTATCGTGCTATTTTTATCGTGAGAACAAAAAATCATATTGAATTTTTGGCAATCGGAACCCATCACGAATTATACGGACTTTGATTCATAATCACTATCGTATGCCGCTTGACTACAACGCTATCCGCGACATTCTCGGCGATCAAGCCGAGACCTTGCTTTCGTTCACTGCCCCAAAGATCCCGCGCGACCGTCTCCATATGCCTTCGAGCCAGCACGTGCAAGATGTGTTCAGCATTTCAGACCGTTCGCATCGCGCACAGGATAATCTGAAAAAGCTGTATAACACCGGCAGGCTCGCGAAGACCGGCTATCTTTCCATCTTTCCGGTTGATCAAGGCATAGAGCATTCAGCCGGCGCAAGCTTTGCAAAGAATACGGATTATTTTGATCCGGAATACATCGTATCGTTTGCGTACGAAGCCGGCTGCAACGCGGTTGCATCCACGCTCGGCGCGCTTGGATTGGTCAGTAAAAAATACGCTGATAAAATTCCGTTTATCGTCAAGCTCAACCATAATGATTTTCTTCGATATCCGAACGACTACGATCAAACGATGTTTGCGACGGTGCAACAGGCATACGATATGGGAGCGTTGGGAGTGGGCGCGACAGTATATTTTGGTTCCGCGGAATCCAAACGCCAACTGCAAGAAGTGAGCCGCGCGTTTGCCGAAGCCCATCATCTCGGGTTGTTTACCGTGCTCTGGTGCTATACGCGCAACAACGGCTACAAGGTTGACGGCGTCGATTACCATGGCGCCGCGGATCTCACCGGACAGGCAAATCATCTTGGAGTGACAATCGAGGCGGATCTCATCAAACAAAAATTGCCGACGAATAATGGGGGCTACAAAGCGATCAATTCGGGCGGCGCCAAGTACGGTAAGTATGATGAAAGAATGTATACAGAGCTTTCATCGGATCACCCGATTGATTTGTGCCGTTATCAAGTCGCGAATTGTTATATGGGCCGTATCGGCCTCATCAATTCAGGAGGCGAAAGCGGCAATGACGATCTTCACGACGCGATTGCTACTGCGGTAATCAATAAACGAGCGGGCGGAAGCGGCCTTATCTTGGGCCGCAAAGCATTCCAAAAGCCGCGAGATGAGGGAGTCAAGATCGTACAGGCAGTGCAAGACGTCTACGCGTGCCAGGAAGTGACAGTGGCGTAGTCGGCCCCGCATATTTAGGAAGCGAAAAAGCCAGCAGGCTCAATTTATTTTTTTGGAAAAAAACGCGCATCAATTTCCATGCCTCCTGAAGACAGGGAAATATCTTCACGCAGTGTGTATTCACCTGTTTCTATCCTCGTAAGAAATTCTCCCGGCCCGATAAAACCCGCCTCTTTCCGTGAAGTTGATGTGCCGCCTGATTTTGGCCGTGGGAAATACCGTACCTCCATTGCCGGAATGCTGCTTTTTGTCTCGCGGTTTCGGTGAGTTTTTTTATCGTATGACGCGCGCGTACGTTCTATAGCACCGAATCCGACGCAATACATGAGCCGATCATGCCCGCCATCATACACTACTTTCCCGACATACGGTTTTAAGGGCGTTAATTTTTCTTCATCTTCCTTTTGTTTTTTCATCTTCTCGTATTCTGCGCGTTCGTTCAGCGACATTTTTCTTGTATCAGCTCGTTCCATTCGGGTTGCCTTTAATTCTTGTTCAGTGACGCCGAGCGTATGTTTGGCAGCCGGTGTGAACGCGTCCGGATTACGGAGAATGCGCGGACGGATCAGCGAACGAGCCTTATCCAGATTTTTTTCCTTGAGAGCCCCATACACCGATTGGCGGAATTCCGAAACATCACCTTGCGTAAATTTTGAGCTGATCAAATAGTTTGCGGCGCGCCACAGATCCATTATTTCTCCCGCCTTGTCTCCATACAGTGATGTTGCTCGCTCTTGCGCCATATCAGAGAGCCGCTCCTCCATGCCCTTGAGATAGGCGAGCGTAAATCCGCGTTTGATCGCGGTATCGAGCGTGCGATCTTGTGCTCGACGGGCGTCTGTTGGTTTTTTCAGGCAAAGTAGTTTCGCGCGGTAATTTTCGCGCGCTTGATCGGCGGAGAGATAATCCGTTGGCAGGGAAGGGTTGAGCGGCTGGTACTCGCGGAGTAATGACCGAATAAGGGTACGCGCTTCATTCGCGAGCATATCAAGCGTGAGAAGCGCGCGAATACCATCAGGAACACGCGCCGCGCCCAAGTCCTGCGCGCGGAGTCTCCATTGCGCTTCGCCCCCGTGTTCGATATTTTTGATAAGACTTCGCAGTAGCCGTACGTCAAGTGCTTTCGGATCAAAATGCGTAGAGAGTAATTCGCGGTTTGGTGTCACATATTCGTCATCCGAGTCTTTGTCAGGGTTCAGAAGCGCGCGCAGCGCGGGATCGTTGTCGATTTCGGACATTTCATCGGACGTATCTTTACGGTGTTCTCCTTTACCGCTGACATCTCCCATCTTTCCCGCTCCATATCGAGCTGCTACATCAGGATCCAGCCACGCGTCTTGATACGCGTTGACAAGCATCTCCTCTTGCCCAATTTTTTTTCTGTTCGTATCGCCAAGCCGCGCCGGAAGCAAGAACGATTCAGAGAATAAGCGATGCATGGATACTCCGCCGCGGATCGCCTGATCTCGCAACACAACGATTTCTTGGGCTAAAGACTGCATACCAGGGTCGTCATAGTACCTCTTGTGTTGTTGTGCCGCTTTTTGCGCGTCCGGATTGTTACGATTTTCAGGTGCCATATCCATACAGTATAGCATATATGCTTCTTTTTGGCAAGAGAAACGAATACATAAAAAATGAAATTGTCGAAATTTTTGGACACACTTTTTGCTTGAAATTACAATGTTTCAACAAAGAATTGTAAAAATAGTATTGACAAGTAATACCCTATAATGGCATGATACCGTCATTCATGGATTTCTATGCACGCTACTACTGAACTTCAGCAACTTCTCGTACGATCCGGCATTGCCGAAAAAGCAGCTCGCGTCTATCTCGTGTTGCTTGCTTTGGGTCCTTCGCCTGTGCGTCGTGTAGCGCAGGCGGTAAACATCAATCGCGGTACAACTCATACGCTTCTTCATGAGCTCATTGAACAAGGATTGGTGAGTTATTATCACAAGCAAAAAAGGAAATATTTCGCCGCTGAAGACCCCTCGAAGATCCTTACGTTGTTTCAAGATAAGATCGCGGATTTTCAAAAAACGTATCGTGAACTGCAATCGCAACTGCCGGCATTTTTGTCATTGCAAGGGAAAGCGCCGGCGAAGACTTCAGTGCGTTCTTATGAAGGGCGGCAGGGCGTGCGGCTCATCCTTGAAGATGTGCTTTCCGAAATGGAACAGAATGATGAAAAATTATATCGCGTTTATTCTTCCGTATCCATCCGCGACGGGCTGTACCGCAGTTTTCCTTCCTTTACCAAGGAGCGTATCAAGCGCGGTATTTTTGTGCGGGTGGTAGCAATCGGCGCCGGCGGAGAATATCAGGAACATTCGGAGCGCCGATGGCTTCCGACACCGTGCGGCACGCCGACCTACCGCATTATCTACGCCGATAAGGTTGTCACGATCAGCCAAAGCGCGAACACCGAAGAGCTGCACGCGTTTGTCATCAAAGACGAAGAAATTTTCAAGACAGAGACAATTATTTTCGACCAGCTTTGGAACGCGCTCGGTTCCCCGAAACAATAACATCAAGTAAAAGATATGTGCGGAATTATCGGATATATAGGAAATCGGCGAGCAACCCCCCTTCTTATGCAGGGATTGCGGCGATTGGAATATCGCGGATACGACAGCGCGGGCATTGCCGTGCTTGATGGTAACAGCCTCTTTTGCGAACGGACGGCAGGCCGCATTGACGCGCTCAAGGAAAAGATCGGAGAGCGCAGGCCTGAAGGTACGGTTGGCATCGCGCACACTCGGTGGGCTACGCACGGCATTGTATCGGAGCATAACGCGCATCCGCATCGCGCCTGCAACGACTCCCTGGTAATCGTGCATAATGGAATTATTGAAAATTATCGGGAATTGCGCGCCGAACTGCAAGCGACGCATACTTTTACATCCGATACCGATTCAGAAGTGCTTGCTCATCTGATTGAATCCTGCCATCAAGGCAATCTCCGCCACTCGGTTGCCTGCGCGTTGAGTAAAGTGCGCGGTACCTACGGTCTCGTTGTTATGCACGCCGATAATCCCGATCTGTTAGTCTGCGCGCGTATGGGAAGTCCGCTGGTCATCGGCATGGGGGAACATGAATATTTTGTCGCCAGCGACGCCACTCCTCTGCTGCCGTATACGAAAGACGTCACCTACCTTGATGACGGAGAAATCGCGGAGCTGAGGCGAGACGGAGTACGGATTTATGACTTGCGGGAAAAAACAGTGCATAAGGATATACAGCGCATCGAGTGGAATGACGAACAGGCGCAGAAACAGGGATATGATCATTTCATGCTCAAAGAAATTTTTGAACAGCCGGTGGTATTTCGTGATGCCGTGCGGGGAAGAAAAATCCCGGAAGACGGCACCGCGTACCTCGGCGG
Organism: Candidatus Uhrbacteria bacterium; assembly: GCA_016188385.1. Lineage (GTDB taxonomy): Bacteria > Patescibacteriota > Patescibacteriia > JACQRZ01 > JACQRZ01 > JACQSB01. The sequence continues at coordinate 9,987 of JACPHV010000016.1, read as the reverse complement.
ACTCAATATGACCGAGTCGCAGATGAGGAATGTGTCTCGAGTGGTCTTTGTCGCGTGCGGCACGGCATACCATGCTGGCATGATCGGCAAATACGTTTTTGAGCGGCTCGCCCACATACCGTGCGAAGTTGAAGTCGCGAGCGAGTTCCGTTACCGCGACTGCGTTCTCGATGACCGTACCCTTGTATTTGCGATTTCACAGTCAGGAGAGACCGCGGATACGCTTGCGGCGGTGAGGGAAGCGCGGCGAAAAGGCGCGATCGTGCGCGGCATCGTCAATGTGGTGGGTTCTACCATCGCGCGCGAGACTGATGGCGGCACGTACATTCATGCCGGTCCCGAGCTTGCGGTCGCGTCCACCAAGGCATTTACGAATATGGTCGCGGTCATCTTGCTCTACGCGCTGCAATTCGGGCGTCTCAAACACGTAAGTTTGGCTGACGGCCAACAATTTTTACAAGCGCATTTTGAGATTCCTTCCAAGATGGAGCAGATACTGAACATGAATGATGAGATTGCGGCAGTGGCGCGCAGGTACGCGCGGTATCGCGACTTTCTTTTTTTGGGGCGCGGCATAAATTACCCCGTCGCGCTGGAAGGCTCGCTTAAACTCAAAGAGATTTCGTATATCCATAGCGAAGCGTATCCGGCAGGCGAGATGAAACACGGCGTGAATGCCTTGCTGGGGCCTGATTTCCCCGTGCTCGCGATCATGACAAAAAATCAGCTGTATGAAAAAATGAGAAGCAATATCGAAGAAGTGCGCGCTCGCGGGAGCAAAGTAATCCTCATTGCGACCGAAGGAGATACGGACGCGCGGCAGCTTGGAGATGACGTGCTCACTGTGCCGAGCACGATCGAAGCGCTCGAACCGTTACTCAATACGATCCCGCTGCAACTCTTCGCTTATCATGCGGCAACGATGCTCGACCGCGATGTCGACCGGCCCCGCAATTTGGCAAAAAGCGTTACGGTTGAATAAGAACTTGAGTGCTGATTCCATGACCACCCTTTTCGCATCTATCCCTATTCGTCTTCGACAGCTCTTTGATTCCTTTGATCCGGAACATCCATGGCATCTTCTGCCGAGGATCGAAACGTACATCCGCGATACCATGCGAGTCGGTAATGTCGGGACAGTGTATGGCGATTGTCTAATCGATGACGATGTCGAGATTGGCGCGGGCACGATCATTGAACATGGCGCCGTAATCAAAGGGCCCGCAATCATCGGCAAGAATTGCGAGATACGAGCGCATGCGTATATCCGTGGCGGCGTCATTACGGGAGATCATTGCGTTGTAGGCCATACGACAGAAGTTGTGCGAAGCGTATTGATGGATGGCGTGCGCATGGATCATTTTAATTACGTAGGCGATTCCGTGATCGGAAATCATGCGCACTTTGGCGCCGGCGCGAAAGTGGCAAATCTCCGGTTTGACGAAAAAGAGATCATCGTTAACGGCGTACCGACCGGTTTGAAAAAATTTGGCGTGATTCTCGGCGACGCGTCCCAGATCGGCGTTAATGCTACGGTCGGACCGGGCGTTATTTTTGAAAAGAACGCGTGGCTTACCATGCGAGGCCAGCTGCCGGCGGGCCGCTATTCCCGAGAATCCCTTCAGGCAATGACGTTTCGATAATCTCCTATGGTTCTCTACGAACGCGAAGGCAAACAATTGTTGAACACCTACCGTATTTCCATTCCGCGCGGCGTGATCGCGGCACACGTCGATGATACGGCGCTTGGCGCTTGGGATACGTTTCCCTGTATTGTCAAAGCGCAGGTGTTAGCCGGAAAGAGGGGCATCTCTGGAGGCGTGAAGCGCGCGAATTCTCCTGACGAGCTGCGTTCAATCGCGTCTGAATTTTTTTCTAAAAAGATATGCGATGATACTGTCGCTGCTGTGCTCGTCGAAGAAGCGATACCGTTTGAGAAAGAATGGTATCTTGCCGTCACGTATTCCACCCGCCATCGCTGCCCTCTGTTGCTGTTTTCTTTTTCCGGCGGCAGCGGAGTTGAACACGGCAAGGATGCCTTCGAATTGTCCATCGATCCGCTGCGCGGTTTTCGTGAACATCACGCGCGTGATTTTTTTATCCAATGCGGCATCCGTGGCAAGGATATTCTTTCGCTTACCGCATGCGCTCGCTCTCTCGTCACTCTTTTTTTTGATGAAGACGCTCGTCTTGTCGAGGTTAATCCGTTGATTAAGCGCCCCGATACGGGAGAGTTGATGGCATTGGACGCGAAGATTATGCTGGATGACGATGCGGCCTATCGGCATACTCGGCAGCTTGGCGCGCGTACCATTCTTGGCCGATGGCCTACCGATCGGGAGAAAGCAGTCGCTTCCATTGATCAGGGAGAATTCTATTATCGCGGCACAGCAGGGAAATATATCGAGATGGACGGCGATATCGCGTGCCTATTTTCCGGCGGCGGCGCGAGTATCAGCATGATGGACGCGCTCGTATCATGCGGGTTGAAGCCCGCGAATTATACGGAATACTCGGGCAATCCTCCGCGCCAAAAAGTGTATGAACTTGCCAAGATTGTGCTGTCCAAGCCAGGACTTCGCGGTATTTGGATCGTGGGCGGCGTTGCCAACTTTACCCATGTGGGAGAGACCATGGCAGGTATAGCCGACGCGCTTCGCGAACTGCGTCCCGTGGTCCCGATTGTCGTGCGGCGCGCGGGTCCTTATGAACAAGAAGGCCGTTGCCTCATGGAGGCGGTTGCGTCAGCATGCGGCTTGCGTCTGTCCTGGTATGGCCGTGATGTATCAATGACCGAAACAGCCGCGATACTTAAAAATGAAATAGGGATTTCGTAACCAACCCATGAGTATTCTCGTTGATTTCACAACTCGTCTTTTGATTCAGGGTATTACCGGCAAAGAAGGCCAGCGCGCGCTTGGAGCGGCGAGGCTGTACCATACAGATGTGCTTGCCGGTGTCACTCCCGGCAAGGGAGGACAACATGTCGGCGGTGTACCGGTCTACGACAGTATTCGAGAAGCGATGTCGGAGCATGAAGGCGTGAACTCCACAGCAGTTTATGTTCCTCCCGCGATGGCGCGCGACGCGATACTGGAAGCGATTGATGCCGGTATCTGTTTGATCAACGTGATGACAGAGCGTATCCCTATCCGAGATACCGCTTACTGTCTTGCGGCAGCCAAAGAGCGCGGCATCCGCATAGTCGGCCCCGCGTCACTCGGCATCATCAGCGCCGGAAAGGGCAGGATCGGCGTTGCAGGAGGCGATAGCCCCGATGAGATTTACATGACCGGTCGCGTAGGGGTGATTTCACGATCCGGCGGTATGATGAATGAAGTGTCTTGGCAGCTGCGCAGGCAGGGGGTCGGCATTTCAACAGCTATTCATGTGGGCGGGGATCTTTTGATCGGTACATCGTATGCCGACGCGCTGTCGATGTTTGAGCAGGACACGGAAACAGACGGAGTGGTTCTTTTCGGCGAAGTCGGCGGCGATTACGAAGCAGCTGTCGCGGATCTGATCGCCGCGAACGGATTCACGAAGCCGCTGGCTATTTTTATCGGCGGGAAGTTTGCTTCTGCGCTTCCCGAGGGCATGACGATCGGACACGCGGGAGCGTTGATCGAACGCGGTAAAGGCACGGCACAATCAAAAGAGAAGATGCTGCGTTCGGTTGGAGCGATTGTCGTCGATCACTACGAAGATCTCTCGACTGCCCTTCGCTCGCAAGAATTATTTTGAGCTATGTATTGATTCACTCATATGAAATGGACTACCGCTATTACTGATGTGCGTGCGGGCAAAGAGCTCGTGCGCGGATATGATCTCAAGGATCTTGTGTGCAAGAAAAGTTTTGTAGAAGCAATTTATCTTGTCTTGAAAGGCGAGTTGCCCGATGAACGGACGACGACGATGTTAAACGCAATGTTCGTTTCTTGCATCGATCACGGTGTCGGCGTATCATCAGCCATGACATCGCGCCTTGTGGTCTCTACCGGCAATAGCCTGCATACGGCGCTCGCAAGCGGTATTCTTTCTTTCGGCACTTTGCATGGCAGCGCGATCGAGGATGCCGCGCATTTTTTTTCACTCCACGCGGAAACCGAAGATATATCCGCGCTCGTGAGAGATCTCAAATCACAGGGCGTCCGCATTCCCGGATACGGCCATAAAATCTTACAGAACGATCCGCGCACCGACGCGCTTTTTGATGTCGCGCGTAAGACGGACTTTTATGGAAAATTTTGCGAGTTGGCGATAGTGGTCAGAGAGTCCGTCAATGAAATTTCATCGAAGCAGTTGCCGCTCAATGTGGACGGAGCGCTCGCCGCGATCATGCTTGACATGGGCTTTGATCCGAGGCTCGCGAAGGGATTTTTTATCATTGGCCGCGTGCCGGGACTCGTCGCCCATATTTATGAGGAGATGACAACAGGTACGGGTTTGCGCCGCCTTACGGAAGATGAAGTTGAATACACAGGCGTCGAGGAGCGCCCGATCGAATCCTAACTGCGCGAATATGAAAGCTCTTGTTGTTCATGCCGGCAATTCATGGGAATCTACGCGCGGGTTTGAGCTCATGGATGTATCCGAGCCGGTACTTGATGAGAAAAAAAATGAATCAGACGCATCCGCGGTAATCATTAAGGTGCACTATGCCGGCGTATGCGGTTCCGACAAAGGCATTTGGCACCGGCAGGCGTTTCGCGATCAGATCGTGGGAAGTCTGCGAGCAGAGCAAAGGCCCTATCGGATTGTCGGACATGAATTCTTTGGAGAGATTATTGCGTGCGGGAGCAACGTTGGCGCGCGATATGATCTTGCAGCGGGAGAGTACGTGTCATGTGAGTCGCATGTCGTATGCAATACGTGCTTTCAGTGCCGCCGCGGAGAAAAGCATGTGTGCACGAATGAAAAGATTTTAGGCATCTCGCATGATGGCGCTTTTGCCGAGTATATCAAAGTACCCGGCCATATCGTATGGAAGACAGATACGACAAAAATCAGGCCGGAAATCGCCGCGCTGCAAGAACCGTTTGGCAACGCGGTGCATGCGGCAAGCAAAATTGATCTGCGCGGAAACACGGTTGGGATATTCGGTCTCGGACCGATCGGTCTGTTTGCTCTTCTTGTGATAAAAGGGTTTGAGGCAAACCATATCATCGGCATAGAGCCAAATCCGAAAGCCGCCGACATGGCGCGCGCGCTCGGTATTGATTACGTCATTCCGTTGCTGCCCATACACGATCGCCCCTCGTATTCTCATAATCCCGCGGTCATCAAAGAGGTACTTGCTATTACCGGCGGGCTCGGAGTGGATGCGGCCTTTGAAATGGCAGGCTTCAATTCTTCCGTGAATAATGCTATCTATTCGACGCGCCGCGGAGGCGATGTCATACTGTTTGGCATTAAATCGGGAGATTTTGTAATCGAACAGTACGATCGTTTGATCGTGCGCGGCCTTACACTGCACGCGGTGATCGGCAGAAAGGTATTTCAGACATGGGAGACAACGCGTGCTCTGCTGGAAGATACGGCAAACGGAATTCAGGAATCGCTTTGGAATATCGTGCTCCGGCAAGGCAACGGCACTATTTTGCCGATCAGCGAATACAGTAAAGAGACATTTGAAACACTGTTAATCAAGCATCCTAAATTCCTCCTTCAATTTTGATCCCATAAAAATGTTTCCTTATGCACTCATATCAATCCCAACTGCAAGGTGAGCTCGCTGAAATAATGGCAAGCGGCACTTATAAGGAAGAGAAAATTATCAGCAGTCGTCAAGGCGCCGAGATTGAAATCGACGGAAAGAAGCTTCTCAATTTTTGCGGCAATAATTATCTGGGCCTTGCCGGAAGCGAGAGCCTCGCGCAAGAAGCATGCCGAGCGATCGACCAAGCAGGCTATGGCATGGCGTCCGTGCGTTTCATTTGCGGCACGCAGACGATTCATAAAAAGCTGGAAGAGCGCGTAGCGCGGTTTTTCAGTTTTGATGATGCCATTTTGTATTCTTCCTGCTTTGACGCGAACGCAGGATTGTTTGAGACGCTGTTGCAAGCAGGCGATGCCGTGTTTTCCGATGAGCTTAACCACGCGAGCATTATCGACGGCATCCGACTCTGCAAGGCAGAGCGGTTTCGGTACCCGCATTCAAATATGGATGAACTGGAACAACAGTTGCGACAAGCATCGGGAGCGCGGCGTAAAATGATCGCGACTGATGGAGTATTCAGTATGGATGGAGACACGGCGCGCCTTCGCGCCATATGTGATCTGGCGGAAAAGTACGGAGCGTGGGTGATGGTCGATGATTCGCACGGTAGCGGTGTTCTCGGCGCGAACGGACGCGGGATCATTGAGGCATGCGGCGTTGCAGGCAGGGTTGATATTCTCACTTCAACATTCGGCAAAGCGCTCGGCGGCGCGTGTGGCGGCTTCACGGCAGCCCGCGCGGAGATCGTCGAGTATTTACGCCAGCGCAGCAGGCCGTATTTGTTTTCCAACTCGCTTCCGCCGGTGGTAGCCGCGGTATCGCTTCACGTGCTCGCTCATTTTGATACGTTATATACGGCGGCAAGAAAGTCGTTACAGGAACATACCGCGTACTTTCGTGAAAGAATCGCCTCGTTCGGATACACATTATCGGGAGACGGCTCGCATCCGATTACGCCGGTCATGACGTTCGATGAAAAAGCGGCAGTCGAGATGTCGCAAGCACTTTATGAAAAAGGCATCTATGTCCGCGGTTTTACCTATCCGGTCGTACCGAAAGGGCGTGCGCGGATCCGCGTGCAGATTTCCGCGGCGCATACGCGCGAGCATCTCGACCGCGCGCTGGAAGCGTTTTATGAAATAAAAAATTTGAGGCCGTAGAAACATAGTGTTCCGGTCATTTCCTATTCAATTTCGTTCCAACTCAATCTATCCACATATGAAAAATATTGTCATCATTGGCGGAGGCACGGGCACCCTTACTCTTCTTACCGGATTGCGCGCGTTTCCCACGAATAACAGCGTGATCGTATCAACCGCTGACGACGGAGGATCTACCGGCATATTGCGCCGAGAGCTCGGCGTAATGCCACCCGGAGATTTGCGACAGTGTCTGCTCGGACTTTCCTATACCGATCCCGTGTTGCGGCGGCTCTTCGCGTATCGGTTTGATCGAGGATCGCTCAACGGGCATACGGTCGGCAATATCATGCTCGCCGCGCTTGAGCTCGTTTCAGGCAATAGCGAGACAGCGCTGCGCGAATGTTCGAAATTGTTAAACGTCCGCGGAGCAGTTGTTCCCATAACAAAAAAACCAACCCTATTGAGCGCCATGCTGGAAAACGGACGCAGGATTGTCGGTGAGCATTTCATTGACGAACCAAAGCATAATGGAACGGCCAAGATTCGATCCATTTCACTTTCGCCTTCCGGTCCCGCGAATCCACGCGCTCTCCGTTTGATCAAAGAGGCGGACGCGATTGTATTCGGACCAGGAGATTTATTTACCAGCACGTTGCCGAATATTATTGTAGACGGCGTTGCAAGAGCGATCCGCCGCGGCGAACGGTCAGAGGATCATCGATACGGTGATCGTGAACACGAAATTGCCCTCTCCGAACGTATTAGCGAAATACAAACAAGACAAAGCGTTTCCTCTCGCGGCGAATCTGAAGGACCTAAAAGGATGCGGAGTAGCTGTGATCGCCGCTGACTTTCTTTCCCGTAGTCCGATCAAGAAAGTCAAAGGAGACGGATTGAAACGGAGTATGGCTCGTCATGACTCGCAAAAAACCGCCCGCGCGATCGTATCGTGTTTGAAATAAAGATTGCCCTCTCAAGTCTATTTTTTTGGCTCTTCAGACAATTATGTGGGCAATCCGGTATTTCAGCCATATCCTGTCATTCCCGCTTCCGCGGGAATGACACGGGACAGAATGTTAATGAAACGGCGGTTCCCTCTTGTTGTTTCATCCAAAGATATTCAATAATATTTTGTATCGTGAAAAAAAATCAGGCCACTGGGAATGCATGGGTGACGGAAGCGCATCTGGGGCGCACCATGTAATATCTTCCATTTTTTCCGGATCACCGATCGCACATAGAGTAGGATCGATGCGTACTCTATAATCAAACACAATCCAATGCGTCGGTTTGCCTTCTTTTACTCTATGCACTTCGCGAAAGCCGAGGTATTGATATTCTAGAATATCGACGCAGTATTCTTCCTTCACCTCTCGCCGCAAGGCATCCTCGAGTAGTTCACCTTTTTTCACACCACCACCGCCAACGTCCCAGCAACCTTGCTCATCACGCGCGTTTGCGCTGTATCATAGAGCGCCATTTTATCTAGAGGGGCAGAAGTGTCAGACCCGCAACATTCTTGAAATCTTTTGTATTTCTTGTTGCAAGCGGTGTCCGTGTGTACAAAGCGGTTGCAGCGATAGCGGAATCGGCAATTTTAGTGTTCGTTTGGCGACGAATGGTTGCAACGATACGGGCAATCGTCCTGTCAAAAGGTATAAACGTCAAATTTTCTTCCAAGAATTTTTCGATGGTACGTTGTTCAATGGTAGAAAGTTTTGGAAATGACAGGAGTTCCGCCTCCACGATTGATGGAAGGAAAAGAGTACCTCCATCTTTTTGCCAAGAAGAAAGTTTGCTCACGACGCCTTCATCACCCGTGAAATACGCTATAAGGATGTTGGTATCAAGGGTCATACCTCACGTCTCAATCCCCATTCTTTGCGAATTTTTACGGCATGTCGTTCAAGAGCTTTTTTTTTGTATCGCAACAAGCCGGCCGCAGCTGACCAACTTTTAGGAACACTGCGTCGCAATGCGGCAAGGTCAGTATACTGAATAACGCGTTGTAACGCTTGTTGAGACATAGAATACGACGATTTAGATTTATAGGATATACATATTTATTATAGCACGTCATCGGAAAATTAAAAGTAGTCTGTACAAAATTGTCTGTACAAAATTTGCCATACTGGTGTCAGGTTTTTAAAAAAAGAGACCTCGTATTCCGGATCCCCGCGCATACGTTCCTCCATACGGATACTACAAGCGCGGCTCGAAATACAAGGCCATCAAAACGTGCATGGCTAGAGCGCGGCAGCTTTCTGCCTTCTGCTCCGAAGATCTGAATCAAAGTCAATTACTTCCGGCGAGTTTGCCCGTGTGACCACCTCGATCCGATGGCCTGTTTCCATCTCGAGCACGAGGACTGTCCACGAATCCCCGTCGTCCCCCCTCCCAATTTTTAGGACCTCTGTAGGTGCCCCCGCCTTGATCTGTTCGATCGCTCCCTTTGGAGCGAAGACGAAGATTAGCGCGACATCATCCGTCGTGTCGTCATCGCTGGAATTTAATTTTAGTTCGGCGAGGTCTATGACCTTGGAGTTTCGTTCGATGACATAGGTTCCGCTATAGGCGACTCTCTGATTCTCTGGCGGCTCTACCGTGAGTGTATATGTCGTGCCATCGTCACGACAGCCGAGGACTGTCGTACCTCCTGGAATACCATAGACAGTCTTGCCGTCTACATGAACGAAGAAATGCATCTTTTCTCCTTACTGTACTGCTTTACTCGGACGCTGTCCGTCCAGGAATTCTCCAAGATTCATAAGCAACAATCCTTGTTCGGAACCATGGTAAATCGCATACGCCGGGCCATTCTTTGAGCACCAGTATTCAATGGCGTCGTCGGGATAAAGCCGAACAAAGCCGCTGCCGCCATATAGGCATGTTCCTGTCGCTTTGCGGAGCAGACCATCAATTGCGACCTGGAGAATGCTGGCTCCTTGCAGTGAATTCCAATAACCGTCAGAGGAATTGACGTGCAGAAGAATCGACCCATCCTTTCGGATGAATTTTTCCAGAGCTCCGAGAAATCTCTGTTCAGCTATTACATCCTCGTATCTCTGATTGACAGAGATACCCCGTGATTCCAGAACCTGTGAGATTTGGATGTACGCCATCCCT
>JACPHV010000015.1 GCA_016188385.1 Candidatus Uhrbacteria bacterium | reverse complement strand
TCTGTCAACAGCCTATATCTTCCGATAGATAGAATGATCACCAATGTCAATGAGAAGCACGCGTGAATCGTCTAAAAATGAAAAAATAATCCGATTTTTATAATCAATGGAAAATGCCCACAATTCATCGACGGAGAGCTTGTGCGTCTTCAGATGAGGATGAAAAGAGTCGTTCTGAAAAAGATCTATTTGTTTCCACGCCTGACGTTGAAATTTTTCCGAAAACTTCTTAAAAGAACGGCGAAAACGCGGAGAGTAATAAAGCTCCATACGGCATCATGCAAGATCGGCAAGAGAGGTGAGCTTCTTTATCTTTTTTTGCCGCACATCGTTTTTTGCCTCTTTCGCGAGTCTTTCAAGATGGGGGGTGTCATACTGATACGAATCATGGTGTTCCAGATTAAGGTCGCGGCGTAAAAGATCTCGAATATACTCACTTACATTATTATATCCTTTGCGCTTCATGACTGGTTTTAATTTCGTCTTGATCGCTTGATTTAATGAGATATTTATTGTATCCATAATGTATGGATTATGTATTATACGATCAGTATGAGCCAAGATCCTCTCTCTTGTCAAGAACGCTATGAAACGCCTTTTTGACATCGCGTTCTCATGCATCGGGCTCATCGTCATATCGCCCGTGCTCATCGCGTGCGCGGCTGCCATAAAGCTCGTAGACAGCGGACCCGTGTTTTATCGCGGAGTACGGATCGGGATGGCCGGCAAACCATTCCGCATGTTCAAATTCCGATCCATGGTCGTCAACGCGGACAAGATCGGCGGACCATCAACCGCTGGCGATGACGCGCGGCTGACACGCATCGGAACATTCCTGCGGAAATGGAAACTTGATGAACTGCCGCAGCTTATTGATGTATTGCGCGGCACCATGAGTTTTGTCGGACCGCGGCCGGAAGTGCCGTATTACATTGATCTGTTGACCCGAGAAGAGAAAGAGATTATCCTTTCGGTACGTCCCGGGATCACGGATTACGCGTCGTTGTGGAACTTTGATGAAGCACAGATCCTGCGAGGAAGTACTGACCCGGAAAAAACATATCAAGAAAAAATCTGGCCGGAAAAAAAGCGTCTCCAAATAAAATACGTGAAAGAGAAGTCCTTACTCACCGACATTTCGATCATTCTTCAAACACTGAAAAAACTGATTGCGTAAGACTACTATGGCTGATTACCATACCACAGCGCTCGCGGCGCGGAAAAAGGTTCTTGAACTTGTGTATAAAGCGCAGACATCTCACATTGGGAGCAACTTTTCCGTCATAGACATCATGACCGTCCTCTTTGATCATATTGATCTTGATAAGGATCGGTTTGTCGTAAGCAAGGGGTGGGTCGCGGCTTCTTTATATTATTTCCTTTGGAAAAAAGGGCGGATCACGGAACAAGAGCTCAATAGTTTCTGCGAGGAAGGAAGCGCATTTATAGGATTGGCCGAGCCGATTCATAAAGATATTCCTATCGCCGGCGGTTCGATGGGACTGGGATTTCCCGGGGCTGTTGGATTGGCATTCGCAAAAAAACTAAGGGGTGAGGAAGGAGCTATCTACTGCTTAATGTCAGATGGCGAGATGCAGATAGGGACGACATGGGAAAGCGCCATGATATCGGCCCATCACAAACTGGACAATCTCATTGTCATCGTTGATAACAATGAATTATGCGGGATGGGAGAAACATCGGCTATTCTCAATATCGGAAACCTTGCCAACAAATGGAAAGAGTCCGGTTTTACTGTCCATGAAATTGACGGCCATGACTATGGCAGCATAAAAAAATGCTTCACCGCAACTCCCGTCAGCGAGATGCCAACGTGTATCATCGCGAATACAACGAAAGGAAAAGGAGTCTCGTTTATGGAACGGAATAATCTCTGGCACTATGCCCAAATCAAAGAGGAAGATTATCATAACGCGCTGAATGAATTATGCCGGAAATAGTACAGCGGCAGGATAGCCGACAAACATTTATTGACACCCTTATCGAGCTTGCGGAAAAAGATGATCGCATTGTCCTCATAGTACCGGATGTCGGCTTCAATTATATTGAAAAATTTCGGGAAAAATTTCCGGACCGGTTTTTTAATTTTGGATGTACGGAGGCATCAACGATCATGATTGCCGCGGGTATGGCGTTGTCGGGAATGCGGCCGTTTGTCTATTCAATGATAAACTTCGTCGCATTCCGCCCCTTCGAAATGGTGCGAAACGGCATCGCGATGCATAAAGCCGCGGTGGTATTACTGGGAGTAAAGGGAAGCAGCGGATATAAATTCCTGGGGTTTTCCCATAATATGCTTTTTGATGATGAAGATGTCTATCACCTCAAACCCTACATCGAATGTTATGCGCCCCAGACCAATGAAGAAGTAAGAGACTCAATACTCGCGGCGTATGCCAAAGGAGAAGGTTCCTACATCCGTTTATGATGCATCAACGATCCGCGCTTGGACAGTCAGGAAAACAGTTCCGCGCGCATAACATCTCGCAGACAGTCCAAAAGATCGTGATTTCCCCGATCAAGGAGATGTCTATTCTGGCCGACCTGCTGGAAGATGAGATCGGTCATGGGACAGTTATTTCCTTCGGGCAGGGCATCCCTTACTTTGACACACCCAACCACATTAAAGACGCGATCCATACTGCCTTACACGAACCGGACACGGCAAAATACACGCTCGAACCCGGCATTACGGAACTGCGTGAATTGCTGGCACGGCATCTGGAACAATCTCGAGGGATTAGCCGGATACAAGCAAAACAAGAAATCATGGTGACTGCCGGATGCCAGGAGGCGGTAGCGTGCGCGCTGCGCTCGATCATAGATCCCGGCGATGAAGTCATCCTCCCCTCCCCTTGTTTTGCCTCTCATATCGAGCAAGTGATCCAATTCGGAGGCACGCCGGTGTTTGCGCCGCTTGTTGAAAAAAACGGATGGAGCCTTGATGTTGAAGCATGCGCGCGGCGAGTCACGCCAAAAACTAAAGCAATACTTTTTTCCAATCCTTCCAATCCGACCGGCGCGGTATGTGGTGTGTCCGAACTCCGCGCGCTGGCTGATCTCGCGAAAGAAAAAAATCTTATCATGATCACGGATGAAACATACGATTTTCTCACCTACGACGCTGCGGCACACCGCTCCCCCGCCGCGTTTGAGGATGTGCGCGACCGCGTAATCCTATGTGGGAGTTTTTCAAAAAAATATGCCATGACCGGCTATCGCGTAGGATACGCGTACGCGGATAAAGGTATAATCGACCACATGCTCAAAGTGCATGACGCGTTAACCATCTGCGCGCCAGCTATTTCGCAAAAGGCGGCGATTGCCGCGCTCGCCGGACCGCAAGACAGCGTGCAAGACTTCCGAGAAAAACTGGCAGAAAACAGAAAAAATATGTGTCAAAATTTGGACACGCTTTCTGATAGCCTTTCCTACCAAAAACCGAGGGGCGCATACTACATTCTGGCAAAAATCCTGCACCCGGAGTTGCAAGATTCGTTCCAAACTGCGCTGCGTATCCTTAACGAAGCGCGTGTGATCGTGATCCCTGGCGCGGCCTTCGGCCCGCAAGGCGAAGGCCATGTACGATTATCTTTTGCGGGGGAACCAAATCAGATACCGGAAGGATTTCGACGTCTTGCCGCATTTTTCAAAGATGCGTCGTGAGAAAAAAGATAACGATTGACGAACCTGTCGGAGAGTGATAGGTTTTTTTATATTCATAAGACTTTTCTATGCAGAAGGTACGGTTTGTGAACCCTCAAAAACAATATCAAGATCATAAAGAAGAATTCATCGCGGCGTTCGATGATGTGCTCTCGCGAGGAGCGATCGTAATGCAAAATGACCTTTCTGATTTTGAAGAAACCTTCGCAAGATTCTGCGGCGTCAAACACGCGGTGGGAGTCAATTCAGGAACATCCGCGATCTGGCTTGGCTTGCGCGCCGCGGGGGTAAAACCCGGCGATGAGGTGCTCACGGTAGCGCATACTTTCATCGCCACTATTTCTGAAATTTATCTGGTCGGCGCGACACCCACCCTCCTTGACGTCGGCAACGATTATAACATGGATCCGAAGCTTCTTGAAAAAGCTCTCACGCCAAACACAACCGCGATTGAACCGGTGCATCTCAACGGCCACCTGTGCGATATGGAGTTCATCATGGACTTTGCGCAACGAAAAGGACTGCTCGTCATTGAAGATGCAGCGCAAGCGCTGGGCGCATCGCTGCGCCTCGCGGACGGTTCGGTAAAAAAAGCCGGGTCATTCGGCAACGCGGGATGCTTTAGCCTGTATTGGGCAAAAGCGCTTGGCGGTTGGGGCAACAACGGCGTGCTCGTCACAAATGATGATAGCGTTGCTGACAAAGCGCGGTTTATGCGATACAACGGCGAAGACCGCCAAACAAGAAAATTCTACTACCATAGCCACAATCTTTTGATGGATAATCTCCACGCGGCATTGCTCAACGTAAAAATGAAATACTTTCCCCGGTGGCTGGAACGGCGGCGCGAGATTGCCGCACTCTATCATAACGGTTTGCGGGATGTATCGCCGGTGCAGACTCCGCATTTCGATGACAACCGCTATACTGACATCTATACCAATTATGTCATCAGAGCAGAGCGGCGCGATGAACTCAAAAAGTATCTGGATGATAACGGGATTGAGACGCTCGTCTCGTGGCCTTCGCCGACATACAGCGAGCCTTTATTCGCGGACCCCAAACTCAACTCGGAGTATGGGGGTCAACCAAGACTCGTATCGGAAAGCGGCGCTATAAACACACTCCCGAACACAGAGAAAATCTGCCGCGAGGTAATCTCCTTGCCACTGTATCCGGAACTTTCAGATGAAGAAGCAGGACATGTGGTTCAGACGATTAAAAGTTTTTATTCAATTGAGACTGGTGAAACATAGCTTCCCGGGAAAGGAACCGGAAGAACGTTTACGTCTGATATGTTGCTGCAGTATCAATTTCTGATTTAAGATCGATGCATCTCATTTTACGCATGATGAGCGGTAATAGCGCGTTGCGATTTATTACCGTCGCGACACTGGACTTGGCGGTAATCCTCGCGAGCGTGTGGATCGCTTTTTTATTGCGGTTTGAAGGATATATTCCTGACGAACATACGGTAAACGCGATCGGCTTCTCCGCGCTTGCCGCCGCTGTTTCCATTCCGGTATTTTGGCGTTTCAAATTATACTCCTTTTCTTTCTCATATATCGGCACGGATGAATTGATCGCAATCGCGCGGGCGAATGGCGCAGCGTTTCTCGGTATCGGGCTCGTACTTTTCTTGGCGCGCGATACGACTGTTTTTTACGGATTTCCCCGCTCCGTTCTATTCTTAAGCATAATCCTCATCTTCCTGGGCGTGAGTATCACGCGGTTTGCGAAACGCATACTTGAAAGCGTGCTGCAAGGAGGCGACAGCGGAGGAAAAGAACGAACGATCATTGTAGGAGCCGGTGACGCGGGCGTACAGCTCTTGCGCAGCATACGCGCAAGCAAAGAGAGCCCGTACTATCCAATCGGTTTTATTGACGATGATCCCGTCAAACGCGGGCGCATTGTCCAAGGATTACGCGTACTGGGGACGCTCGCCGACATATCCGGCTGCGTGGAAAATTTTTCCATCGAATACATGATCGTCGCTCTGCCATCGGCCGGCTCTACCGTTATCAAAAAGGCGGTTGAGCGGGGGCGCGAAGCAGGTATAAAAAAAATCAAAATCATTCCTTCGGTTGCGGAACTCATTGACGATGAAGTGACGCTTCGGAACCTTCAGGAAGCGCACATAGAGGACTTACTCGGACGCGATCCGGTCATCCCTGACGAAAAAAGCATCCGCGGGCTCGTGGAAGGAAAGACCGTACTGGTGACGGGCGCGGCCGGATCCATCGGATCGGAGCTCTGCAGGCAAATCGCTCGATTCAACCCAAAGAAGCTTTTAATCCTCGATAATGATGAAACGCGTACGTTTGAGGTAAAAAATGAGCTCGCAAGGCGGTATCCTTCACTCTCCTTAAAGGAATTGCTTATCAATATCCGCGATGCGGAAAAAATACATTCGGTTTTCCGGACGGAACGGCCGAACCTTGTATTCCATGCCGCCGCTTTCAAACATGTATCACTCATGGAAGTACATCCCGATGAGGCGGTAAAAAACAATATCTTCGGCACAAGGATTGTGTTGGAGGCGGCAGTCAAGTGTTCTGTTGAAAAATTGATTTTTATTTCTACCGACAAAGCGGTGCGCCCCTCCTCTGTAATGGGCATGACAAAGCGGATTTGTGAGCTGATGTGCCAAGCGTTTGATAAGACAAAATATACGCGTTGTATCACTGTGCGATTCGGCAATGTATTAAACAGCCGCGGAAGCGTCATACCGATGTTTAAGGATCAGATCAAACGCGGCGGCCCCGTACAGGTGAGACATCCTGACATGGAGCGTTATTTTATGCTCATCGATGAAGCCTGCCTGCTCGTCTTGCAAGCAGGAGCGATCGGCGCGGGCGGAGAAATCTTCGTGCTTGACATGGGCAAACCGGTGAAAATCCTCGACCTCGCCAAAGAACTGATACGACTCTCCGGATATGAGCCGGATAAGGATATCCCAATCGTATTTACGGATCCGCGTCCCGGTGAAAAACTTACCGAAGAGCTCATTACCCGGACAGAAGAAGTGACGGAAACCGCGTATCAAAAAATAGTAAAGATCCGAGACGCGGCGCAGCCGAACGCGGAGGAATTATTCGCGGCGATCGATTCGTTTGACCAATCTTTTGAAAACTTTGAGCAACTGAAAAAAGACTTGCGGATAGCGGCGGAATAGCTCTGGTGCAGATGCCGCGTAAATCGAAAAAACCGCCCCGTATAGGGAGCGGTTTATTGATATTCAATACAGTTGAGACTGTGGCAAAATATCAGATGTTACTTCCCCGCGTTCTTCAACGTTTCTAACACTCTGCTGCTCTCATCCAGCGGCCCATAGTACAAAACCTGCTCCGGTTTCACGTAGAGCTTTGTTGGCGCCCATACCGATTCATTGAGCGGAGTGAGCTGAAAATTATTGCTCTTGTTCTCCTGATTCTGCACGAGCAGTAGGAGATAGGGATCTGTCATGACCAGCTTCGGAAATACCGAGAGCTTTGCCACGTACAATTCCCCGCTGGAAAGGTAGACAACCGAATACTTGTTTCGGAATTCACCGTTTTTCTGGAATCCCAAAAAAGTCCAAGCCGCCGCGAGGATTACTACCAACGCTACGATGCCAACCAATGTTTGGTTCATCTTTTGCATAGTGGAGACTTATTATTACGATTAAATATCCCTCACTCTATCAATGCTCACCGAGGGTGTCAAATGGGGTTATACACACCCCGCAAGCCTATTCACGCAGAGCGCGGAGCTCTTCGCCGAGCTCCACCGTAGGCTCGAGACTATAGAGTGCGTCAAAGTATTTGATCGCGTTTTGCTTATCTCCCCTATCCCGATAGAAGACGCCGAGCCGGGCTATGAGATCGCGATTGTCAGGACTCTTTTCCAGGCACCGCTTGTAGACTTCCGGCTCTTGAGCGCGTTTTTCGAGATAATCGTTGCCGTATAATTCTCCAAGCGCGAGACAGCCGTTGATTTCATCCTGACGCGCGTAGTTGATCGACTGTTCATACGCAGATTCCGCTTTCGGATATTCTTTCAGCCGCCGGTACGCGTTGCCGAGATTATACCATCCGATCTCGTTGTCAGGCTTCATGGCGAGACCCTTGATCCACCATTGTGCGGCGCGATCGTACTCGCCAAGCACATACCATTGCAGACCAAGATCAAGAGTGTAGGTCACCTTGTCTTCAAAGGAAAGATTTTTTTTAAGCTCTCTCTTGTCGCGACGCAGGAATTCAACAAATTCTTGCCGTCCGGGTTCGGCCGCGTACGTTCGCAGCAGCTGCTCTTCCTGCCACCATGAATAAGAAAACCAGCCCGCAACGACAGCAACCGCAACTATGGCAATGATTGGAATGAAAAGTTTATGCACGGCGAAAAAAAATTAAGAATTCGGGTAAGATGTAGGTGCTAATATGTCGATGAGCTACGACGTTCGAGATGAAAAACAAGAATGGTATGTTTTTCCTGAAATATTTTATAAAATAAACGATATTCTCCAACACGACGCCGCCAAACGTGTTTCGTGCCTTTCATTTTTTGAATATCTCCAAAGTAAGGATTGAGGTGCAGTGTTCCAATAACGATAAGGATTCGCTTGGCATATCTGCGAGGAATTGTCGTGAGTACTTTTTGTACCGATGGATCAATCTGTAAATCCCAAACTTTTTGCAAGGTCATCGTATGAAAGCGTTTTGTGTTTTGAAAGATTTCAGCGCGAACTAACGCACGCCGCTGGACTGCAGTCGGTCTAAATTCAAGCGTCTTTTGCAGTAAACGGAGCGCATCGTATTCCTTGCGAGGTATAAGCACAAGTTCTCCTTGACGCACTAGCTGCTTTGGGATGGTTATGGTTTGCATAGCACTATGGTATCCTTAATTCACTTCAAACGTAGTGATGAGCGGCGCAGGGCCGAGAAAGAAAAAATAGATGTGGCAAGAGAGTAAATCATACAGATATAGTATACCGCGTCATGTATTTGACTTCAAGTATTTCTCAAGCTCTTTTTTGAAATCGGCGGGATCGGACTGATCCACTTTCAGATACCTCTGCGCGTACCGCGCGAATTCCTCCATCTTGTTTTCATACAGATAATATCGTGTTATGTCAAACAGCAGATCCTTATCTTCCGGGTAGAGCTCCAAGCCCTTCGAGAGAATATCGTAGCTCTTTTGCATCTCATCCCCTTCAAACCGAAAATAGTAGAGCCACGCAAGCCGGATGTAATACTCGGTCCTGTTCGGATCGAGTTCCAACGCGCGGCGATATGCCTCGGCTGCTTCGGGATACGATTTCATTGCCTGATATGTTTTGCCCAAAAAAGACCAATACGCGTCATTGGCAGGAATGATTTCAATCGCTTGGACAAGCGCGTCGCGCGCCTGATCGTACGCGCCGAGCGTGTAATAGCTCTGCGCTAACGAGTGGTATGCTCCATCGTGGCGCGGATCTTTCATCACGATCGCGCGCGCTTCCTTGATGACAGGATAAATTGTTTCAAAATCTTTATGGCCGGAATATGCCGCGACAAAATCTTGTTCTGCTTTTTTTGACGCGATACCTCCGCTCCGAATAAAAAACGCGGCAAGAGCTATGCCTGCGAGAAGTAATATCGCGACGGTTATGATCAAGCGACGTTTCATAAAATTACCGATAGATATCACGCCGATGGCCGATAGTGAGAATGTCAATACGGGTATCAATGATATCAAAAATCACTCGATAATCACCGATACGAAAACGATAGGAGCCGAGCTCGGCGCTCGCAAGTGGCTCGCAAAATTCCAATGGATCTTCCTGCTCGCAAAAAAACTCCAACTTCCGAATAATGCGTTTCTGGACTTCCGCCGGCAATTTTTTTAGCTGTTTTAATGCGGAAGATTTAAGAAAAAACTTCATAGCGTGGCTACAAACCGAGTCTCTTTTTTACTTCCGCCAAAGAATACCTTTTTTTTTCTTTACGCGCTTGAGCTACGCGAGCAAGGTACCGTGGACTCGAAAGCGCACATAAATCTTCAATGAGATTATCAAATGCTTCATTTGACATCAACACGCCAATTGGCTTGCTATTTTTCAATACGCGAATGAATGACTCGTTCCGTTCCGCTTTCTCAAGAATCTTTGATGTTCCCGCTTGAATCTCTTGAATACTTGCAAAATCTTCTTTTTGAAAGAATCTGTGATGCATACAAGTATATAAAAATTATTATAGAATAATTATATCTGAATGATTGGCGGTGTCAAATAGAACGATAGAATAGGCTCCTGGCCCCACACAGCAGACCAGACGAAAATGAGCGGCGCATAGAAAAGCCCTCCCG
>JACPHV010000014.1 GCA_016188385.1 Candidatus Uhrbacteria bacterium | reverse complement strand
CGGATCGCAAGCGCGAGAAGGGGAGAAAAGTTTGGCGTAACATTGACCTCATATGCATATTACGGTGAAATCAAAGCCGCGCTCGTCGAAGCCATCTGTCACCACGCACGATGACGGCACTTTTACGATAGCCGTGCGCGAGCCGGCTATCGATGATCGGGCAAATCGGGCAATTCAAAAAGCGCTCGCTGATCAACTCGGTGTGGCGCCATCTCGAGTGCGCCTCGTTCGTGGACAGAAAAACAGGGAGAAGGTGTTCGAGGTCGCGGGACGAGCATAGCTGCTTGCCGTTCGTTGAAAGAACACAGGGGAGGGAGTATAGTGGATGCATGAGAAAAAAGCCCATTAAACATGATACGGCAAAGTCTGCGCCGAGTATCCAAAGATTCACACGCGTGCGGCGTTCGCTCCTTGCTTTGTTTGAAAAAACCGCCCACCCGTTGTCCGTACCGGAGTTGTTGGAACAGTTAAAAAAAGATGGCGTTTCAGCAAACAAAACCACCATATATCGCCAACTTGATTCTTTGCGCGAGAAGGGGATTATCAAAGAAATTCCTATTGCCGGTCATGCGCTGCATTATGAATTCGCTACGCAGAAAAATCACCATCACCACCTCATCTGCGTTACTTGCCACCGCAAGCAAGATATCAGCGTCACGGAAGATTTTAAGCGCCATGAGAGAAGCATCAAGAAGAAACAGCAATTCGATATTACCCACCACTCGCTGGAATTTTACGGCTATTGCAAGCACTGCCGGTGATATGCCTTACGTCAGACAATGGGTCATCGTGTGTTCTCTTGCACTCGCGTTATTCATAGCGTTTCCGCAAACGGTATCGGCGGAAGAAGTACGCGATGAATATGTTCGCGCGCGGGTAGTGCGCCTCTTGGAGAAAAGCGAGCCCGATGCGCTTGCGTTAAGCGCGATCGTGCAGCAAGTGCGCCTTCGTATTATCTCCGGCGCCGCGAAAGGGCGTGAAGTGACGGCGGTAAATACGATCGTATCATCGCAGGATTCCGTTGCATCTCTTGCTGTCGGAGACGAAGTAGTCGTGCTCTCTTCTAGCGAAGAGGGAAGGGATACTGATTATTATATCGTTGACTACAATCGCACATTTCCTCTCGCGCTTATTTTTATCGCGTTCATGGGTTTGGGGATCCTGTTTGGGCGTAGTCATGGCATCCGCGCGCTTCTCGGTCTCGGGATCAGTTTGGCGATATTGACATACTACATTGTCCCACAGGTCATAAAAGGCGCTGATCCGTTGCTGACAAGCCTGATCGGCGCTTACGCAATAGCGTTCCTTTCGATAATGCTCGCGCACGGTATCCGAACACGCACGTTCGTGGCGTTGGCAAGCACCATGATTACGCTTGGATGCGCGGCTGGCATTGCCGTCCTATTTGTCCACGCGGCACGGCTTTTTGGCACGGGTACCGAGGAGGCGGTTTTGCTTCAGCTGAGCCCCCTTGAGACCATCAACATCCAAGGGTTGCTGCTCGGCGGAATTTTGATCGGCACGCTTGGCGTGCTCGACGATATCACCACAGCGCAAGCGGCAGCTGTCGATGAATTAAAACAGGTAAATCCCGCGCTTGATTTCCATGCTCTTTATCGGCATGGCATCGCCATCGGACGTGAACATATCGCATCGCTTATCAACACCTTGGTGCTCGCCTATGCCGCTGTTTCACTGCCGCTCTTCCTTCTGTTTTCACTCTATCGCACCCAGCCCATTTGGGTCGTGCTCAACAGCGATCGAGTCGCTGAAGAGATTATCCGTACTCTTGTCGGCAGCAGCGCTTTAATTATCGCAGTGCCAATTACCACGTTGATGGCGGCATGGATTTTTTCCAGAAAAAATGCTATCCTCATCTCATCACCAAAGCCATAATCATATAGCAATGGTACGCAACGAACATCTGGTTTCTTTTTTTCTCCGCACCGGTCTCGCGGTAGGATTTCTCTATGCGGCGCTTTCCTCCTTTCTCGATCCGAACTCCTGGGTCGGTTTTTTTCCGATGGAAGTTCGCGCGGTGATCTCCGGGCAGATCCTGCTTTTTTTCTTCTCATCCTATGAAATCGCGCTGGCGTTATGGCTCCTCTCCGGCCGCGCGGTACGCGGATCCGCTACGGCCGCGATCATGACAATATCTTTGATTATCCTATTCAATCTGTCCTCGCTTGATATCGTATTTCGCGATCTTGTCATCCTCGCGGCTTCGGCCGCTCTTCTCACCCTTCACTGGAAACGTTTGTGACGATTTATGTTGCGACATTTTTGGGTCTCGCGATCTTGGGATTGGCAGACACCGGCTATCTCGCATTTCGCCATACGCGAAAAAAGCCATTGGTTTGTCCGCTTGACCATGACTGCAGCAAAGTGACGGAGAGCAAATGGTCGAGCGTGCTTGGCATCCGCAATGAATACCTTGGCGTACTTTACTACGCCGGCATGGTGATCGGCATGGCAGCCGCGTTTATCTTGACGGCATGGCAGCCACTGTTGATACTTTTGATGTTTTTTTCTGCCAGCATCGGCGTGCTCTATTCTTTATTTCTTGTCGCCGTGCAGTTTGTACTGATCAAAGACTACTGCTTTTACTGTCTCGTTTCCGCGGGGATTACTTTTTTGCTATTTCTCAATATCATCACCTTGTTAGGCGCTGTCACGAAATAACATCCTTCAAATTCGCTCAGATTTATGCCAGATTTGTCAGAACAAAAGCTGAAGAATATAGGCATATTTTGAAGATTTTTTCTGATCAAAGATGGCGTGAAGATGAGATGAAATTGTGGATGTTATTTTGTGACAGTGCCTTAGAACAGATACGTTAGGCAACTTGGCGCAGATATACGGTCCTTGTAGGATAGGCGAATTCCACGCGCGCTTTTTCCAGCGCGGCTTTTAGGTTCAGATTGATTTCTTGTTGTACATCCATATATCGGTTGTAATCCGAATTTTTCAAATAGTACACCACTTCAAAGTTCAATGAGGAATCCCCAAAGGAAGAAAAATGCGCGCGGTCATAGCGTACGTCGTCGATAGCGGAAAGGATTTCTTTGACGATCTCGGATACGCGCTCAACAGTCTTGGTCGGTGTTTCGTACGCAATGCCAAATGTGAAGAGCACGCGCCGTTCCCGCATTTTTTTGAAATTGCGGATTTGCGCTTTGAGCAAATCTTGATTGGCGATGACGATCTCTTCACCTTGCAGAGCGCGGATCCGCGTGGTTTTAAGACCGATGCGTTCAACGGTGCCCATCTTGTCTCCGGCGACAATAAAATCACCGACCGCGAACGGTTTATCAAAATAGATGGCAAATGAACTGAACAGATCGCCGAGAATATTTTGCACTGCAAGAGCTATCGCAATGCCGCCGATCCCAAGACCTGCAATGAGCGACGAGACATTGATGCCGAGATTGGAAAGCACCATGAGAGCGCCGATCGCCCAAATGCCGATCTGGACTGCTTTGCCGGCAATTCCCAAAAGAGTGCGAGTCTCGCCAGATTCTTTTTTTGCTCGATATCCGATGAGAGCGCGGATGATGACGTTTGATGTGATTACAGCCTGGATCGTCACTACGCTGACGAGTACGGAGTACGCTGCCGTGCGGGTGATGCCTTCCGGTCCGTAGAGATAAGCCACCACGCTCGCTGCCGCCACAAGGACAGCCGCTCCTTTAAGTGACTGGACAGCTTCAACGATTCCGTCGTCAACATGAGTAGGGGTCTTTGCGGCAAACCGTTTTATCCTATACAGAGCAAACGCGCGGATACCGGCATACGCAACTAAGATGGCAAGGAATACCCCACCCGCTTGCGCGTAATTGGCAAGCGGTATGCCAAAAAATGTTTGAGAAAATAGTTCGTTAAGCATATGTTCACTGTATTCATAATCCCTTTGTGCGTCAAGACTATGTTTGAGCCCATGAACCATAATGCTCAAGTCCACGAACATAATTGACATCTATAGTATGTTGGCATACAATAGAAAAAATATGAGAATATCAACCAACGGCATCGCGGCATTCCAAATCTTCATATCTTTGATGCTTGGTTTTCTTTTTCTTAATCCTGCCCACGCGGGTATGCACCATACATGCCCGATTACTTTGGTGAGCGGCATTACGTGTCCCGACAGGGAAAGTGCGCCATTGGTACTGGCGCACTATTTTGGAGGGCTTAAAGTGTTTCTTTCAATTTTTGTATCGGAAATTTTTACTCTCGCCATCCTTCTTGTATTCGCATTCGTGAGTGCGCGCCTCATCAGGCATCTCCGAATCTCGCGCGGATTATTTCTTTTACGCATATGGTTATTGCACTCGCTCATTTTTTTTGAACGAGCGCGTTTTTTATATTGGATCGTAATAAACAGGCATAAGCAAAAAGCCGCGCGCCTCATTGGGTGCATGGCAGGCATGGTATAACTTTGCTTACAGCCGCAAAAAGCGGCATTGCTGATATGCACCCGTGTTACCCGCACGGGTTTTATTATTATCCATCCATTATTATGAAATCCCATTGCCATAACAATCAGGCCGCATCAGGCAGCCGACATGATGGCAAATCTCGAATCGCACTGTATGCCATAGGGTTTTTGATCGGGGCGGCACTTGTGTTTTGGGTTGCTCAAAGTTCCTCCAGCCAAAAAGAAAAAGGTAGCGCGGCATCATCCTCACAGGAACAATCCGGCACGCTCGGCGTTTTGACTTTTGAAGAAAAGTCGTTTTCCTTCGGGAATATATCAATGGCCGCCGGACCTGTGACGAAAACAGTGCGCGTGTCGAATTCCGGCAGCGAAACGATCTCTCTGCAAAAATTATACACATCATGTATGTGCACAAAAGCTTCGATTATAGCGGGAGAGAAGCGCATCGGTCCGTTTGGCATGCCGGGTCATGGCTTTATCGCCTCGTTTCGCGAGGAGATAAAGCCCGGTGAAAGCGCGCAAGTCGAGATCACATTTGATCCTGCAGCTCATGGACCTTCAGGGATCGGCAGGATATCGCGAGTGGTAACTCTGGAACATTCGGCAAGCCGCGCTCCTTCCGAAATCAGTTTTGACGCGCTCGTAAGCCCTTAGCATATGAACATAAAAAAGAATCGATTCATTATCTTGTTCATCACAGGTATCGCGCTGGCTGTTTTTATTGCCGCGTTTCGGATCGGTGAATTCGGCACGCAGTTCCTATGGAATATCAGTGATCAAGGCGCTTGGCTTTTCCCCCTGATCACTGTTGCCGCATTGCTTGACAGCGTTAATCCATGCGCGTTCTCGATCCTCCTTCTGACTATCGCGTTTCTCGTTAGCATCGGACGGTTGCGGCGATCGATTCTTTCGATCGGCGGCGCTTATATTGCCGGTCTTTTCGCGGTATATTTTCTGATCGGCATCGGGTTGCTGCAGGCTCTCCACATATTCAATACGCCGCATTTCATGGGGAAGGTGGGTTCAGTACTCCTTCTTTTGTTGGGCGGCGTGAATATCATGAATGTCTTGTTGCCTCGAATTCCGATTCGCATCCAGCTGCCGGCATCCGCGCATGCCGCGATGTCCCGCTACATTGAAAAAGCGTCTTTGCCGACCGCGTTTGCTCTCGGCGCGCTCGTTGGATTATGTGAATTTCCCTGTACCGGAGGGCCGTATCTCACTGCTGTGGGTTTGCTTCATGACAAAACGACAGTCTTGAGCGGGTTTGCCTATTTGGCGTACTACAATATTCTGTTTATTTCGCCTCTCGCGTTGATCTTGCTTCTGGCGAGCGATCGGGCAGTGCTTGACAAAGTGGATCATTGGGAAAAGAAAAATGTCCGATCTATGCGTCTATGGACCGGTATCGCTATGGTCGCTCTTGGAATCTTAATTTTGTTCCTATGAGCCCGCTCTCTGTGTACTCCGTGCTGCCATCGTTTCTCTCTATCTTGCTCATCACCGCTATTGTCTGGAGGCTGAACAGCATATTCGGAAAAAGAATTTGCCCGATCTGCGTCGGAGTGAGCGGGACATGGCTTTCCTTGCTTGCGGCGCGCGCGGCAGGATTGCCTGTGGACCCGGTGTTGATCGGTATTTTGATGGGAGGCAGCGTAGTCGGTATCGCATATCAGGCGGAGAGATATCTTGCCGCCGCGCGTTCGCCGCTTGCGTGGAAAGTATGGTTTATGACAGCCGGCTTTGGGCTCGTCTACGGCATTGTGCGCGAATCGTTCGTGTATGCCGCTATCGGCGGAGCGCTTGTTGTCTGTTCGCTTCCCTATTTTTTCCGTTCGCGCCAGCTGCAGCCGCCTGAAAGCGAAGCGCAAAAACACATACAAGAAAAGCTTAAAAATTGTTGCTCATAATCATTTGTTCATATGGGATCTAAACAACCGGTTTCGTATCCGTGTCATATAGAATGCAAAGAGTTGAACATCGATAATTCCCGGAAGTTGTCTTTTTCGGCAATCGTGAAACGTCAATGGAAAAACGCCATTGTTGCGCTCGCCGGTCTTGTGCTGGCGGCAAATATCATGTCATTCTTTTTCGATGTATCGGTATCCGTGCGGCCGCGCGGAGTTGTCTCGGAGATCGTTGGAGCACAACAGGGCGAGGGGCAATCGGCAAACGCCGCTTCGCAGTCTTTCAATGATCTTTCAGAACGCGTGATACCGTCTTCGGGAATGACAATTCCCGTGAAGTGGGGCAATCTCGGCAAGCAGTTGCTAGAGACAGGTGTCATCGATGAGCAAAAATTTCTCGCTTTGTACGCGGATCGTGGAGGTATCTCGCAGGATATGTCCGATCTGCTTTATCAAGATGAGGTTGGATCAATCACGATGACAACGGAAAATTCTTCCGTATTATTGAATATCCTTTGGGCGTTGGGTCTTGGATCAAAAAACAGTATTTTGGAAAATGGACCCATGCAGAATCCGGAATACGGCGGCGCGGGAGGATTTGCCTCGACGGGCGGATGGACCGTAGCAAAAGGCGATGCCATGGATCATTATTCCAAGCATCAATTTTTTTCACTGACCCCGGAACAGCAAGAGCTTGTTGAACGGGTATCAAAAGGGATCTACCGTCCCTGTTGCGGCAATTCCGTACATTTTCCGGATTGTAACCACGGCATGGCGATGCTCGGTCTTCTTGAGTTGATGGCCTCACAGGGCATAAGTGAGGAGCAGATGTATACGATCGCGCTTCAGGTAAACGCGTACTGGTTTCCTGATACGTACTTGACTATCGCGAACTATCTTGAAAAGAGAGGAATCCCATGGGCATCCGCAGAACCAAAAGAGATATTGGGCGAAGGATTTTCCAGTTCTGCAGGCTATCGCAGAATCCTTTCCGAAGAGCAGCCCGTGCAATCAAAGAATTCAGGAGGCGGGTGCGGAGTGTAGGGCAGGTTCAAACGAGAAGGGGAGAAGGTGTTTGTAGCGTTTGAATTTTTCCATGAGTTCCGTATGCGATTGGGCGCCGATATTGATGAGCCCATATCGGTAGCTCATTCCGTCTTGCCTTTCTTCAGACAGGGTATGACCGACTGATCCGAATAATTCGATTCGTATGTCAGGCTCAAGGACATATACGCGTTCGATATCGGATGGCGAGGGAATTTCGCGGATGGTTTGATCTTCAAACGTGCGGAGTACGCAGCTCGCGGCGGCACGGTAGTTTCCGCTGTATGGCTGCCAGCGCGGTTTGACGCCGCAGCAAAGGTTTATGAGCATCTCATACGTATTGATGCCATGGACCTTCTCAAAGAGGTCAGCGAATTGCGATGACATGCGCGTATTTATTTCGATGATTTTTATATCATCGGACGCAGGATTATACATCATTTCGATATTGACCATTGCATTGTGATATCCGATTCCCTTGAGGAGTTTCTCTGCGATTGCCGCCATGCGCGTACACACCTGTTCGGAAAGGACTGATGGAAATTCAAATCGCTTGAATGAATGCGTACCCGGAAACATAATGGAATCAACAACTCCTATGATTGTCCATGCCCCTTCGTGCATATATCCTTCGACAGTCACTTGGTGCCCTTCGAGCAGTTCTTCCCCGATCAAATAGTTTGCAGACAGAGGAAAATCCGAATATGCTGAAAGAAGTTTATTGAAGGGACGAAGCTGGGTGTCGAAGTGTCGATATGATTGTTTGATTACGGCATCAAGCTCTATTGCCGTAGGTATGTTCCGGCTCAAAATGGAGAAGCAAGATTTTACCGGCTTGACAAAGAAAGGGTAGGGCAGACGCGAATAATCTATAGCGTACGGATCAATAAGAAAGTAGCGCGGCGTTGCGTCCGGTACTACGTTTTGTTGTAGATTCCGCGAATTGTACTTATGCTGGCATGCCAGGATGAGCGCGGGATCCACATGCGGCAATCCACATTCACGAGCGATGATGTGTGCTATAATAGACCCTGGATAATCTCCGCTCGAAAGGATGCCGTCGGGCTTGTTTTCGCGGCACCACGCAAGCGCGTCTTTGATGAGCTGATGTATATCCAAAGACTCAAAGTCATAGCTTGCGTCTGGCCCAAGGAATGATACCTCTGCGCCGCAGTGCTTGGCGATCCGGCCGAGTTCGCGCCGTTCCCGCTCTAATGGATTTACGACGGCAATGTGTTTCATAATGATAAAAACGGTAGCATGTGTTATCCACAGCCGCAAGCGTAGCAATGCTGTATACTACTTAAACGATTTCGCAAATGTTTAATACTACAACGATTCATATCATCGGCCTTGGCCTGCAGACAGCCGGAGCGGTGATTGTCGGTTTGACTGTCCTGCGCGTCCATCGCCGCGTCCTGAAGGAGGAAAAAATCGACGCGGCTGTGGAGCGTGAGATGACCTTTGAACAGCATGTGGGCCGTTTCGGCGTCTCGCTTATTATCATCGGATTTCTTGTCGAATTATTCTCTATCGTTTTGTATTGATATGCGCGCGCACGAAGAAGGGGAGACTCCATTTGAATACAACAGCATCACGGATCAGATCATCATCGGCACGAACCAGTGCTGCCAATCGCATTTTGACGAAACACTGCTCGCGCAAGGAGTGACGGTCGATATTTCTTTGGAAGAAGAAAAACTTGACGCGCCGTTCGGCGTGGAGCTCTATGCGTGGATCCCGGTGAAAGATCATACGCCGCCGACGCGCGATCAGCTTGAGATGGGCGTAGGCCTGCTTGCAAGCATCATCCGGTGCGGCAAGAAAGTATACGTACATTGTAAAAACGGACACGGCCGCGCGCCGACATTAGTGTCGGCATATTTGATCCGACAGGGAATGAGCGTGGAACAAGCGATTACAGCCGTGCATGCGCAGCGCCCCGTGATCCATCTGGAGCCGTCCCAAAAAGAAGCCCTCGAGGCTTTTATACGATGAACTATACTGACTCGCAACTCGTAGCACTGTTCAAAGCGCTTGGCGATCCTACGCGGCTTCGTATCATACGGCTTTTTTTTGATCAAAAAATGCTCTGTGTCACGCAGATCGCGAAACAGTGCTCTATATCGCTCCCATCGGCATCGCAGCATCTTAAAATCCTTGAGCATGCGCAGCTCGTGCAAAAAGAACGGATCGGCAAACTTATGTGTTATCGGTTTTGCAAAAAAGATGCGTTCGTTAACAAAGCGCTTAATCTTACGAAACATATAGAGTGCGTATGAGTAAGTCGACACGTTTTTTTGTAGCACTTGGAATTGGCGGCATCTTTATCGCCATAGTTCTTTTTGTGTATCGCGAAAAAGTTTTTCTGCCGCAGGATGCGGTTCTGCCTAGCGGCATTGTGATTGAGCCGCGGATAAATCGCGAATCAGCTCCGGTTTCGAATGACGATGCGGTCATTGGAGAAAAAGACGGCCTCCCATTTCCGGTGTCAACGCGCGCTATCACAATCACAGATGGCGTTACGCACAGCGTGCCATTGGAGCAGATTGTGGCAGGCGGTCCGCCGCGCGACGGAATTCCTCCCATTGATAGCCCAAAATTTATCCCCGCCGCTGATGGCGGAAAAAATCTTCGCGATGACGAAGCCGGCATCGCGCTTTCTTATGAAGGCGTTGATCGTTTTTATCCGTTTGAGATACTGGTGTTTCACGAAATAGTCAATGACACCATCAACGGCAAACGCGTACTGGTTACGTACTGCCCCCTCTGTTATTCCGGCATCGTATTTGATCCTCTCGTAAATGGGGAGCGAGTGGAATTCGGCACATCGGGGAAATTATGGAATTCCAATCTCGTTATGTACGATCGCAAGACAGAATCGCTCTGGCCGCAAGTGCTCGGCGAGGCAGTCGTTGGCGAGATGACCGGTACGCGTCTATCTGTCATTCCATCCAATGTCGTACGTTTTGGCGACTGGAGTCGCGCGCATCCGCGAGGCGAAGTGCTTTCTCGCGAAACAGGCGCATTCAGGTCGTACGGTCATGATCCGTATGGGGATTATTATACGACACCGGGCGTATATTTTCCCGTCGCGAACAAGGATGATCGATTGGGGGAAAAAGCCAGCGTGCTTGGACTTGTATTTGGCGGACAGGCAAAAGCATATCCAGTCGCGCTTCTCCGTGAACGCGGGACGATCCAAGACACATTTGCGAAACATACGATCGAAGGGGAATATGACGCTGTTTCCGGCGAGATGTCGCTGTATGAGATAGAAACCGATGGCAAACGGAAGAGACTCGCGCCATTTTTTTCCTACTGGTTTTCCTGGGCAGCTGCCTGGCCACAGACAGATTTGTATCAATAATAAAACTGTAGCAACATATCAAAAAGTGTATGAAAATCATCCTTATCATCGGGGGGCTCGTCGGAGGGATCGCTGTCCTGCTTGGTTTTTTTGGATGGAATGCACGGCAGGAGCCTGCGGTACGACAAAGCCAAGACAGTGCTTATCCGCTTGATCAGGCGGAGAGCGTGCAGATTCCAGACCTGTCTTTGATTGATTATCAAGGACAAACAGTCTCCCTGCGTTCCCTTGTCGGTGAAAAATATCTCGTACTCAACACATGGGCTGCCTGGTGCCCTTTTTGCGTGAACGAGCTTCCTGATTTTGCGCGCGTTCAGGATGAATTTCGCGATAGGGTCCTTTTTGTGGCTGTCAATCGAGGAGAGCCGTCAAGCGTTGCGATCGAGTTTACCGACAAGCTTGCAGTTACGGACCGCATGTTTTTTCTTCTTGATCCGAGCGACTCATTTTATCGGGCGATAGGAGGTTTTTCCATGCCCGAGACGCTTTTTGTGGATCGAGAGGGCATGATACGCTTTCATAAGCGCGGACCCATGGATGAGACAGAAACTCGTTCTCGCGTTCTTGAACTCTTAAAGAAATAACGTATGGATCTATCCGCTACATTCATCTTTTCCGCATTTATCGCAGGTGTGCTTACGTTTCTCGCGCCTTGTACCTTGCCGCTTGTGCCCGCGTATTTAGCATTTATCAGCGGCGTATCTTCTGCTGATTTATCCGATCCTAACAAAGCGCGCGCAGTGCGAAAAAAAGTATCTCTCAATGGATTGCTGTTTGTCATTGGATTCAGCGTTGTATTTATTTTTTTTGGAACATTGATCGGTATTGGCGGCATTGCGTTTGCTAAATATCGGCCGATTCTCCAACAGGCAAGCGGCGTGCTCGTGATTTTTTTCGCGCTCTATCTGCTTGGCGTGTTGCGTATGCCGTTTTTGCGTTTTTTAGAGAGCGAAAAACATTTTCCGCTCGCGCGCGTGCTGAAGCCGGGCAAGCCGTGGAACGCATTTCTTTTCGGAGCCGCATTTGCCGTAGGGTGGACGCCTTGTGTAGGCCCGATCCTTGGGGCGATCCTTACATTGGCGGCGACATCGGCAACCGTATGGCAAGGAGCACTCATGCTCGCGGTCTTTTCTCTCGGATTGGGTATTCCGTTTCTGTTTATTGCGCTTGGCATCGGATCGGCAACCCGCCACCTTGCCAAATTGCAGCGATTTTTGCCTTGGGTTTCCACTATCGGCGGTTTCTTTCTCCTTTTTTTGGGTATCCTGATAGTCACCAACAATTTCGCGGTCTGGGTATCGTTTTTTTACCGTTATTTCAACGTGTTTAACTACGACGCGCTTCTGGACTATTTATAGGAAATATGGTATACTATATAGATTGAACAATAATAGTATACAACCTATGCAAAGAGCACGAACACCGGAGCGGGGAATCACGCATGAAGCGCGAGGAGCAGGTGGATTGTCCGTAAAGGATCTATATGAGAACACAAAAAAACTATTGCCAATGCTTTTGGTTGCAACAGGCATGGCAAAGTCGGCAGAAGCCGCAGACATGCCGCCGAGCGCAAAAGCCGCGGAAGCACAATTGAGTCAACGGCCGTCAGCGGTAGAAGTCGCGAAAGGCTGGGTCAAGGACTCTCCTTTGATATTGGATACGTCATCCGGTTCTGCCGCAGTGCGTTTTGCTCCCGAGGGAGTACGCATCACGCCCACGTTTTTTGAGAAGCAGCCCGGCGGAGAGGTTAATTTTAACGCATGGTCAATTCTCGCTCCGGTGCAGCTTGAAGTGCCATGGACCCAACGGATTCCACAGCGGAGCAGTACGGAAATGCCGTATGAATACGCGCGGCTCTTCGCACCCGACCCTAAATCAGGTGAGCCGCAGCGACGAAGTGATCAAGAAAAAATCGTATCCTATATTGGACAGCAACTCAAACAGGATTTTGCGGGTACATTGCACGGTCTGGATATGTCAAAAACTGTCTATCGGCAACAGCATCACCTTGAGGAAGCGCAAGCAAAACCGGGAGATTCCATAGAGATCATCCGTTTTGTCGGATTTGGTTTTGCTTCACCGGAAGGGCCCGCGCAAAAGGGAACGGGGACACTGGAACATGGGGAAATTGATCAGGAAAATATTGATCTTGCCCGCGTGCGTGGTATTCAAGCGCTCGGCGCAACGAAAAAGGCGCTTGAACGGCAGGGAGTTGACACAAGTACATTAGGAAAAGCCGCGCAAGAAGCGCGAGCCGCCGAGCGGCAATTTTCGTTTGCCGAAGTGCGCACGCTTGCAAAACTCGCACAGGAGTTTTCCGGCACTGATACCCGCGAAAAAGTTTTTGAAATGACAAAAGCATATAACGACGGAGTTATTTCACCGGAGGTCGGAAAACAGTTGGATGCGATTTTTGCCACCAAACGGGCGGCTCGCGTTGTAGTTGATTACGAAGGAGATAAAAAGGATACCTATCTAATTCCATTGCCGCTGGTGCTTTTGCTTCTTCCCGCTTTGCCGCGGTTGAGTCGG
>JACPHV010000013.1 GCA_016188385.1 Candidatus Uhrbacteria bacterium | reverse complement strand
GCTGGATTCCGATATCCAGTATTTTTTATCGAAATGGAAACCAGAAGACTTATACGACCCTTATGATCATGATGCATGTAATCCCGTACATTCATGGATGCCTTCGGCGATTAAGACTTTTGGCGCGTTTGTGAAACGGTACGGCCTGTTCCATGCGATCCGCATCGCCGGCGCGTACGCGGTAAAGCGATTCACGCGCGCTGGCACACGATTTTTTCTCTTCCGCAAGTCACGTTTTTTTTCGCGCAAATACCCCGCCGTTCTCTTCGTATCATTTTCCCTTACGGATTTGTGCGTGCAGTATCGCGTGCGGCATATTGTTGAATACCTTTCTATGGGGGGAATTTCCAGCGCGGTAATCGGTGAGTGGGAAACGAAACAGTATAAAAAAATAGTGCCGCATGTGCGGTGTATTGTATTATTTCGCACGCAAACGAACCGCTCAATGGAGTCGTTTCTTGCGGTAGCGCGGCGCAGAGGCATCCCTTTAGTGTATAGCAGTGATGATCTGGTATTCCTGCCGGAATACGCGTCATATTTCCCGTTGCCGACCACCGGCAGCCACCGTGATTATCAATATGCCGCAGAAGCGGCACGCAAGCGGTTTGCAGTGTTCCGGCAATGCGATTATTTTCTCGCGTCCACGCCCTCGCTTGCAAAAGCCGTAGACGCATACGGAAAAACACCTCTTCTTATCCATAATGGAATCGGGACAGAACAAATGCGCCGTTCCCGCAAGGCAGTGGAGAAGCGGCGTATACCGCGTGATTCATCTGCCGGCACTCGCGTTATCATTGGATACGCAAGCGGCACAATGACGCATGAGCGGGATGTTGCCGTTGCGATCCCCGCGCTTGTTTCACTGCTTGCCGCATACCCATTTTTGGAGCTGCGCATCATCGGCCACCTCGCGCGCGATGCATCGTTGCGGCCATATGAATCCCGCGTCAGGTATATTCCATTCGTGCCGTGGCGGCGCATACAAGATGTTCTCTGCGAATGCGATATTTTAATCGCGCCGTTTTGTCTTGATAGTCCATTTACGAATGCGAAGAGCGAAGTAAAATTTATAGAAGCAGCTCTCGTGCGAGTACCGACTGTCGCCTCGCCGATCGCAAGCTACCGAGATGCGATCCATGACGGTGTGAATGGATTTCTCGCATCCAATGATTACGAATGGACAGAAAAATTGCGTACGCTTATCGAGAGCAAAGAGGAACGAGTACGGATCGGGGCAGCGGCGTATGATGCGGTGATGAAGGAATACGCGCCGTCTGCACTGCTGGGCGAAACCTATGCCGCGCTTACTACCATCATTCCTTCTCTTTTCAAAGATGCAAAAGAAATCCACAACAACTGATTTGTGTGAACGTAGAGGCATTGTTGAACATGCTCTGCGAGGCATTATCATTGCCGCTACCGGAGGAATCCTTGCTCTTCCGTTTTTTCTTGACGCGGCGGTGTACGAGACATTTATTTTTCCGCGGGTACTTGCGTTTCAGATTCTTGTGGACGTAAGCGTGCTTGCTTGGAGCGTGCTTGCTCTCCGTAACGCCTCGTACCGTCCCAATCTCTTCCACCCGATCGTCGCGGGATTTGTTTTGTACGCCATTGCCTTGCTCATACATCTTCCTTTGAGCGTCAATCCCGCCCAATCATTTTTTTCAACTCCTGATCGGATGATGGGAATGATGAGTCTGTTTCATTTTTGGATGTGGAGCATACTTCTCGCGTCTTGTTTTCGGACACGGCGGGAATGGGGATTCCTTTTGTGCGGGGCGTTGATCATCGCGGCAGTGGCGGTGCTGTATGGCCTACTGCAATTTTTGCAGCTCCCGTTCGTATTTACGACTCGTGAATTTGGATCGCGTATTGTTGGCACAATCGGAAATCCGTTGTTTTTCGGCGCGTATATGCTTGTCGCCGCGAGCATTGGCGCTGTACTCGCGGCGCAAGCGAAGCAGCTCTTGCTTCGTCTCTTGCTCGCCTTCACGTTTGGCCTCTTTGGAGTCGGGATGCTGCTTACCGGCAGCAGGGCGCTCGTCGTCACATCAGTTGTCGCGGTACTCGGGTACGGTGCGGTATTCGCGTCTCAAGCGAGGAATAAGATGTTGAGTATCGTGATGGCTGGGAGCGTCGTTTTTTTGTTTTTTGCGGGATTGTTTTTGTACGGCGCGGCTTCACGGCCTCAAGACGCGCGCTCGCCGTTTTCCGTGGTCTTGCGTCCTTTTACCTCATTGATTGACCCGCAACGTATCACGGCCGCGCGGGTCGGGATGGATGGGTTTTTCTCTCGCCCTTTTTTCGGGTGGGGGATGGAGAACTTTGATTCAGTGTTTTATACGTTTATCCCGTCGGCTTTGTATGGGGAGCGGTATACAGGGCAAAAAAACAGCGACGGCGCTTTCATGAAGGTAGCGGAGCGGTTTGCGATTGAAAAAAAACGATATGATCATGCACACAACCAGTTTGTTGAAACACTCGCCACAACCGGCATAATCGGCTTTTTGGGATTGAGCGCGGCATGGATTGCGGTACTGTATTCACTTTCGGTTCTGTGGAGACGGTCATCCGATCTATCCGACCGTATGAGCATTGCGGCTGTCGGTATCGGCATCGCCGCTTATCATATGCAGAACGGAGCGCTTTTTGATACGCCGCTTGCCTACAGCTTTTTAATGCTTCTTGTCGCGTTTGTACTCGCGATGAGCCGCGATATGCGTATTCGGCTTCCGTCCGTGTCAGTGCCGTGCATGAGTTATGTTTTAGTAGCGCTTGCTTTTTCGATTGCTTCGATAATTTCAATCGCGGCAAGTGTTGCCGCTTATCGGGCATCGCGCATCATCTCCGATGCTGAAAAGATACTTGTGTACAATCCCGCGCAGGGAGCAGGTCGTTTTCAATACGCGATACAGAGGTTTTCTCCTTATGCACAGTACGATCGGATGCGATTCGCTGCCGCCGTGCTGCGCGCGATACCAGCAACACAAGACCAGCAACTAAAACTGTTTTTATTGAGCGGCGCGATCAACGAAACGGAACAAGCAAATCGTTCCATACCGCGTGATATGCGATTACTGCTCGCGCTTACGGAGCTCTACCGCGAAGCGGCGCTGTTGGAGCCGGGATATAATCAGCGCGCGTATCGGCTTGTACAAGCGGCGCTTGGATATTATCCGACATCATACGATCTTCTTATGCGCGGCATAGATTTTGCGCTTGCAAATCAAGACTACGCCCGCGCGGAAACATACGTAGATCGCATCGCGTATAATGATCCCGGCCGCAGCGAAGCGCTCATGCTGCGCGCGCGCGTATACAGGGATGCCGGCAGGTATGACGAGATGTTTGAAATGCTTGAACGCGCGCGAGCCGTATATCCTTTGTATCAGGATAGTTCGTTTTATGTGCCGCTTGGGTTTGTATTACCGGCATCCCATGTGGACAAAGCGCTGTTTTTCACTACGCGCGGTGTCAAGGCATATCCTCGCGATCTCGGTTATCAGCGGACACACCTGCGATTATTCCGTATCGGCGGAAAAATACAGGAAGAAAAAAACTACCTATACTGGCTGCAACAAAAATACCCAGATGTATTCGGGGTATTGGAGAAAGAATTTGATCCTTTACCGCTGTAGGAGTCTAGACTTTTACCGCACTAACCACCCTCTCAAACACCGCCGGTTGTTTTTTGGCGAGCGTGGAGAGAATCTTGCGGTCAAGTTCGCAGTGCGCGTCTTTGAGCGCTTTGATGAATGTGCTGTATGACAAGCCGTGCAAGCGCACTGCCGCATTGATCTGTATCTGCCAAAGCGCGCGCGCCGCGCGTTTTTTGTTGCGGCGGTCGCGATATGCGTACGCGCCGGCTTTGAGTACCGCGGGCCGCGCCAGCTTAATGGTCTTTTTGCGGCCCCATTTATAGCCTTTGGCGGCTTTAAGGAGTTTGGTTCGTTTCTTGAGATGAAGCTTACCTCGTTTGACTCGTGGCATACACTCGCTATTAGGCTCTATGATTTTTTACAAGAGCTGATCGGCTTGAGCCTTATCAATAAATTAAAGTTGATTTGTCAGTATTTTCACCGTTTTTGTGAAAGCAGGGGATAGCGTGGTATCGCGGCGTTTTTTACGGGTGATCTTGCCGGGGTTGCGGGAATTAAAATGATCCTGGCCGCTGTAGCGTTTCAAAACTTTTTTATTGCGCGTCACCCGGACTCGCTTTGCTGTCGCTTTGTGTGTTTTTTGCTTTGGCATACACTCGCTGTTAGGCTCTCGGTTTTTGGTTAGTTTTTGAGTCCGATGATCGTACTAAGTCGCCCGCCCTGCATACTGACGGGAGTTTCTGTGCCAAGGGAGAATCCTTTTGCTTCCAGCTCACTGATGAAATCCTTGATGATATCTCGTGCCATGCCGCCTCGCTGCCGTTCGCGTCCGCGCAAGACCATCTCCAGTTTCACCTTATCATTCTGTTCAAGGAATTTTGCCGCTTGCGATACGCGCACGGCGCGGTCATGGTCGCTGATGCGTAAGGAAATGCGTATCCCTTTCACTTCCACTTTTTTCTGTTTCGCGCGCTGTTTTTTCAACTCCTTTTCCTGCTGATAGCGGAGTTTGCCGACATCGACGATCTTGCAGACAGGGGGATCGGCTGTCGGCTCGATTTCCACGAGATCCAATTCCAAGTCGCGCGCTATCTTGAGAGCTTCCGCAAACGGCATGGTGCCTTTATGCTCGCCCTCTTCATCGATCAGGCGCACCGATTCAGCGCGAATCGCTTCATTGATACGATAATGTTTTTTTATCGGCTCCGGCCGAGATTTGCGATAATTTTTTCTCATTATGTTCGAATGGTGGAGATGGCGGGAGTTGAACCCGCGTGTAAGAAGGTATTCTTGCAAGCTGCCACACGTTTCTTCGGTCAGTGTGATTTAGAGCATACAGGTACGAGACCGACAGCGCGTGTCATATGCCCGAGCCCGCAATTGGTTTAAGAGACTCTGTGCGGGCGAAAAGCCTCCGATCCTGCGAGTATGGCATCCGGCCTTCGGAGTGCAAGGAAACTCCAAAGCGGACGGCAGTATGCGCTTTTAGGCAACTGCTGGCGCAAAGTTGAATGCAAAGGCGCGAGCCATCTGCTTCACTTTGCTGACAAATGTGTTGGCATTTGTATGGTTTGCGCGTTTTTACGAGCTGCGCAAGCTCGACGTGCATCTTTCAAGCGTCTCTCCCTATCGAAGCCCGGCATCCCCTTAGGGCTTACTCATGCGCGCGCTATCGAAATCGTTTTAATGCTTGTCTGATTTCCCTGTCTGTCGATTTCTTTTTAATGATCTCGCGCTTTTCGTACTGGCGTTTTCCTCGACCAAGCCCAAGATGAACCTTGATCTTGTGTGCCTTAGTATAGACTCCTAATGGCACAAGTGTCAAGCCCGGAGTCTTTAATTTTCCTATCAGTCCTCGTATTTCTTTTCCGGTCAGAAGGAGCTTTCTTGTGCGGGTCGGATTATAGGAGACATCGGGTCCTGCCGGGGGGTAATGGGCAATATGCATGGTATGGAGAAAAATTTCTCCCCCGGACAGTATGGCGAATGATCCTTTGAGCGCAACCGTACCGCGGCGTACTGATTTTACTTCCGCGCCAGTGAGCACGATTCCCGCTTCATAGTTTTCCAGAATAGCGTATTCGTGGAACGCGGCCTTATTTTTAGCGATATATTCCATTTTATTGGATTTTGTGGTATAATAATAGAAAGAGGCGAAAACCGTTTCTCATTGCCATCTTATCAATCCCATCCCGCATCAAGTGGGGGATATGCTTCCTATGCCCCTTACAACCGACCCTAAACAATCAAGTTCCGACGTAAGTATTACCATATCAACGCTTACCTTCCTCAAGGTGATCGTTATTATCGGTATTTTCGCGTTTTTTTATTATGTACGGGATATACTGGCAATCCTTTTCGTTTCGTTGTTATTAGCTTCCGCGTTAAGCCCCTGGGTCCATAGTATGGAACAGCGCCGCGTTCCTCGGGCAGCCGGAATTTTGCTTATTTATATCTCGATTATCTCGGTTGTCACGCTTGCCATTGTACTTCTTATCCCGCCGCTTGTCGAACAATTCAACGAATTGGCGCAGACCTTCCCAACATACTCCGACCGATTTGTAAGAACGCTTCAGGGTTATCAGCCCGACATCAATATCCTTGACCAGCTCAAACGGGTGTTTGTGTCTATCCAATCAAGTCTATTGGATGTCGCGAGCGGCATTTTTCTCAAGATTTTCGATGTCATTAAGGGATTCGTGGCGTTTTTCCTGGTATTTGTTGTGACGTTTTACATGATCGTGGAAGAATCCATGATGAAGCGCGCGTTGCGCTATGTCACGCCTGTGCGGTACCAGCCGTACGCGGAAAAGCTTCTTTCCAAAATACAAAAGAAAATAGGGCTGTGGGTGAGGGGGCAGGCGATTTTATCCTTGATTATCTTTACTCTTTCGTTTATCGGT
>JACPHV010000012.1 GCA_016188385.1 Candidatus Uhrbacteria bacterium | reverse complement strand
GCCGGTACGGAAACAGGCATCACGCAACCGGTGACAACCTTTTCCCGATTTTTCGGACAGCCGTTCATGCCGCGCCAGCCGATGGATTATCTTCTTTTGCTTGAATTGAAGGCACTCGCAGTAATTTGTTTATGATGCACGGCAGGACAGTAATCTCGCCGCCGACAGATCGCATACTCGAAGGCGTGACGAGGAAAACCGTGCGGTTGCTGTTAGAAAAGCATCATTTTTCTTACGAGGAGAGGTGTATGACTCTATCTGATATCGTGTCGTGCGACGGCGCTTTTTTGACAAGCACTGGCGCGGGCATCATGCCGATCCGAGCGATTGATGAATATGCGCTTCCTCCTATTCAGGAAGCCATGAAAGAATTGATGGCATATTACGACGAATGGAAAGAGACTTGCGGCGGAGTGATAAATTGAGATTGGTGAAAAGTAGATCCGGCGTGTAGGGCGTCACGCCGGATGCAGGAGCTGGTTGGTCAGGATTGTTGTTGAATTTTCGAGAAGTATAGGCCGGCCGAGGGGAAATCCCCTCTCGCGAGGGCTTTGTCAAGTCCTCTGTGATACGCGTCGTCAGAGTCGTACTCTGACAGCAGCCCCTCGCACTTCGCGAGGAGCCGGAGTTTTCCGGGGTGGTCATCCTTGACCTTTGCTCGCGCTAACCGTAGCGCGCTTTCAAACTGATTTGCCATGCGTCCCCCTTTCGTTGCATGAGCCCTACCAGTCAGCACAGGATAGCATGAATCGTATAATAGGGAAGTACTTGTCCTGAACCATATGGGAATAACCTTGAATGTTGCTTCCTGCTGCGCCATCACGGGTGTCTGGAGACGTGAAGGGAATATTTGCTTTGAAAAAATGAGTCGAATATGGTATACTATGATCATGAAAAAGCTGAAAAAATCGAAAAATGCAGCAAAAAATCAGCGCTTACCGGCGTCGTTCCAACACATGTTTTGGTCATATCCTTTCGGAGATCTCAATAAGGATGAAGATGCATCTCTCATTATCAAACAAATTTTGTCCTACGGCGATCTTTCTCAATGGAAATGGATGATGCGGCAGTATGGGACACGAAAAATTAAAGGATTGCTTTCGCGAACTCCCGAAACCGCTCTTCGTCCCAGTTTGGTTGAGCTTTCAAAAACAGTTTTCGATGTAACTTCAATGCCTCATGCACGACGAGTGCCTCACCGGAGAAGCTAAACGATTGTTTCCGCGCCTCGCGAATTTTCAGGGCTATCATTTAGTCGGCGGCACTGCTTTGGCGCTCCAGATCGGGCACCGTGTTTCCTATGATTTTGATCTTTTTACGGAACATGCTCTCGATCCAAACCTTCATGCAAAAGTGAAAAAAGTATTCCCCCGCGAACGGATCAAACCCAGTTTTAAAATAAAAGAACAGTATGATTTATTTATTTCCGGTGTCAAAACGACGTTTCGATATTACCCCTATCCGCGATTTTAATGATCGGCTCTTTCTCGAACA
This sequence comes from Candidatus Uhrbacteria bacterium, assembly GCA_016188385.1. Taxonomy (GTDB): domain Bacteria; phylum Patescibacteriota; class Patescibacteriia; order JACQRZ01; family JACQRZ01; genus JACQSB01. Next base: position 28,461 of record JACPHV010000012.1, on the reverse strand, counting down.
ACTGGTGTATCTTGGCGATATCAGTGATAGAAAGGTTGAATTTCTTCGTTCACCATTGACGGAAAGGCAATTGATGACGGGATTAAAACAAGAAGTGAAGCGCTACATGAAAGCTTTTGTCGCATGATCGAGGACACAGAATTGCTGATTTTTCCGTTTCCGAGTTCTTCGAGTACGCCAACAGTACTGATATTTTGCTACGGTCTCAAATTATCGTTATGTCGAAAAATGTTCCACAACAAAATTTGATGGAACTCCTTGAGAAGTTTCAATTTTCTGCAAAGGAGGCCGAAGTATATATTACATTGCTTGAAATGGGCCCAGCTCAAGCACATGACATAGCAAAAAGAACCTCCATACATGGAACGACATTATATGTTATTTTAGAGGCGTTACTGGCTAATGGGTTTGTGAGTAAATACAAGAATGCATCATCGCGTTATTATTTTAATGCGCTTGATCCAAAAAAATTTGTTTGAATATCTTAATCGGAATAAATCGGAATAACTGGAGTCAGCCGCCATTTCGTCCCTCAAACAAAGCAATGTGACAATTCTACTGTCCGTTGACAAGGAGCTGTAAAAACTTGACTGATTTAATCTGCTGGATTAATATAGTCATATATGTATATTCCGCGCTATCTTGAAGAAAACGTCCGTAAGGTACATCGAACATTTAAGGTGTTGTATCTTGGCGGTCCGCGGCAGGTGGGCAAGTCGACCATGCTGCTTCACCTTGCGCGTTCACGTAAGATGACGTATGTGACGCTTGATGACCTAGCGCAGAGGGAACTTGCCCAAAAGGACCCCGAACTTTTTCTGCAAACATATCCCGCGCCGCTTTTAATCGACGAAGTACAGTACGCCCCTGCGCTGTTTTCCTCCATTAAGCTCCGAGTTGATCGCAGTAGCAAAACAGGACAGTATTGGCTCACCGGGTCACAGCAGTTCGGCCTTATGAGGCATATGCAAGAATCTCTTGCCGGACGCGTTGGTATATTGACGTTGCTTGGTTTTTCTCGAGCGGAGGCACACCGAGAAAAACGATTGCGGCACCCATTTTTTCCAAAAAGAGCATATCATCCCATTCAAGATGATTCGTTCACTATCCATGATATATACTCATTGATTCTTCGCGGTTCGTTTCCCGCGGTGTGGCTCAACGAACGGCTTGATCGCACTACCTATTATAATTCGTATATTCAGACGTACATCGACAGAGATCTTCGGGATATTTTTCATGTGACAAAAATATCCGAGTTCCATACATTTCTTCGTCTGTGCGCCGCGCGAACAGGATCTATTCTTAGTGTTTCCGAACTTGCGCGCGATACGGGAATTTCCGTGCACGCAGCCCGGGAATGGTTGTCGATTTTAGAAAACACCCGCCATATCTATTTGCTTCGACCCTATTTTTCCAATATATCAAAACGTCTCATCAAATCCCCGAAGATTTATTTTCTCGACACAGGGCTTGCCGCATACCTTACCAATTGGAAGACAGCCGAGGTGCTTGGAAGTGGGGCTATGGCGGGAGCATTCTTTGAGACACTGATTGTCGGTGAAATAATCAAAAGCTATCTTTTTCGCGGGGAGGAGCCGCCGCTGTATTACCTACGCGATAAGGAGGGGCATGAGGTGGACGTGCTTATAGAGCGCGAGCGCATACTGTATCCATTGGAGATAAAAATAGCGGCTCGGGTCGTGCCTTCTGATTGCGCCACCATGAGGTACTTTCGAAATAAAATTCCAAAGATCGGCCCGGGTGCGGTTATTACGCCCGGATCGAGGTACCAGCCGATCGACCGAGAGCACACCATGATTCCCCTTTCAGCGATTTCTTGAATTGACTCAGTAGAAAAATATCAGTAGTATCTTTCTTCAGGCTCATTTCTGTCAAATTTCGCTCCCTTAGTGTGGAGGACATTGCCAAGAAAAAAAATTTCTTAGATATAACAAAAACACCTCCCGCGAGGGAGATGTTTTCATGGGGTGGCGTAGTGGAGGATGTTGGAACTGCGGTGATGGCTGAAGAGGTGAAACTTTCTTATAACACAGCGAAATGAAAAGCAACAGAAAAGCTCAGGATAGGATGACGGCCATTTTTAAGTATAGATATTTGACATATTATTGGTACTTGTTATACTAATATTATGTTAAATAAAAGAAATATATCTATGCTGATTAAGCGTTATTATCAAAACCTCGATGAATATATTACTCCCGGGAAAGTGCTTATCATCTACGGCCCGCGGCGGGTTGGCAAAACAACACTTCTAAAATCTTTTTTAGAAGAAACAAAAGTTTCATATAAACTCGATTCGGGCGACAATATTATTACCCAACAGATTTTAGGGTCAAATGATTTTAGGCGAATTTTTGAGTATGCTGCTGGGTATGATTTGCTCGCACTCGATGAAGCGCAACAAATCCCGAATATCGGCGTGGGACTTAAAATTTTGGTTGACCAAAAGCCCAATCTTAAAATTATTGCAACAGGATCTTCTTCATTTGACCTTGCACAAAAGACAGGAGAGCCACTGACAGGAAGAAAAAGGACATTAACGTTATTTCCGATGAGCCAAGAGGAATTATTGTCGGTACACACTCTCTTTGAGCTCAAACAGCATGTCGAGGATTTTTTGATTTTCGGGTCTTATCCCGAGATTATCACGCAGTCGACATCGCAAGAAAAAATACGTGCCCTACAGGAACTCGTTTCCTCTTCCTTACTTAAGGATATTTTTACATTAGAAAATATTCGCCTCTCGAGGGCGGTACTTGACCTCGTGAAGCTTCTTGCATTCCAGATAGGCAGTGAGGTTTCTCATCACGAACTTGCAACACAGCTTGGCATTAATGTAAAAACGGTTGAACGATATCTTGATCTTCTTGAGAAAACATTTGTTATTTTTCGCCTGGGTGCGTTTAGTCGAAACCTTCGTAATGAGATCCGCAACAAACAAAAATATTATTTTTATGATACGGGTATTCGTAATGCGTTTGTCAATCAGTTCAATCCACTTTCTCTGCGCGATGATGTTGGAAAATTATGGGAAAACTTTATCATAGCAGAGCGCATGAAATATCGTTCATATCATGAGATATATGGTAATACATATTTTTGGCGCACATATGAGCAGCAAGAGATAGATTTGATTGAAGAACGAGAGGCGCGGTTGTCCGCGTACGAGATGAAATGGAAACCATCATCAGCAAAACCGCCAAAAAGTTTTTTTAACACCTATCCTAAAAGCGAATATACAATCGTTCACGCCGATAATTATATGGATTTTATTCTATAAAAAAATGCACCCGAACATTCAAAAAAAAGCCAGTTGTATGGAACAACTGGCAAATCCATTCGGTAAATGGAGATGATAGCTATGAATGGCATCACTCCTGGGTCATGCCCCATTCTTGCCTCGACTTATAGGCAAGACCAATAAAAATCAGGGACACTGCCTGTTGGAGCACAAGCCATGGATATCCTTGGACATACATCAGGCAACCTGCAGCTACGTGCATGAGCACGAACCAAAGGTACCCATCGGCGTGGTCCTTTCCTATCCTATAGGTGCCTATTAGATATCCAACGACCAGACCAGTTTCCAGCCATTGGTTGATAGTTGTCATTCCTCCAAAATCGCGGATACTGAAATAGAATCCTCCAACGATGCAAATTCTCGCCAGCCAGTCGAGCCAACGAGGAGTATTCCACTCCTTGCCCATGATGGCCATTACTAAGCCAATGATCATGGCAGGTAAACCACTTGCCTCGACTGATGCCGCGATCCAATTGTGCCATTTTGAGAAAATGATCACCCATGGGATAAGGCCTCCAATATAGACGACCCAGGCAGTTATCCGCCAGCGGCGGAAAAATGTTATGATGAAATCATAAAAATTTTATATGCCCATCCGGACAAAAACCCGATAGAGGGTTCCGTAATTCGAGGGAATTGACAACACTTTATGAAACCAATTTTTTTATAACAAGTGTTTTTTTAGGGGTAATAGCCATTGGCAGTATCGGTTTTTTTTATTTACGTGAAAGAGGAGAGGTTGCTCTGTTTGATTTTCCCGACGTATTCGAATGTCTTCCACTAATCAAATGTGATAAGTTTGTATCAGTATACAATATCTCTTCTGACAGTGAGATAAGATTAGAGGGAAGTCACCCTCAGGGCGTATCTCTTGAGGAACGCTTGTTATCTGTTAGTATTTCCGAAAAAGGGCAGTGGCCACTTAAGCTTACGGTCAGAGATAGATATAAGAAATGGAAGAACGTCGAGAAGTCTTTTATTCTTACAACAAAAGACAGATCTCTTGATGAGGCGTGGGGGAAAGCGCAACAATACATATTGGAGACATCGGGAGAAAGGTTTATGCGCCAGATAGTTCTCAAAGAAATAAACTTGCAGGATGCGTGCGGAAATGAACAAGGTTGCAAGAAGTGGTCTGACAAGGCAGTAGTTTTCTACTTTGATTACCTTATTCCCGACATTGCCAGTCAACAGCGTGCCATTATGGGTATGGTAAAAAGCAGTGGAGCAATTCTTTACGCACACGGTTTTCCGTCATGCGTCCAAACGCCTTCCGAATGCAATTTTTTATCAAAAGATGGTTTTACAGAAAAAGCACGCAGACGACAGCTTGAGCGTTGGGTTGAATTTCCGAGTGTTACGCCTCCACAACTCATTTGGGCACGGGATTATAATACATTTGCGTGGCGTGTAGTACTCAAGAAAAGTAAACCAGCAGACAGAGCGTATGTTAATCTCCTTTTTGATGCAAATGACGGCGAATTACTTGAAGAAAGAGAAGATCCCGGAATATACGCGCTGTAAGAGAAATGTTGTTTATGGTTGTTTAGCAGCCGGGAATAGTATGGAATACTATCAGAAATGGTTTTCTATTTTTTCGCTCGTAAGCAAGGTTAGGATTTTCGTCAATACAAAGATTTAACCGTTGTAAATGCAGCTCGAAGCAAGTTCGGGGCATGAAAAAACAAGGAATGTATTCCTTGTTTTTTCATGGGGTGGCCAACGGGGATCAAACCCGTGACGAGAGGACCACAACCTCTAGTGTTATCACTACACCATGGCCACCATGCTTATTTATACGTGACAAGAAAAATGCCGCTGATTAGCAGGAGTATACCAATGATATTGACGAGCGTCAATGATTCGCGAAAAATAAAAAATGCGGCAATAGTCGTTATGATAATCGTTGAACTGAATATGAGCGGCATGCCGACTGTCAACCCAAGTCGTTGGATCGCCATAGAATAAAATGGAAAACTTCCTGTCAGAAATAGAATCCCGACAAGCACCATAGGTTGCGATAAGATTTTGAGGATTATTGAAAAATCAAATCCTTCCGATGGCACATATTCCATGCCCGCGCGAATAAGAGTGTTGCCGACAGCGCCGGCTGCTATGGCAATAAAAAGCGGTATGAGTGTTTGCATATGCATACTATATCATTCATTCTCCCCGCGAGGAATCGAACCTCGATCCAGAGCTTAGAAGGCTCTTGTTTTATCCATTAAACTACAGGGAGACTAAAGAAAACTGTACGGTGAAAAGCCGCGATCGTCAACGATCTGTCAGTGTTGTTCGCCGCAGCACCTCCGGCGTGATGGCTTTCTGGATGCCTGCGCGTAACGAGTATCGGGAGACGATGCGCTGGATACTGCGGTGAGAAAGCGATCGTTTGTTCATGCTTTGCGGTGATTTTGTGTCCGCGGTGCGATCATAACGAATAAAAAGCGCAGGATAGGAATCCTTCCGGCCTTCAAGATACTCGCGTAAAGCTTCACACGCGGTACGCGGCAGTTGTTGGGCAAGATACGCAGCACCCCTTCTGTGCACGCATTCTTTCCGATGAAGCCGGATGTCAGATCGTAAGAGAGCCGCTACCTCGGATACTCGAAGATCAGTATGAACAAGCAGCGCGAGCAGCGCGGTATCCCTCTGTTTGATCTTGAGAGATTCTGTTGAGCAAGCAGATGCGGCAATGAGCTGTCGTGCTTCAGATTCATCCAATGGAACTTCCCGTTCTCGCGGCACAGTCCGAGATAAAACGACTTTGTGCTTTGGCATTGCGGCGATTCCCCTTTTGTTGAGATAAGATAGAAAGGAACGAAGAGCGATGAGGTGGTAGTTGATCGTATTTTTTTGCATCTGCTTATCACCGGTCAGGCGTCTGATATAGGATGTATATTGTTTGACTGCTTCAGGCGTGATCCGTGTTGGCGCATTGATACCGTGGATGTTCGACCAACGGCTAAAGCGCCTTAGCCAATGCGTGTAATTGCGGACAGTCGTGCCCGAGCAGTTTTTTTCAACCTCGATGTACGTCAGGTATGCATCGATAAGTTGCGCGAGAGAGTATTCCATCTATTCATTGTACGACACATTTGATTTCCATAAAAGTCCCGCGTACCCTTGTCTTTATTTTTCATCTTGCTATACTGCATTTCATTATACATTACAGCACACACGGATACTGCGGTTTTATCGTATGAGCATGCGTTTTTCTGCGGTGTCGGCGTGTAGAAAGGGACATATCTATGCTCGATAAAAAAATCAAGCAAAGAATTATCGTCAAATTTGCGACGAAACCGGGGGATACCGGATCGACCCAGGTGCAGGTCGCTATCCTGACAGAAGAGATCAACCGTCTGACGGATCATCTCAAAGAACATAAGAAAGATAATTCTTCGCGCCGCGGCTTGCTCAAAAAAATCAGCGAGCGCCGCCGTCTTTTGAGGTACCTTGCCGCGGAGGATATGGCGGCTTACGAAGATCTCGTGAAACGGCTTCGATTGAAGAAGCGGGATTTCGGCCCCAAGTACGTTTTGGAAGATGCCGATAGTGAGATTGCCGAAGAAGCAGTCGCGTAACGATGAAAGGAGGAATCATGATAAAACACAGCGAACAGCGAGTCGGTATCTATATTGATGTCGGCAACATGTACCATTCGGCAAAAAATCTCTATGGCGCGAATGTCAATTATCAAGGTATTTTGAAAAATGCGGTTGCCGGACGAAAACTCATCCGAGCGATAGCGTATGTGATCAAATCAAAGACAGTTGAAGAGGAATCTTTTTTCGACGCTCTCTCCAAACAAGGCTTTGAAGTCCGCATGAAAGACCTCCAGGTGTTTGCCGGAGGCGCGAAAAAAGGGGATTGGGATGTAGGCCTGACAGTCGATGCCATAAAAATGGCCGACAAACTTGATGTCGTAGTGCTGGTTACCGGTGATGGGGACTATGTCCCACTCGTTTCTTATCTCCAAGAAAACAAAGGATGTTTGGTCGAAGTAATGGCATTCGGCGATACCACATCGGGCAAATTAATCGAGCACGCGGATGAATTCGTAGATCTTGGAAAAGATCTTGGCGCGTATCTGCTCAAGAAAAGGCGGACTCGACAAGTATGGAATACTCCTCTAAAAACTCGCGTATCGTAACAAAAAATAAAACGTATGAAAAAAGTATTTGAAACGGAAATCGGAGGTAAAACGTTCAGTCTTGAGACCGGTGTACTTGCTCAGCAGGCAAACGCGTCCGTGGTATGCCGCTACGGCGATACGGTCGTGCTCGCGACGGCAGTGGTTGCGTCCGGACAGCGCGATGGCATTGAGTATCTTCCCCTGATGGTTGACTACGAGGAACGGCTCTACGCGGCGGGAAAAATAAAGGGCTCGCGATTCATTAAGCGAGAGGGCCGCGCGACAGATGAAGCTGTTCTTACCGCCCGTCTCATCGACCGCGCGGTACGACCTCTTTTTGATGATGCGATGCGCAACGATATTCAGGTAATTCTTACGGTGCTTTCCATTGACCAGGAAAATGATCCGGATATCCCCGCGTTGATTGCGGCTTCTGCCGTGCTTCATGCCTCCAGCATTCCGTGGCAAGGTCCGATTGCCGGCATTCGTATCGGCCGCATCAATGGAGAATGGGTAATCAACCCTTCCTATGAGGCGCGAAGCAAAAGCGAGCTTGATCTCGTAGTCGCCGGCACTCATGACAAGGTAATTATGATAGAGGCGGGTGCTGTGGAAGTCAGTGAAGATGTGATGGCGCAAGCAGTGGAGTTTAGCATGAAGCATCTGGGAAAGATATGCGCGTTTGTCGAAGAATACCGCGCCGCGGTCGGGCAAGAAAAGAAATCATATCGCGTCGAAGCAGATGAAGGCGAAGACACTCTGACGCAAGATCTCCTTGACTCTGTACAAGGATGGCTCAAAGAAAAAGCGCCAGAATATCTCACGACAGGAATCAAAGAAACAAAGCAGAGCCGCAAAGCGGCGGTCGCGCGCATGAAGGATGCGCTCGAAGCATATTTGCTTGAAAAGCAAGTAGGAAAGGAAAAGCGCAAAAAAGCAGCGGTTTTTGTCGACGAGTATGCCGAAGCGGAAGTGACTCGCGCTATCCTTGAAGAAGAGAAGCGTGTGGATGGCCGCGCGCTCGATCAGATCCGTCCTTTGGTTTCAGAAGTCGGCTTACTGCCTCGCACGCACGGGTCGGGGTTGTTCTCACGAGGAGAGACACAAGTGCTCTCCATTGTCACACTCGGTTCGCCGGGTGATGAGCAGACACTCGATGGTATGGAGGTCGCGGGCAAAAAGCGATATATGCACCACTATAATTTTCCGCCGTATAGCGTTGGCGAAGTGAAGCCTTTGCGCGGTCCCGGCCGCAGAGAGGTCGGTCATGGAGCTTTGGCTGAAAAAGCATTGCTTCCGGTGCTCCCTTCGAAAGAAGATTTTCCCTATACCATTCGCGTGGTATCCGAAGTGCTCGGTTCCAACGGATCAAGTTCCATGGGATCCACGTGCGGATCGACTCTCGCGTTGATGGATGCGGGCGTACCGATTTCAGCTCCTGTTGCCGGTATCGCGATGGGTCTCGCGTCAAGAGAGGACGGGGCATACAAGGTGCTTACGGATCTGCAAGATCTTGAGGATGGCAAAGGCGGAATGGATTTCAAGATCGCGGGCACCAAGAAAGGCATTACCGCAATCCAACTCGACACAAAAACAAATGGTTTGACCATGGAAATCGTGCGCGAGACATTAACTGCCGGCCACGCCGCTCGCGTCAGGATACTTGAGGTGATGGGCCTCGCGATCGCCTCACCGCGGCCGGAGTTATCAAAATACGCGCCGCGTATTATTTCATTTATGATCAATCCGGAAAAGATACGAGATGTGATCGGTCCCGGCGGTAAAATCATCAATGAAATAATCGATAAGACCGGCGTGCAGATCGATATCGAGCAGACCGGTCAAGTCATGGTGACATCGACAAGCGAAGAAGGATCTGCCGAAGCAGTGGCATGGATCAAGCGGCTTACTCGCGAGGTGAAGGTTGGCGAGATATTCGAAGGCCGCGTGACGCGCATCATGGATTTTGGAGCTTTCGTGGAAGTCTTGCCGCGGCAAGAGGGACTGATTCATATTTCAGAACTCGCGCCGTATCGCGTGCGTCAGGTCACCGATATCGTGAAACTTGGACAGGTAATCCCCGTCAAGGTCATAGGCATTGACGAGCAAAACCGCATCAATCTGTCATTGAAACAAGCGCAACAACAGCAGACTCCGCTTGACGCGGCAAAAGAATAATTGTTCAGGGTAGCAATAAGGCCGCTTTCGCGGCCTTAGTTATTTTGTACATTACGCGAGGAGACGCCGAATACGTTCCTCCATGGGAGGATGCGAAGAAAAGATAGTGGTGAGCGCGGATGCTCTGTGCCTGCTAGATACAAGGTTGCGCGCGTGATGATTTTATAGTATAATAAATGCACAAAAAGCATCGTCACGTATTTGCGCAGGACGCGTAAGAAGCAATCGTATGCGAATTAGACGTACTGATTTTGTAAAGAGCGAACCATCGGACCGCCGCGATCCTAATGCAGTTGCGCCATCACTTGCAAATTTTGAGCAGTTTGGCCCTCAACTGCTTGGACAGCGCAAAGGTCATTTGCGTAATTTGAACGAGAAATACAAAGCGGTTTTAAGCAGCGATAAAATCGCCGCTATTTTAGATATCACCCAGACATTAAAGCAAAAGCACAGCGAGCAAAAAGGATATTCAAGCATTTCCCGCGACGCTGAACTTCTATTTTGGCAGACAGCGGAATTGTACCAATGGTTGGGTGAATATGCCCGTGTTCTCGCCACTTCGGATTACGATGATGTAAGAGGAGTCGCGGATTATTATCTCCAGAAATATGATCCAAATCATCCGGAGAAGAACTTTGAACTTTTGATTGACATTGCTGTCGGTGAGGGAGGGAAAGGCAGGCTCGCCGTTAAAGAGGCGCCGTTTGCAAAAGCAGGGTCATTGGATGAGTTGCGACGAAAGGATCCGGACAGAGCAGAGCTTTTTGAACTTGACGGCGTGCGGCGCAAGGCAATGGTTTTGCAGGCCGAAGCAGTGGATGTGTTTCCCGCCTACCCGGGATTCAGCGTGGACTCAAGCGGCGCACCGGAAGTCGGATTAAAGGCGCCGGCAATCGTTGTGTCGCTTTCAGAAAAAGAAATCGACAAGTTTTTGAAATCCATTTATTCTAATGAAGATAAGAAATTAAAGCCAAACGCGTTATCCGGCGACGGTTTAGAATTAGCCGAGTTTCGAAAGCATATTCTCGAGCGCATCCACTCCGCTATTAAAAGGCAGATCGCATATCTTGATGCAAGACAAGGATCATTTTCCGTTACAAATCCGGATGAGTTTACGGTCACGAAGGCAGCTTTGAACCGCGCAGAAGCATATTTTTTTCAACTGTTAGCGGATGTAAAAAAAGGAATAAAGGGAAATCGGAGAAAGAGTCAACCCGAGACGGGCGGATCGCCGGCAGGTTCTTCTTCCGAGACAGGGCCTTCAGAAGAAGGCCATACTTCTGTTCCCGAGCGTGTGGCATTGTCATTTGATGAATTAAGCAGGATCGCCAAGGAAGCGCATGAGAATGCGCAGCACGCTCTTACTATCCGGGAAAAAATATCAGTCCTCCGCGACCAGGCTGCGAAAATCGCGCATTCTGTCTCTGCCGCTCGGCGAGCGGAAAAGAAATTGGAAGCAGCGATGCCATTTGATGACGACACAAAGCGAAACGGCGAGTTTCTCATTGCTCGCGGCCTGCTATGGGAGCACGTTGATAAACGCGATCGAGCGAGGATGGTAAAGGTATACACCGAACAACTCACGAATTTGCGCGATGCCGTAGAAGTGCTTTCCGGACTTGAGGCTCCATCTCGAAATGAAAAACGCCAACTCGCGGAATACCAAAAGACGCTCGCCGGTGTCGATGCGATTGTATCAGCGAGTCTGGCAGAGTATCAAGAGCTCTGGCGCCAAAAACGAGATGTGCTCTCTAAGAGAATTCACGCGCACGCGTCGGAACGCGTGCAGGCGTTGAAAGCACTCGTGTTCGATAGCTTAAAAGATCGGGAAATATTCGCGCGTTTGCAAGAACATCATCCCGACATGTTGAAAAAAATTGAACATGCTATCCCCGGTATCACCGCGCAAGCACAAGCGCGGATTGAAACCGCGGAGCGCGGCAAAGAGCACCAGTCGGATTTTTTTCGTAAACTCATTGAAAAAATCAGGGGGTCAAAAGGTGGCATTGATACGTATCTCGAAATACAAAATGAGCTCTTCGGTAAATTAGATAGCGTCATCTCACCTCTGAAACAAAGCGGAGAACAAGAGACCCAAGTCGAAGAAGCCAGCATACTCTGGGACGCCATTGATGAGTATATAGAAACAAAGAACATTAACTCGCCGCTCCTTACGGATCTCAAATATAAATTGCTCGATATCATTGCTCAAGATCAAGCTTTGCCAATGGGGGGACTCAAAGCGGAACACACGCTTGAAAACTACCTTCGAATTATTCAACGCGCGGATTATATTTCATTTCTCGCGACATTGCAGGCATTTATCGCAGAACTCAACACAGAAGGACTTTTTGAAAAAATTGTCCCCGATCAGGCTGAAAGACGCAAGATTATAAGCAAAGTGACCGCTTTCATTGATAATCACGACGTATTAGAAGCGCTGGCGGGAGACGTACTCGAAATCATCAATGAATAGCTGTGGATAACAATCTTGAAATACTGCTTCTAAAGTACATAGAGAGAGGAGCGTAGAGTGAGAAATTGTTATAACCATAATAAAATACAGTGGTCTGTGTTCTCATGATTCATTCATTGACGCAATACGTGATTCATGCTATACTATATGTATAAATAGCTTTCTACATACAGCTACAAGCTATTTGGACATTCAAAAATCTGAAAAACATTCACCGAACGCAATTCGATGAATGTTTTTCTTCTCTACTGCCCAATTTCAGGGTAAGCCGATCACTCTGAAGAAAAAAAACAAAAATAAAATCGGTGACCCGGACTCTCATTTTTTATACTTTACCGTATATTGGGACCCAATGGCACCATCGGATGGTAGAGAAGCGGCTTTAGGTCGGCGAAGCGTCCAAGACCTTGAGAATCGTATCTTTTCGTTCTACCTTACAATGGTGGCTGAAAAGCGACTCAAGCGTCATACAGGGCGCATACGGCATAAAATTTTTTCCCCTTCAGATGAAGGGGGCGCGTATGCGCCCCTTGTTGTATCTAAATGAAATCGCTCTATGCCACTTGACTCAAAAATCCTATTGGAAATGAAAGAGAAACTCCTCGCGGAGAAAATTCGTCTCGAGGAGAAATTAGGCAGTTTTGCAAAAAAGTCGGGACCGCAAGCAGGACAATATAATACTCAATGGGAGGAATACGGTGATGATGAAGAAGATAACGCAGCTGAAGTTGCCGCCTTCGGGGATTCCCTGGGCCTTGAGAAAACTCTCGAAGCAGAGCTTGCTGATACATTGAACGCGCTTCACAACATTGAAGAAGGAACGTATGGAGTATGCGCGTCCTGCGGTACACATATTGATCCGCAACGGTTGCGTGTCCGTCCGCAATCCGCGCTCTGCCTCGCTTGTAAGGAAAAGGAATGAACCAAAAAAGCCGCACAGTATCCATGAAGCGCCTCGGGGCGCTTTGTGTTTTTTTGGCAAGTTGGCTTGCGCTGCAACATCGCGCACTCAACGATATTGCGGGTGGGCACTCTTTTTCCACAGCACTCTTCGGGTATGCTCCGCAAAAAACCACTCAATTTCTTTTTTGGGACGCCTCCGACCATCTAACCATTCTCGTTCTGTTCCAGGCAGTACTTTTTGCGCTACTCGCCTTTATCGCCGCGCGTATCGTTCGCCTCGGGAAAGAATGGTTTTTTTTCACGATGCTGTTTATGGCAATGGGTATGAATCTGTGGGAACGGATTGTCTTCGGGGGGGTGATCGACTATTTCAAATTCGGAACCATTTCTTTTAATCTTGCTGATGGAGTGATTATTGGCAGCAGCATGATGTGGCTGCTGCGCGCTTACTTCAATGATAAGATGGAAGGATAATCCATGTGCATTGCTCCGCGCGCTTTCTGCAATGTCGTTTCAGCCTCACGCGATGCGCGCGCAATGCCGCTCTGCATGATTTCACTTACCATTTTTGGTTTGGCGGCAAATGTTTTTCTTCGTTCTTGTATGGGCGCGAGAAATGCCGACAGGATTTCAATAAGCCGGTTTTTTACCATCACATCGCCCACCTGTCCTTTTTTGTATTTCTTTTTCCAGTCTGCCAATTCTTCTTTATCGGTTAGAAAGGCATCAAGATAGTCGAACACGATATTGCCTTTCAGATGGCCGGGATCCGTCGCATGGACGCGAGTCGGGTCAGTGTATGCCCGCATGATTTTTTTCTTCACTTCATCGGGGCTGTCTTTGAGAAAGATCGCGTTATTCCTGCTCTTGCTCATTTTTTGTCCGTCGATCCCGGGCAAACGGGGAAATGAACCGAGCAGCGCTTTTGGTTCCGGAAAGACCGGCGTGAATAATCGATTAAAACGCCGGGCGATTTCCCTCGTGTGCTCGATGTGCGGAAGCTGATCTTCTCCGGCAGGCACAAGATCCGCGCGCACGCATAATATATCGGCAGCTTGCGAGATCGGATATCCGAGAAATCCGTAGCTCATTTCTTTATTTCCGATTTTCGCGGCTTTCATCTCCTCTTTGACCGTAGGATTTCTCTGTACTTCCGGTATGCTGACGATCATGGAAAAATACATGGTCAACTCCGCGATCTGCGGCACGCGGGACTGGATGAAAAATGTGGATTTTTCAGGATCAAGTCCGACAGAAAGCCAATCCAATACGATCTCTCGGATATTTCCTTCGATCAATTTGGTATCCGACAAGTGATCCGTCAGCACTTGATAGTCGGCAATGATAAAAAAACAATCGTACTCGTCTTGCAGCTTGACTCTATTCGCAAGCGATCCGACATAATGGCCGATATGAAGCGGACCCGTGGGCCGATCGCCGGTGAGGATGCGTTTTTTCTTATTCGTACTCTTTTCCATACCCCAATAGTACGCCAGAGTGCGAGTCGATGTCAACCGCATTTTGCCTTGAATCATAGGATTACGGTTGCGACAAATACCATAATGCGTGCTATACTGCACGCATTATTTTTATGCTCTCGCGCTCGTATGCCTTCCAGCGTTTATTCCGCCGCCGTCACAGGAATGTCCTCAGAAGTTGTCGAGGTGGAGTGCGATGCGGGTACGGGACAATTTTATTTCATCCTAGTCGGCTTGCCGGATACGGCCGTGCAAGAGTCGCGCGAGCGCGTGCGCACCGCGCTGAAAAACAGCGGCTATCTTTTTCCCCGCGGCCGCGTGACTGTCAATCTCGCGCCGGCGGATCTGCGCAAGGAAGGCCCTGCATATGATCTCGCGATCGCGACAAGCATTCTCTTTGCCGATCCGAACGGACTCGGAGTTCGGTATCACGAGCTCGCGGAAGAAATCTCATCGAGTCTTATCCTCGGTGAACTTTCGCTTGAAGGGCGCGTGCGGCCCATCGCGGGAATCTTGCCCCTCGTGTGCGCCGCAAAAGCGCATGGTTTCTTACGGGTATTCGTGCCGCGGGAAAACGCGCGCGAAGCCGCACTGGTGGATGATATTGCCGTGCATCCCGTATCGTGCCTCGCGGATCTCATCGCGCATATCACCGGCACGAAGCGTATAGATTCTTATCGCGCGCCGCCTCTCGCCCATCAGGAAGACGACCAAGCGCGTCAGAGGGAGCAGCATGTGGATTTTCAGCATATCTGGGGACATGAGTCGGCGAAACGCGCTCTTGAGATCGCGGCGGCGGGCGGACACAATATTCTCTTGAATGGTCCGCCCGGATCGGGGAAGACTTTGCTCGCGCAATCTCTCGCTTCTATTCTTCCCGATCTATCCGTGAAAGAGTCATTCGATCTTACGCGCCTCTACAGTGTTGCCGGACTGTTGCCGCCGGATCAGCCTTTGATGCGAATACGCCCGTTTCGCAAGCCCCATCATACCGCGTCTTATACCGCCATAGTAGGCGGAGGCAGCACTCCTCGTCCCGGTGAGATCAGCCTTGCGCATCATGGCGTACTGTTTCTCGATGAGTTTCCGGAGTTTTCACGCGCCGTGCTCGAAGCATTGCGCCAGCCGTTGGAAGACGGCTCCATCACCATCAGCCGTTCGGCCGGCACGGTGACGTTTCCCGCGAAAGTCATGCTCGTGGCGGCGAAAAATCCTTGTCCCTGCGGGCATTTCGGTTCATCGCTGAATGCGTGCGTTTGTTCGCCGCAATCGATTACTCGATATGCTAAACGGATTTCCGGCCCGGTACGTGATCGCATTGATTTATTTCTCGACG
Source organism: Candidatus Uhrbacteria bacterium (assembly GCA_016188385.1). GTDB lineage: Bacteria > Patescibacteriota > Patescibacteriia > JACQRZ01 > JACQRZ01 > JACQSB01. The sequence continues at coordinate 12,630 of JACPHV010000012.1, read as the reverse complement.
TGCCGTGCGTTCCGCTCGAATCATTGCAAGGAGCGCGCCAAGGCGAGCCATCCGCGGATGTTCGCGCGCGAGTGCAGTCAGTTCGCGAAGTACAGCGGAACCGATATGCCGGCACGCCCTATACCGCCAACGCGCATATCCCGTCTTCTCTGGTTGATCGCATGGTACGGATCAATCCGGACGCGCGCGCTATGCTGATTGCCGGAATCGAGCGGCTGGGATTATCTACCCGCGCGTATTATCGCACCATGAGACTCGCGCAGACCATTGCCGATCTCGCAAAAGAGGACATCATTGGTACGATGCATATCGCCGAAGCATTGCAGTATCGGTAGCATTGAGTTATCGGATATACGAAAGCGGATTTTGGCGGCGGCCGTTTTTTATCACTTCAAAATGAAGATGAGGGCCGGTAGACCAGCCGGTACTGCCTACCATTGCTATTGCTTGTCCTTTATCCACATACTCGCCCGATTGTACCAGGAGTTTTCGTGAATGCGCGTACCGCGTTTGATACCCATTGCCATGATCAATGAGGATCGTATACCCATACCCGCGCTGCCATCCTGATAGCAGTACTTTTCCCGCGTCTGCCGCAAGAATGCTGTTTGAAGTCGGACCGGCGATATCAACCCCTGCATGGCGCCACCCGAAGTATTGCGTGATGCGCCGCGCCGTGGTCGGCCAGATAAACAGGCCGGCGGTTTTTTGGCTCGCGGGCGATGGAAGAATCACGTCTCGGATGCGTCCCAGCAATGTCGGAGGAGATACGATTATTTTTGGAGCGATTTGTTTCGCGTCCGGCAGCAACAGCACCTGTCCGATCTGGATACTGTGCGCGTTGGCAAGTCGATTCGCTCGGATGATTTTGTCAACCTCGGTATCATAGATGTTCGCGATCCTGCCAAGCGTATCGCCGCGGCGTACCGTATAGACAAGACCGTCGAGCGGCGGGACAGTTATTGTTTGCCCTACTCGAAGGAGCGATCGTTCCGTTAAGCCATTAGCCCACAACAGGGTAATGGCTTTGAGTCCGAAGCTTGAAGCTATCGTGCTGATCGTGTCACCTTGCCGCACAAGATATGTCTGGATCTTTGCGGAAAGCGGCACCGCGATTTCACCCGTTGGAATAATCGGTTTGATGATCGCATCAGGGTTGATCGCAACTTGCGACGGGAACAGTGCCGCTGCGATTTCTTTTCCATCCGTTTGTTTTTCTTCCGGAATCGGAGAGGATCGTACGACATCAGCATTGAATTGTTCCTGTATGTCCGGAACGATTGTGTCGGGAGTATCTTTCGCAAACAGCGGACTGTCTCTTTCTTGACTGATATAGAGAGCGAGAATATTGTTTGGTTCCAGTGTATCGCCATCGTGGTTCAATGCCGAGCTCTGCGGGATAAGCGCAATGGCTGCCAACAAGAGCATTGCGGCTATCCGCAATAACGTTTCCATTTTCGGCGCGAGCAAGATATGTCCGGCGGACTTTTTTTGCGATGAAAGGGAGATACGGAACGCGACCATTCTGCCATAGAACCACAAGATCGGAGGAACAAGGATCCGTGACGCGGTTATGGCTGTCGGTTTGAGAACCATGGCGGCAAAAACGGCGATGCGCTTTCCTGCTTGCATACAGCCTTGGATGGCCCCAAAAACCAAAAAAATGAGATTTTTTTTAAAAAATTGCGTATCGTGAGAAGTTATATGATATACCCCATGTATGCTAGGATACCCATGCGACTCCTTGTGTGTCAATGAGATAAGCGTACAAAGAACGCGCTGTAACATAGCAGCACACGCACTATGCCGTCGGATATTGAACGAGCAATCGCACAAACAATAGTATTTTTTGATATTTTTTCGTATCCGCTCACTCTTTCGGAAATACGGGATTTTTTATTCCAACCTGCTCGGAACGTCTCGATAGCGGATATCAACGAAGCGTTGCGCTCATCATCATTTTTGAATGATAGGATCGTGCGCGAGCGGGGATATTACATGGTGCGCGGACAAGAGAGGCTTGTGGCAGTGCGCAATCAGCGCTATCGGATAGCGGAAAAGAAATATGCGCGCGCGCGCAGAGCGGCCGCGCTCATAGCGCGCGCGCCGTTCGTGCGGCTTGTATGCGTGGTGAACAGCCTTGCCATGAGCAATGCCTCGCGGGAAAGCGACATCGATCTGTTTATTTCCGCCCAATCGGGACATGTGTGGACGGTTCGTTTTATCGTCACCGCCCTGCTGCATATCATGGGGCTTCGTCCGAAGGCCGGCAGGAGGCAAGATGCTCTCTGCGCGAGTTTTTTTGCATCAAACGATTCTTACACTATGGCAAGATTGCAGATTCACGATGATACGGACGGGGGACTGCCCGACCTTTATCTTGCGTGGTGGGTTTCCCGATGCGTCCCGATCTATGACTCGAGCGATGAAGCGGAGAAATTTTTTCAAGCGAATTCCTGGGCGGCAAGCGTATTTCCCTATCGGCGAGAGTATCGGACGTCTCAACTGCGAACCGTGGAGCTTGGGGCAATCGCGCGTTGCGTTAAGGCTGTAATCGAGTGCTGTGTTTCAATTTTTGGCCGAGCGGCGGAACGAGCCGCGCGCTCGATCCAATGGAGCATACTTCCAGATTCGTTGCGCGCGATCGTGAATAAAGACACGCGCGTGGTGATGACTGATTCGATCCTGAAATTCCATCAAAACGATACGCGCGAAGAATTCCGCGCTCGATTCAAATCTGCGTGCAGAACGTATGACATTCATCCTTAGGGCTTTTTCTTTTTCGGCAGCCGCGTTGGCTTTTTTTCTGCCGCTGGGCACGGTAGTGATTGTTCGCGGCGCTGAATCGCAGTATGAAAGAGCGCTCTTTGCCGCGACTGATGTCATTCTTATTGCTGTAAGTATCCTCGGTGCGCTGTATTGGATCCGTTCGCCAAAGCGCGATGCCGCGCTGAACAAAACAGCGGGATACCTTGCCGTATTTCTCGCTGCTGCGACTCTCTCATTGTTTGCCATACCCGAAATTACGCTTGCCAATCTCGCGGTATATACGCGCCTACTCGTCGCGTCGTGGGCGGCATTCTGTATCGCTGTTTTGCCTTGCGAGAAGAAGACAACACTTAGCGCTCTCGTGATCGCGGGAGTCCTACAGGCGGGATATGGCATAGCGCAATTCGCGTTTCAGCACATTGGTCCGATTCCGCTGCTTGGCGTTGCCGAGCATTCTCCGCTCAATCTGGGTGATGCCGTCGTCCAGACTTCACAGATGCGTTTTTTGCGCGCGTATGGAAGTTTTGCCCATCCGAATATCCTCGGCGCTTTTTTGGGAGTATGTTTTCTTGTTGCTCTTTTTCTTACGCAAGCCGCCCGCGGAACAATTCATCGCGCGGCGCTCATCGCGTCCACACTTATTCTTTCCGCTGGCATACTGCTTTCTTTTTCGCGCGGCGCGTGGTTTTCGCTTGTCGCAGCTCTTGTGGCATCATCTTTTGCGGGCCGCTGGTATGCGCGCCGCGCACAGCCGCAATCTGAAACATCATATGGTTCGCTTCGAGTGCTTGTCTTCGGCGTGCTTGCCGTATGCGCGATCTTTGTTTTTTCTTTTTCGGATATACTCTTATCCCGCTTTGGCATCGCGCTCGACGCGCGTCTGGAAACCCGCTCCGTTGAGGAACGGCTCGCGTATGCGGACGAAGCGTTTTCTCTTATACGGAATCATCCGTTCGGGTTAGGTATCGGCAACTATGTGCCATATCTCATACAACGAGATCGCACGGAAGGATCGATCCTCCCTTTCTATGAATATCAGCCAGTCCACACTCATGTGCTTCTCGTTTTTGCCGAACTTGGCATCATCGGATTTGCCGTATTCCTTGCCTTTCTTTTTTCAATTATCGTTGTCATAAAAAGGCGATCTGCCGCACTCGTCTACTCGATTCCCATATTCAGACTCATATGCGGCGTGGGAGTGTTTGTGCTCGTCAGCGGATTATTCGACCATGCGTACTGGACAATTCCTTCTGCCGTGGCGCTCTGGTGGTTCAGCATCGGAATCGCGCTTCGAACTCATTCCATTTGAGCCCTTGACAAACAACCGAGTCTTTTGCTAGCATTGCGGATACTCTCAATGTTAATAATATTTAATTCATGAAGTGTTTTTATTATGAAGCTCAAACCACTTTCTGATCGCCTGATCGTTGAACCGATCAGCGTGGATGAAATCACCAAGGCGGGAATTATTCTGCCGGACACGGTTGATAAAGAAAAACCGGAAAAGGGCAGAGTCGTGGCGGTCGGTCCGGGTAAAATGCTCGACAACGGGCAACTGCACCCGCTCGCAGTCAAGGTCGGGGATATTGTTGTGTTCAAGAAATACTCGCCGGATGAAGTGAAGGTCGACGATACAGAATACCTCGTGCTTTCCGAATCAGACATCTTGGCGGTGGTTGAAGCATAAAAGATTCACTTGAGACATAATTGTTATTTACGCTATGCCTAAGCAAATGTTATTCAACGAGTCAGCGCGCGCCGCTCTGAAGCGCGGCGTTGATAAGCTCGCAAACGCAGTAAAGGTGACTCTTGGTCCGAAGGGCAGAAATGTCGTATTCGACAAAGGGTACGGAGCGCCGACGATCACGAACGACGGCGTGACAATCGCGAAAGAAATATCGCTGGAAGACAAGTTTGAAAATGTGGGCGCCGAACTGGTAAAAGAGGTTGCCACAAAGACAAACGATGTCGCCGGAGACGGCACCACGACTGCAACCCTGCTCGCGCAGATCATGATTTCCGAAGGATTGAAAAACGTCGCTGCCGGAGCAAATCCGATGGTGATCAAACGCGGCATTGAAAAGGGGGTTGAAGCAATCGTGCATGAACTGCGTGAAAAAATCTCAAAGCCGGTTGCCGGCCATGAGGAAATCACGCAGGTCGCTTCTATTTCCGCGAATGATGAGGAGATCGGTAAGCTCATCGCCGAAGCCATGAAAGAAGTTGGCAACGATGGTGTGATTACAGTGGAAGAATCGCAGGTTTTCGGCGTGGAAAAGGAAGTGGTCGAAGGTATGCAATTCGACAAGGGGTATGTGTCGCCGTACATGGTGACCAATCACGATCGGATGGAATCGGTTTATAACGACCCTTATATTTTAATCACGGACAAAAAAGTTTCTTCGATCCACGACATCTTAAAGCTCCTTGAAGGGCTCGCGCAGATGGGTAAAAAAGAGCTCGTCATTGTGGCGGAAGATGTCGACGGTGAAGCGTTGGCTACCTTGGTCGTAAACAAATTGCGCGGCACGTTCAACTGCCTCGCGGTAAAAGCTCCTGGATTCGGCGATCGACGCAAAGAAATGCTTCGCGACATCGCGGTATTGACCGGCGGCAAAGTAATATCGGAAGAGGTTGGATTGAAGCTGGATCAGGCAACCGTTGAATCACTTGGACAAGCGCGTAAAGTGGTGGCGACTAAGGATACAACGACGATCGTGGGAGGCAAAGGCGATGAAGCTGAATTAAAAGGGCGTATCGCGCAGATCAGACAGGAGATTGAAAATACGGACTCTGATTTTGATCGGGAGAAATTGCACGAACGGCTTGCCAAGCTCACGGGCGGTGTCGCGGTATTGAAAGTCGGCGCCGCGACTGAAGTTGAAATGAAGGAAAAAAAGCTCCGTATTGAAGACGCGCTTGCGGCAACCAAGGCGGCAGTGGAAGAAGGCATTGTGCCGGGAGGCGGTGTCGCGCTGCTTCGTTCCGTCAAAGCATTAGACGGCGTGGATGCGGCCGGGGAAGAAAAAATCGGCATTGAGATTTTGCGCCGCGCTCTCGAAGAGCCTGTTCGCCAGATCGCCGCGAATTCAGGCACTGATGGAAGCGTAGTGGTCGAAGAAGTCAAGAAACGTTCCGGAGCCGAAGGATACAATGCCGCGAAAGGCGTATATGAAGATCTCGTAGCCGCAGGCATTATCGATCCGACCAAGGTTGCGCGTTCCGCGCTGCAAAACGCGGCTTCGATCGCATCAATGCTCTTGACCACAGAAGTCGTTGTAACGGATAAACCAGAGGAAAAGAAAGCAGCGGCCGGAGGTCCTGGCGGAGGCATGCCAGGCATGGGAGATATGGATTACGGATACTAACGGCAGGAACAAAAAATAGAGTAATACCATACGATAAGGAGCTCGCGCAGGCGAGCTCCTTATCGTATGGGAACGTATGCGCTGTTCAATACGCGCAAAGTATGGTATGCTAATAGCAGTTATTCGGATTTTGCGCGGGTTCTGCATTACGCTGTCACCCCAATCGCGGCTCAATCCGTACAAAGCCCGTGGGGATATTTGAGTTTATACTTACAGAGATATTACTATGTCAAAATTTACCAAGATCGTATGCACGATCGGACCGGCATCTAAAAAACTTCCGATGGTGCGCAAGCTGATTCGCGCAGGCATGAATGTGGCTCGCTTGAATTTTTCTCATGGATCCTACCCCTCGCACGCCGCTCTCATTCGCACTGTGCGGAAAGCGGCAGCGCTGGAGAACCATCCTGTCGCTATTTTGCAGGACCTGCAAGGGCCGCGGATTCGTATCGGGGAAGTGTCTGACAAAGGCGTACAACTCAAAAATGGAGATCGCGTTACCCTTGTGCCGCAATCCGCGTATAGTGAGACAAGCAAGAATTTTCAACTGCCCTACCATTATGAAAAATTGGCGCGGGAAGTGGAAACGGGCCAACATATTCTGATTGCAGACGGGATGATTGATCTGCGTATCATGCGCATCTCGGGGCCGGATATTTATTGTTCAGTGCGTGTAGGAGGCACAGTGAAATCCCATAAAGGCATCAATGTACCCGGCGCTACCTTTACCGTACCGGCAGTGACGGAAAAAGATAAAAAGGATCTTGCCTTCGGAGTGGAGCACGGAGTTGATTACATTGCACTGTCATTTGTCCGCACTCCGGCGCATGTGAAGACTGCCCGCACGTTGCTTGCGCGGCTTTCCAAAAAGCATCCTCACGCAAAACATATTAAAATTTTGGCAAAGATTGAACGCCCCGAAGCGGTGCATGATTTTGATGAGATCTTGGATGTCGTGGATGGCGTTATGGTGGCACGCGGCGATCTTGGCATTGAGATGCCGGCGCACAAGGTGCCCGTGATCCAAAAAAATTTGATTCAAAAATGCATTGCCGCATGCAAACCCGTTATCGTCGCTACCCAAATGTTGGAATCCATGATAGCGAGCCGCCGTCCGACGCGCGCGGAAGTATCCGATGTCGCGAATGCGGTCATGGATCATACAGACTCGGTAATGCTTTCCGGGGAAAGCGCTACAGGCATGTATCCGCTCCAGACCGTGCAGATAATGGCAAAGACGCTTCATGAAGCGGAACGATCGCGATACGATGATTTTGTGCTCCCATCCATTAAAAAGGCTACCGATCACAGAGCGTTGATCGCGCATGCCGCCGCTGACCTCGCGCTTTCAGGAAGGTTTCACTGCATTGTTGTCAAGGACGCCGATCCGCGGCTCGTTGCGCAAATCGCGAGTCTTCGGCCGGAACTTCCGATTTATCATTTCAGCAAAGACGCCGTGGTTCGCCGCCAGCTCAATCTGCTGCGCGCCGTGCGCTGCTTTGCCGCGCAGAATAACATCCCTCGATTTCTCAAAAAGGAAAAACTCATCCGCGCGGGAGATAATTATGTATCTGTCGAGTCCGATGAAGTGGAGATAGAATCGCTATGAGCAGAGATGAAAGGGGAAAGCGGGAACACTTTGATGCGTTAGTTGAAAAAAAGGAAAAATTTCTTACCGATTGTTTAAGCGCAGAAACGCCGGAGGAAAAAAATGAAAGAGACCGTTTTGAACATGCCTTAACAACAATTCCCGTTGACTATATTTCTCGCGTTTCTCATGAATTGGCCGCGAGGATCTATCTCATACGATTTGGCATCAAGCGATTATTTGATAAGGCCGTGGAAGGACGGATTGATCACGATGAGTATCGCGTTGTGTTAGCTCTTGCAAGCGAGTTGAAGGATCTGGAAGGCAAGAAAGGGGTAATTCCCACTCTTGAGACTCTTCGTCAGAGTAAAATTCATATTGAAAATCGATTTGAAGTTCTTAACTATGGCGGTCCGGACATGTTGTTCGTGCCGATTATTGAATATCTGGAGGATCGCCATACTGATCTTGAATATTCCAAGGAGGAACTCGAAAGCATGAAGCGAGAGATTCAAGAACTTGCGTCGTTGACAGAACGCGGACAAGGGGGAGAAGGCGATTTATTACAAATGCGAGAAACAGCCGAACTCGCAGGTGATAAAGAATACGCACAAATAGCCGATGAAATAGATTGGAAAAAACGAAGTAAAGTATTTGCCAATGATATTGTGAGCGCCATAGAATTCTCCGGGCGGATATATCGATGGAATACTCTTTACTATGAACATAATAAAGATGTCGGGGTCTTATCGCCGGGAGGTGACTATGACAAAGAAAAGGATGTAAAAGGGCCTCACGCCAATTATCTTATCCGATGGCGAGGCGTGCCTTTTGCAATTTATGACAGGATAGTAAAGGAGCGTATGTTGGATTATCTTACGCCTTCAAGACGGTTTGACATGATCAAGAATATCTTGGCTGTTATGAAGAATGAGTTGTTGCGGCGCGACTATTATAATCCTGCTATTTTTGAAGAACCCCCGCAGACCGGAACGGCTATCCGAGTCTTGGGGAATCTTAAGGAGTATTATATGTTGAATAAGGATGAACATCCGCGGGTGCGGAATAGAATACGAAACGAATTACGCCGGCTTGCTCGGCACCCGGACCTCGCGTATCCTGAAGAAGCGCGAGAATTGCTTAGAGTCGAGGAAGAAGAGGACAGTCTTTCATGAGATCCATTGAGAGAATTTTGTGTCCATTACGCTATCTCTCTACGGTTTTTTGATCATGCTCGGCGCTTGCGCCGCGTATATGGCTACTGCGTTTATTCTTCGCGAGCATCGCAAGAATAAACTGTCATTTTCGATTTCTTTAGAATCAGTGTTACTTAGTCTCGTCATAAGTGGAGCGCTTGGCGGCCGCGCATTGTTTGTTCTTTACCATCTGCCGTATTTCATCGAGTATCCATTGGAAATACCGGCGATCTGGCATGGCGGATGGGTATGGCACGGCGCGTTGTTTGGGGGCGGCGCGGCTTTGTATATCCATGCACGCATGAACCGTATCTCTTTTTTGCGTCTCGCGGACGTGATAGCTCCGGGCCTCGCGCTCGGGCAAGCGATCGGGCGATGGGGAAATTATTTCAATCAAGAAGCTTACGGTTTTGCCACCACGCTGCCATGGGGCATCTATATCGAACCCGACAATCGCTTGGCGGGCCATGAGCAGTTTGAGTATTTTCATCCGGCATTTTTGTATGAGTCGCTCTGGGATATCGCGCTGTTTACGTTGCTGTTTACGCTCGCATTCCGTACCCGCCGCGTACTCATCGCTCCCGGAATTATTTTTTCTTTGTATCTGATCCTCTATTCAGTCGGAAGGTTTGGTATTGAATTGTTGCGCATTGATGTCGTACCCGTATTCGCCGGTCTCCGCTCCCCCCAATGGATTAGCTTGATTCTCATAGCTGCAGGCATCCGCCTCTTGCAAAAGCAAAGGAAGGTGGTATAATCGGTAAATCTTCGATTGCAAATCGTACATCAATTGATATGGGCCGGTAGTTCAATTGGTTAGAGCACCGCCCTGTCACGGCGGAAGTTGCGGGTTCGAGTCCCGTCCGGCCCGATTGAACGAAGTGAATGAGAGGCGGAAGCGACACACAAATGTGTGTCGTGTCGGGACGAGAACGCCGGAGCGATGTTGTGGTCAGCAGACCGAACCGCGAGGCGGTGGTCAGCCCGAGGCGAGTGTCGACGAGCCCCAGAGGCGCGACCGAAGTCCCGTCCGGCCCGAATTAATATCCATTATTCATAGGTAACGATACTATCAGATATGCCCCACAAGCACGCGAGCATCAAACATCTTCGTCAGAGCAAAAGACGCTGCCGGCGCGCAGGATTTATTGAAACAATATGCCAAAGCAGTTGATAAAGCAGCCAAGCGCAACGTACTCAAGAAAAATACCGCTTCAAGAAAAAAATCGCGCTTGAGCAAGAAAATCAACTCGATTTCTTCAAAGGCGTAAGCGAACGAGCGTCTGTCGATACAGTCAAAAACGAATCCAATAACATCCCCGCGTTCAAAGAAGAGCTTTTAAGCGATAGTTCGCACAGAAGCAATTTTTTATAGATGCAACGGAGTCGATCGGTTCCCAAGGAGCCGATTTTTCGTTTCGCATGCCAGAGGCGCTGCGGGCTCCATGAGGCAGGGTTGTGTCCCGCTTGTATCAGCAGCAATCCGCGGATGTCTTTTGACAAAAAAGAAATGATGCCAATGAACGCATTTTTTCCTCGTTCTTTTCTCTCTTTTGACAATGCACTCGCGATACGCAAGGCGCGTTCCCGATCCTGACGCAAGACAGCGTCTTCCAAGTCAAATAAGCGGGTCATATCCGCACCGGATACGATTTGATCGATGAGACTGCACGTAATAGGGGACGATGCCGCAAACGAACAGAGTTTGTCTATTTCATGCGCCAAGATACCGAGATCAGGTATTTCCGTACGCCCCGTGAGATCAGCAAGAACAGTAGAGAGAAGATACTGAAGAGTGCGATCGTCAATTTCTTTTGTTTTAGACGCAAATCGTTTTTTTGCCCATGCAATAAGAGCGGATCCGGTCGGAGTGCGGTACTCTTGCACGGCAGCTATGTTATTTTTTTGCAGCGGCTCCAGCGCGGCGAACAACGGTTTTTTCTTTTCGTATTTTTTCGCGGTCAACACGACGAAATGACGCGTGGGAATATGCGCGAGCAGCGACGCAAGCGTTTCGATGGCCGTAATGGGCAGTTCATCGCAGTCTTTGAGAATCGTAAGTTGCGGTTGAGTAAAAAGCGTTGACGAGCGGAATGCCGTACGAAGGCGCCGCTCGAACTCGGCACTGTCATTGATCAGCGACGCGTCTTGGTACCAGAGCGTATGCCCCCCGTATTTTTTTAAGAATTCGTTCTTCCAATAGACAAGGCGCTCGCCGATACTAAAGCGATCATCACCCCAGAACAAGTAAATATGAGGCTTGGACTCCTGTTTCATGTGGCAGAGTAGTTATACGTAAGAAAGCCCGCTGTAAATCGGAAAGCGCGCACAGAGAGCGCGTACTTCTTCCCGCACTGTCTGTTTGACAGTGTCGTTGTCCGGATCGTTTAATACCCGATCGATCGCATCCGCGACAAATCGCATTTCCGCTTCTTTCATGCCACGCGTCGTGAGCGCGGGGGTACCGATGCGTACCCCGCTCGGGTCCAGCGGAGGGCGCGTATCATCCGGTATGACATTTTTATTTACCGTAATACCCGCTTCATCAAGCGCGCGTTCCGCTTTTTTTCCGCCAACGCCTTTGGAAGCAAACGCGTCAAACAAGATCATGTGATTCTCCGTGGCGCCGAAAGCGATAGTGAATCCTTTGTTTCGCAATTCATCGCAGAGCACGGAAGCATTTTTCATGATTTGGAGCGCGTATTCTGCAAATGAAGGATGAAGCGCTTCCTGGAATGCTACCGCTTTTGCCGCTATGACATTTTCGTGAGGGCCGCCCTGCAAACCGGGGAATACCGCTTTGTCGATCGCTTTCGCGTACTGCTCGCGCGCAAGGATCATGCCTCCGCGCGGGCCGCGCAGCGTCTTATGCGTGGTTGTCGTCACGACGTCAAATAGCGATACCGGATTCTCCAATTGTTTTCCCGCAATGAGCCCCGCGATATGGGCCATATCCATCATTGTAATCGCTCCTATTTCATCAGCGACGCTTTTGAATCCCGCGTAATCAATCGTGCGGGTATACGATGAAAATCCGGCGAGCACGATCTTTGGTTTATGGGCAACGGCAAGCGCGCGCAGCTTATCAAGATCAATCGTGCCGTCCGGTTCCGTCTTATAGCGGACGAAGTTGTAGATTTTCGCCATGACGGTCATGGGATGTCCGTGCGTGAGATGGCCGCCATGGGAAAGATCCATGCCAAGTACCGTATCTCCCGGTTCGAGCAGAGCGGCGTATACTGCCATATTTGCGGGAGCGCCGGAAAGCGGCTGTACGTTGACATGTTCCGCGCCGTAAAGCTGTTTAGCGCGTTCAATCGCGGCGGATTCAATCTTATCAATTTCCAGATTGCCGCCATAGTACCGACGCCCCGGATAGCCTTCCGAATACTTGTTTGTCGCTACCGACCCAAGTGCTTCGAGTACGGCGCGGCTGACAATGTTTTCTGACGGGATTAATTCGAGCACTTCTTGCTGACGTTTGAGCTCTTTCGTGAGATAATCCGCGATCGCAGGATCCGTTTTGGATAGGTACGGCATGTAGGTGGCATTAAGGAATAAGATCTTCCAGTACTTTGAGACCGTAGCAAAATATCAGAGGGTACGAGTCTTCCGGCTCCTTTCCGCCCAATTTCATCCCAAAAAGGCGCTGAACTTGTCGGAATACTCCAGTATTCCTTCGCGTTCATCATCCTTTTTGGAACGAAAT
>JACPHV010000011.1 GCA_016188385.1 Candidatus Uhrbacteria bacterium | reverse complement strand
GGTCGCGTTTGATGATATCCGCGATTTCCGCGTCGGAATACAGCGTGCCTGAATAGCGGGTGTATGCTTCAAATGAATCTCGCAGCAACCCGGAAATCGTCTCCTTGCGGCGTTTTGCCTCAGAACGGATACGAGCATACGTTGACTTCGGGACGGTGATGGTAAGTAATTTTGAAGTTTTAAGCATACGAATAATTAGTAGTGAATATATATTCATGCTATCAACACTATATAGTCTGTCAATACATTCATGCCGCAATGTCACAAAAAAACTCCTGCCTCCGTTACTCCTTATTTTTTCTTTACCTTAACTACAACGAGGCTGGTTTTCATGAAACGTGCCCCCTGCCTTTTCAATAATTTCTTTCTGGAATTTTTCCATGATATCCCATTTACCGACTGATTCGCCGGGCATCAATTTGCAGATGCTCGCATGGGTGAAAATGCCACCTTTATTTCTAAATTCTTCCGCTGTTGCCGCTTTATTGTCTTTTGGCACGCCCCACTTGGAAGCAATCTTACTGACAAGACTTGCAGTGGAATCAATTTGAGCTGTAGTGAATGATCGTCCCGCGCCGACAATTTCAATTCCAATACTGCCGGTATTTGCTCCTCCTTGACAGAATCTGCTTGCAATTCCTTCATCTAAACAAGGTCCTACAACTTGTCCATCCGTTTTCACCCAATAATGACAGTCTACGGCAACTTTTTCCCCTTTCTTTGTTGTTCTTTGTACAAGATTACACCCTGCTTCTTTATCACTTCCACCCGAATGGTGAAGAATTACGCGTTTGACCGTATGTGGTTTGCCTCCTGTCGGATCCGGAACGGCATCTCGGAATTCCTCTAGATCCACTTCGATCTCCTTGACGATCGGCAAGATGAGCGGGCGTAATTGGACAAGATTTGGACTGATGGTCCACAGGAGGAGGTAAGATCCGAGCGCGAGCACAAGTCCGATGAGAGAATTGGAGATTGTTTTCTTTGCGGCTGTAGTCCGTTTATCGCTGCCGCCGGCCATGAGCCATTGTACGCCGCCGGCCATGAGTGCTATTACGGCAAGTATGCCAATAATGCCGATCAGCCACCTATAGATGTTTACGATATATCTCGCAATTCCTTCACATACAAGCTCTTTTCCTGTCGCATCCGGCTCGCAAAGCGTAATCGGATTAGGCATACCCGGAAAAGGGAATCGGAGCTCAACATCAATAGGTTTCGGGGGGTCTGCGGCAAATACCGCTGCCGCGCTAAAAGCGACCGTGGCGACAAGGAGAATGCCGAGAGCAATGATTATGTAAGCATGCCTTTTCATACACGCAGTATATCATGTATATACCTAAATTAAATAGCTCATCGGACGGATGAGCTATTGATGATTACGCAAGTGTCTTTTAGGGCGAGTCAGGGGGAGAGAATTGATGCGGGGGATTTCCGCGCCGAAACAAGAAACAATTTTTATTTTGTGATTTCATGAAGTTGAAATCAAAACTCCATTTTGATCCGCTTGGAAGAACGGGTATTACTTTCGAACAGATCGGACTTGGTGATTCGCACCAGACCCATGTATCGGATGTAGTGTATGTTCCCCGCACTTCCCGAGTTTCACGATTTTGGCACTCTCGGTATTTTTGCGGCTCCTGCAAAGCCTTAGGTATATCGGTATAGGCATCTGCCGGATCTTTCTCATATCCGACATAGCAACACATACCGGCAAGTGTTGTCTTAGTGTCCGGCTTGCATGAGAATTTACTTTTGTTTGTCGGATCTGACGGATCGGGAAGACATGAATAACCGTCTTGGCATTCGATGTCTTTGCCGCATTGAGCGTCCGGCGCTTTCTTGTCGACACATTCATTTTTGATTGGATCGCAGAACAGGCTGCCAGGACACTCGAGCCCCGGAGTCAGACAGTTTTTGTCGCCTTTCGATCGAGTGATAAAATCACATAAACACGTTTGACCGTCATCCTCTACGCATACCTGCTTATAGGTAGGTGTCTTGGTCGTCTCTGTGCCAGGGACGCATTTATCTTTACTATCTCTTGCCACGCTTCCTACGAGATTTGCGCCACGACTGCTTGCGACACTGCGGCAGATCGAATCGCAAGATTTTGAGATCGCCACTTTTATTTCCGCGACCTGTGCAATATCCAGCGGACGGAATTGCACCAGGTTCGGACTGATGGTCCATAAGAAAAGGTACGAGCCGAGCGCGAGCAGCAGGCCTACAATGGCATTGGTGATGGTCTTTTTCGCCTGATCAATGCGCCCTTTGCTCCCTCCCGCAAGAATCCAGATGACTCCGCCCACCATCAACGCGATTACGGCAAGGATCGCGACGACGCCAACCATCCATTTGTATACACCCGTGATGTAGTTCGGGAGCGCTTTCCCTTGCTGAAATTCCGCCGCCGTCACTTTTGTCACATCTCCGATAGGGAAGCGGAAATAGTAATCATCGGGGATTTTACTTTTTTCTGATTTAAGCGGCGCTGTCGCGTACGCGGGTGGAGCGGGGTCGAGCGGAAAGGATGGAAGTAAGACGGCAACGATAATACTTGCCGTAAGAAGGATTTTTTTCGTCATCGCAAGAGTCGGGAGAATATATTAGAGCCTCATGGAAAAGAGTCGCCCCGTATCCTTATCCGTGAAGTAGAGCACGGATTGGTCTTTGGAAATAATGATCTGGTCGATCGTATGCGGCTCCGGCGGTTCCGCGAGTTTCACTTTTGACCCTGTGGTAAGATCAATTTTATACACTCCACTTTAGGCGGTTGTCGGCCCTTGCCGATGCTCTCTCCGAGAGCGTTCATGATCCACATCTCCGGTTTGAATCCCGACTGTGCCGAGTACCCGCTGTAGAGAAGGCGGTCGCCTTGCGGTGACCATTTTGTCTCGATTCCTCGTCCTTCAACGACCGCTGATTTGAAATTTTCACTGTTTTTTCCTACAAAATACAGTCGCTGGCGCGATCCGTCGATGCCTTCCCGTACGATCGCCACTATCTGGTCAGAGGGCGACCATGTCACTTCGAATAACCCCGCGCGTTCACCAAGAGGCTCGACAGCGCGCGCGCCGGACCCATCGTCATTGGCGATTACCAAAAATCGGTTTTCCACATCATCGGCAAGGCTCTTGAATACGATCTCGTCTCCGCCGGGAGAAAAATCAAAATTTTCCCAGTGCTTGGGGATCGTCACCTGTTTTTTCGTCTCAAAATCATAGATGATATTCGATTCGTCAATGAAACCAATGACTGCCTTGCTCGCGTCAGAAGACCATTGGACTTCCTCGGCTCCGACAAATGTCTGATCCGTAAGTTTTTCCGCCTGACCATCAGGCGTAAATCGATAAAATGTGCCGTCGTAAATATCGAAGCTTATGACATTCTTGCCATCGCCTGCAAGGGTTGGAGCAAGCGAACGGTCAGACTCCAGTTCTGTGATCTGTACAGCGCCCCCGAACGCTTCTGACGCGCTCGTTGGCAAAGCGGGCAGTGCGGCAACTTCCTCGCCAAGCGGACGGGCGACATCTGTCGGCGTAGTCGGCACGCCCGGTTGAAATCGAGGCGGCGCGGCCGGTCCTCCCTCCGGAAGGCCGGTGATGATATCCGGCGGCGCGGCAGGCTCTTCTACGGGAGCGGGCGGAGCGAAGAAAAAAAGATACAAAAGGAATCCGATGACACCGACCAACAAAAGAAAGCCGAAGATAAGAAGTATGCGTTTCCAGTCCATTTTTGGTAATTATTATGACTCTTCGTTCTCGCGCGCGAGTTCGCGGGTTGTCTGGGCAAAGGAACGTTGAAGCGCTTGAGATTGCTGTTCGAATCCTTCCGCTTTCTCTCCATCTTCCCGCGATTTCATCGCGGATTCAAACCACGCGTACAGTACGCAGATGGTCTCTCCGGGAAGTGCATCCACTCCCGGCACTAATTCTAGCATAAGGACGCCTGGTATGACAATCAGTTTAAGCAGCCACGTGCCTCGCCCGAACATGAAGAAAAACAAAAAGAGCTGTAAAGAGCCCTTTGACACCATGTTGAGAATAACGTTTAGGATCGCGGCCGCGCCCGTTATCGCGCCAAGCGCCAATCCTACAGGCGCGCCTACTACGGTAGCTGTGCTTGCGACTGATGTCGCGAACCCCCCTGCCTGTACCACTACTTCCACAAGATCAATGCCGTCGATGACCATCGCGGCGATGAGCACCATGAAAAATACTTCATTGCGATGCTCTGATTCCGCTGCCCGGAATTGCATCGCGAGGTT
>JACPHV010000010.1 GCA_016188385.1 Candidatus Uhrbacteria bacterium | reverse complement strand
CAACTAGCTGATGAGCCATAGGCCCCTCTTCGAGCATCAGACATTGCTGTCATAAGTTACATGAGAATGTCATTTGACCCCTCATGCCTATCGGGAATTAGCTCCGCTTTCGCGGAGTTATGCCCGTCTCGAAGGTAGGTTACCAATGTGTTACGCTCCCGTTTGCCACTAAAATCATCTCGTATTGCTACGGAATAATCTCCGTTCGACTTGCATGCCTTAGACACGCCGCCAGCGTTCATCCTGAGCCAGGATCAAACTCTTAAATAAGAGTTGAATGACTCTATTGTTTTCGTCTCAATGAAGAAACGAAAAATACTATTTCGTTAAAGGAATTGAATTTTGGTCTTAATCGCTTTTATTTGTCAAAGATCTTTTTCTTCACTCCCTCGCATCATGCCTGTCGAAGCGAAGAAAAAAGAGTGAAGTCTTTGCGGCAATGCCGCGACTTCTCTCTTTTTCATTCGTTTCTTCTTATTTTTTGCTATATCCCCCCATCCAGGGGCGAGTATAGAGTCTTTGAGAATGTTTCAAAATGATAGTAAAATTCACATTTCTTGTCAAGGGTCGGCTGTGCACATTCTATCCACACCCGCCTGAGCCCTCACAAGCGCCTTAACGAGGGCTCTGTTTTCGCGTCTTCGTCTTCTGCCATGCGGTAATCGCTTTATGGTTACCGCTCATCAATACCTTGGGAACAGCGTGGCCTTCGAATATTTCGGGTCTTGTGTATTGCGGGTACTCCACAAATCCTTCCGTGCTATATGTTTCTTCGGCAAGTGACTCGATATTTCCTAGTACGCCTTCACAAAGTCTTCCAACGGCCTCGACCACGATCAACGCTGGCAACTCTCCGCCGCTCAATACATACGGCCCTATTGAAATCACGTCATCAACGTATTCCTTGACTCGTTCATCAAATCCCTCATAACGGCCGCAGATTAAAACCAATTGATCGAGTTTGGCATATTTCCGCGCCCGCGCTTGCCGAAACTGTGCTCCTGCCGGATCAAAAAGTATTATCTTTTTTTTATGAAGCACCGGTAGCGCTCGAAGCGCTCTGACAATCGGTTCAACTTTAAGAATCATGCCCGGATTGCCTCCGTAAGGCGTATCATCAACACTATGATGCTTATCGGTCGTCCATGCCCGCAGATCATGCGAATAGATCTCAATTATCCCTGAATCTTGCGCGCGCTTCATGATGCTTTCGTTTATATACGAATCAAATATTCGCGGGAAAATTGTTAGGATATCAAATCTCATAGTCAAAAATATTTCAGGGGCCTCTTTAGTTTGAAGGAAACAACAACGGAACAATCTCCTCCATAGAGTCTACCACGTGATCGGCTCCATAAGTGCGCACGTCAGACCCGCGCATGCCCCAGCTCACGCCGATCGTTTTTGCGAACGCGTTTTTACCAACCATAATATCAAGATCAGTGTCGCCGATCATATAGGCATCCATCGGGTTTGCTTTGAGGGCGGATAGAGCTTTCAGTAAACCTTCAGGATGCGGCTTGCCATTTTGCACGTGGTCGCCTGCGATGATTACATCAAAAAATGAATCAATACCCGCTTGCTTGAGAGTTGGAAGCACCGACGGACTTCTCCGCGAGGTAAAAATACCAAGCGGCGCGTCGCGATCACGGAGGACGGCAAGCGTTTCTCGCACATAAGGGTATTCGCGTACAAGATGAATATTATCTTTTTGAAAATCCACGTGCTGGCCGCAAAGACGCTCAACTTCTTCGGCCGATCGCGGTCCGCCGAGCAATTCATAAATCGAATTAAGCGGCATTCCGATCAACGAACGCAGCCATGCCGAGTCTCTCGATCCCAAATTATTTTTTGATATCACATGTTGAAACGCTGATACGATATACTGCTCCGTATCAATCAGCGTGCCGTCGACATCAAAAATAAGAGCGCATGGATTATCGGTCATAGGATGATCAAAAAGAAAATCCGTCGTCATTTATTGAGCGGCGGATTTTCGGTTCTTAAGAGTTGCTAGATTTTGAGATCGTCCACTACGCTTGTATCGTTAGCGTATGATGGAATCCCTGTGGGTCGGCTTCCCTCCGGTTCGTAAATCTTGAGATTTACCCGTGCGTTGTTCTTGGCTCCGACGATCTTGAGGAGTGTCCGGATTGCCCGCGCTGTCTGTCCTTTTCGACCGATTACATACCCCATGTCTTGGGGATTCAATCGCAATGTAATCAGTACGCCGCGTTCATCTACTGTGCGTTCCGTTGACACATCTTCCGGTTTGCTTACGATCGCCTTCACGATGTATTCTACAAATACTTGGTCCTGTACTGTGTCCATAGTTTCATCATGTAGCCGGTCCGTGCGGACCCGGCAATGCATTACTTCAATTTCACTCGCGGAACAGCTTGCTGTCGACCTACTATACGTTTCTGCAGCCGCATCCTACGGTAAAGTGTAGCATACCTGCTGCGTCCTTTGGCTGTCAAGCGGCAGCTGCGGAGCCCTTCTTAGCACCTTTTTTCGGACTGTATACAGACACCTTCTTTCCCTCGATTACTTTTTTGGCGAGAAGCAGGTTGTGCACCGCGGGGGAGGCTTTTGCTCCCTTAGACAACCAATGGCGAGTACGATCTCCGTTTAATTCCGAAGGCTTGCCAGGAGCTGCGGGGTTATACCACCCGAGCTCTTCCAATGCGGTCCCGTAGAGATCTTTTGTCTTTTCAGATACCACTATTCGAAAAAAGGGGCTGTTCTTTTTTCCGCGGCGGGCAAAACGTATCATTAACATAAACGACTCTTAAACTTTAAAATCTAAAATTATTGCGGCATTGTAGCATCTGATGCGCGTATGTCAAGACTCAATACATGCGATACGCCATCATCACCCATCGTAACTCCGTATAATGTCTGCGCCGTATGGATCGTCACGCGATTATGGGTAATGACAATGAACTGCGTTTGGCGCGCGAGTTCCTGCAGAATCGTGGCAAACCGCAGCGCATTTGATTCATCGAGAGCAGCGTCAACTTCGTCAAGCACTACGAACGGGGACGGATTCGTGGAAAGGATCGCGCAAAGAAGCGAGATTGCTGTCATTGCGCGTTCGCCGCCGGAGAGAAGCATAATGCTTTTCATTTTTTTCCCCGGTGGCGTCGCCTCGATTTCGATGCCGGATATTACCTCCTGTCGAGCGTCACCTTCCGCTCCTTCCTCGCTATCAAGCGGCGACGAGTCTGTTGTCTGGAGTACGATACGGGCCGATCCACCGTTAAAAAGAGTGTTGAAATATTCTTGAAATTTCTCGTTGATCTTTTTCATGGCGCGCGCAAACCTCTGCTCCATAATGTCATCAAGTTCGTGGATTGCCTGATTGAGCTTCCCCGTAGCCGCCTCGAGATCTTTAACCTGCCCGGACAAATATGCGTAGCGCTCTTTAAGGGTGTCGTATTCGGCAAGCGACTCCTCATCAATGGACCCGAGGCTGTCGAGAATTTTTTTCAATCTGTCAATATCGCTCTTTGCGGCGGCGCGATCAGAAATATCGCTCGTATGTTCCAATAAAGAGGCCACCGAGATACGGCCGGCGACGATATCCGCACGCTGTGCCTCGGTAAGGGGCAATTCATCCAGCATGGTGGCAAAGAGCTCCTCTTGTCGTGTCTCAATACGGGCAAGCTCTAGGCGGGTCTGATGCTCTTCTTGCTGCAGACGATGCAATTCTTGACGCCGTTCATCCATCTGTTTTTGAAGACGAATCATATTGACACGCGCCTCCTGACTTGCTGTGTACTCCTTATGCAATAACTGGCGTATTTCTTCAATGCGCTTTTCTGTCTGTACGAGCTCGCTTTCTTGAGCGTCGGGAGACTCGGTTGAGCGCTCCACTACTAAAAGCTCCGATTGTTTCCGGTCGCGATCTTCCGTAAGGTCCGCGAGTTCCTGCTCCATACGTTCCCTTCTTGCGCGAACCTGGTGGACGCGGCCGATGAGCTCTTCCTTCTGTCGTATGCCGCCGCTCCGCGTTGATGAGAGTGATTTCTTGATCCTGCCGATCAGCGCGTTTACGCGGGTTACGAGCTGCTCATACAAAGTATCCTTCACGATATCCTCAAGCTCCGAAAGGATATCCGCGGTTAAAAGCGCTTTGCCCTGCGTGGAGTCTGCCTCCAGGATTGCGTTCAGCTCTTTCTGTGCTTGCGCCTCATTGTTCCGTAATGCCTTGATTTCTCTATCTAAAAAATCCATTCTCGCTTCGATGCGTGCGATTTGCGTACGCAGATCTTGCCCGGATTGATGTGCGGCGGATCCTTCTTTGCCGAATACCGCTGCGGTAAGAACACGTTTTTTGCCTTCCAGCGCCGCAAGCTCCAACTGGAGGCTGTCCATGGGAGCATCGCCTTCGTTCATCTCAAAAACGGCCAGCTCATCGCGCAGGCGATCGCATTCTTGCTCGCATTGCGCGCGCGCTTCTTGAAGGTGAGCATGCGCTACTCCATGCGTGCGCGCTTTTTGCTCGTATTCGCCGACAAGAGACGCGAAATATCCTTTTAACAAATCATGGTACATTGTTTCGTGTTCGGCGCGCTGCTCTCTTCGTTTGAGTTGCCGCTCAAGAAATTTCATTTTTGGCTCCATTTCTTTGAGCGCGAGATTGCTTTGGGAAAGATTCTCCTCGGTGCGCCGAAGCTTCAAAATGCTCGCATCTTTTTTTATTTGATATTCGCGAATTCCCGCGGCATCATCAAAATATTCTTTGCGTTCCGCTGGCGATGCCGTAAGGATCGCATCGATCATCCCTTGACTCACGATACAATAACTGCGCTGGCCGATACGCGCTTGCGCGAGCAGTAAGGAAAGATCGGCAAGGCGCACTTTATGTTTGTTGATGAGGTATTCCGATTCTCCGCTGCGATAGAGCCTGCGTGCGATCACTACTTCGGGATAGTCGAGCGGAAACCCTCCGTCCTCATTATTAAACGTTAATGATATTTCACACATGCCAATCGCGCTCTTCGTATGTGAGCCGAAAAAAATAACGTCCTCCGAACGCTTGGAGCGCAAAGCTTTCATGCTTTGCTCACCCAATACCCAGCGCAAAGAATCCGCTATATTGCTTTTCCCGGAACCATTGGGGCCGACCACGGCGGTCACTCCCCGTGTTTCATGATCCGGCGCGGGAAAGGTAAGCGTGGTTTTCCCGGCAAATGATTTGAACCCCTGAATTTCTACTTTTTGGAGAAACATGGAAAAAATGTGAGAGGCTACTGAAATGAGCTTTCTGGAAACGGAATCGGAAAAAACGTAATGAACTTTTGCATAGGTCTCATTTATTTGGAAATCATATCACCGTTCAGAGATAAAAAAAAGCCCTCCGAGCGGTCGGAGGGACGATATCGAAGAGAGGGAACCGAGACGATTACCCGATAGAGCGCGAGTACTGGAACGACGGTTTCTCGCCGTCAAACCACCACCGTCCGTTGTACCAACGGAACTTCGCCTTGTAGTAATCATCACGCTCGTTAATATAGCGCCCCACCTCGGGCACCCTCACCATTACAAAGAAGGTGAACTCGCACCGATCGGGTCCCGTTCGTACGGGATCAGAATGATAACTCCACCTTTCATCAGAGATGCCAAGTCCGGCAAGGTACTGCCTCATACCTGTGGAAGCATCCCAGCCTGTAAGCACATGGGTCCCATTCGGCACTGCGGCATCATCGTACGCCCGCAGATCAGCGAGCGTACTGTCGTAGATGGCGCGCTCCGCTTCGGTGAAAGTATGCGGATCATCCGTCCCTTTACCGACAAAATCAGCGTGAGTCGCGCCCTTGATGACGCGATACTGGATTCCGTCGGGCTTCGAGCGAGCAAGCGCGTCATAGTTCACGTCGATCTGCGTGCCGTTTTGACGTACGAGCGGTTCGGAGCCTTCGTACCCAAACGCGCTTGCGCAATCGGCGAGCCCATCGCCGCACAGCAAATTATGCGGAGGAAGCGCCTGCTCGCTCTGCATCCATGCCAGTGCCCGACGCGTGGTAGCGGCGCTGCGATCCTTCCACTGAAGAGTGTCCGCAAGATTCGTCACCAATAATCCGGCAAATTCACGATTCGCGCGCACCAACTCCGAGATATCCGCAAAGAATCCGGCATACCGGATCTCACGGGGGTTTCCCATGCTTTCAAGCGCCTGGATAAAGTTATACCGGCACTCGCCGCCTCTGATCATGGAGGTATTCTCCGTGGCGGATTTGAAATACTCCGACGCTTCGGCGCACGGTAAACCGTACGCGTCGTCAGGCGACAATACTTCCGGCAATAGCGTGTCTCCGAGGAAGCCGAACCGGAACATGGTGGTGAATGGATATCGAGTCGGGTATCGCCGTGGCGGAGGGTAGAACGACCGGTGGCCGTACGCCTGCCACGACACGCCGAGCTCGCGGATCGGGTCTAGCGCGTTTTTCAACGGCCGCAATGCCAGGGGCGTACTCAAGCTATGAAAAAACGCTCCATGCGCGAGTGCGCGCGTTGTCGCGTACGGTCTGCCTTGCGTGCCGGCGCGCCACGCCTTTGGGTCCGCAATTTTAATGCCAAGGTGTTCACCTGCCCAAGAAATATCTCCGAAATGGTGGAGATACCGCGTACGAGATTCGTACGCTTGTCTCAACGACAGATAGTTAGCGATTGCTTTGCCGGCGCGGTTGCGCAAAGCCCCATAGCTGAAGCCAATGCGCATATTGGCAAATGGAAGCGCGTATTCCGCGGATTTATCTATCGACACTCTCGTATCATAGACATGGACCATGGGAGCCATACGCTTCCATGCCCACGCGCGATCTTCCGACTTCGCGTGATGGTACGCGTACCGGTAAAATTTTATCGCGTGCCAATCGCCCGTCTCCTTATCGTGCCCATCTCCGGGATTAAAGAGTACCGAGGCGCTGGCAATGTCATCGTCCGTCAGAATACTGTAATATTCGATGGACGGCCCGTGATTTCCTGATCCTCCTGCGACAAATTCATCTTGCGCAGGAATGTACTGATACAACTGCTGATCCCTGATGCCTTCGTAGTAAGGAAGGTTTTGGCCACTATCAAGCACTTGTCCTGGCGGCAGTAAGACATAAACCCCACTTCCACGCGAAGCAAACGTGATCGTCTTGCGTGCTTCATCAACCGTTTTGATCTGCGCTGTTTCGTAGTACGCAATGCCATCCGCGGTTTCGCGTTGACGCGCCACTTGTAGGCTATCCAATTTCGTATTCGGAGCCAACGCGGCTAACGCAAACACCACTGATGTTGTCGCGTCCGAGGTTTGTTTTATCTCAACGGCGGCGAACGCGCCTATGGGCAAGGCTTTCTTCACTGCCTCGTCATGCGCGACGATTGAAGCTGTGGCAAGCTCGGGCATATCCACCGCGATTCGCGGCAGCAGCATCTCTCGCTCTTTATCAAGAGCAGGCTTGTCTTGAGTATCATCAGTCGTAGGCGGTGTGTGTTTGCTCGTGTCGCTTGTCGCAGTACCATGGTTCCCTGCATTCAATGAATCAGGGATGGATACGGGGCTTATTGCCGGACTCGTTGTCAGCGGACGCGGAATGCAGGCCACTATTCCGATCGTCGCGGCTGTCGCGACGATCATTCCTTTCCAACGTTTGTTCACGATGATTTCTTCTCCTCTCTTTCAGATGCGATGTAAAGAACGTCACGTATAAAAAAAGATTATACGCCTCCACCATTCATCAAACAAGAGGATAACATTACTCTGCGCGCATGCTCTCTTTGTATTTGACCAGAATATCTCGCATCGCCTCTCTGACCGGACGCATATGCGCGCCGGCTCCTTCGCGCTTTTCGACGCTCAACACACAGTTAGACCTTCCCGCCTTTGTGACGTTACCAAGCTCTTCTAAAGAAAAAATTTCGTATGTAAAAGAGGGATCAACGATTTCACGGTACATATCGAGTATTTCTCGATGTTCAATGCCTCCGGGGTTTGTCATATTGAAGATGCCCGTTGCGCGCTTTCCCATTAACACTAAGCTGGCTCGCAAAAAATCTTCAAGTACGCTCACGGAATTCGGAACGCTGACGATTTTTTTATAAGTCGTGATTTTCGTAATAAGGTTCCGCGGACCCGGCATGTCGTCAACAGGCATTCGGAGCCGCAGCTGAAGAACAGGGAACTCCTCTAACATGGTCTCGCTCCATGCTTTTGTGCGGCTGTAAAAACTTCCAAAAAAATTCGGCGGATCGTCTTCACCATATCCTAATCCGCCGTTATCGCCGGTATACACGCAGCCGCTTCCAACATGTACCCAATAGATACCGGCTTGTGAACATGCGCGCAGCAACACGAGGGGGCCGGCAACATTTGAAGTAATTGTCTCTTCTTTATGGTCTTCGCACCAATCCACGTTCGGCTTGCCCGTCTTACCGGCGCAGTTGATTACAACATCGGGAGCGACTCGAGCAAGTTCACTGCGGACAGCCTGATAATCTGAAATATCAACACCACTGATGGATGCCTCCTCGCCAATCGCTTGTTTGAACTTATTACCGATATACCCGTTGCCGAAGATGAGATAGTTCATACGATTGCTCTGCTTTTCTGGATTAACTCCACGAGCTGATCGTGCACGAATCCGTTTGAAATAATCGCGCCGTTGATCGGCCGATCATACCGCTGGTCATTGCCGTCAATGTCTGTCACCTTGCCGCCGGCTTCTTCGACCAGGATCTTAAGGGCCGCTATATCGTGAGCATGGTTTAACAAATAAAACGTTGCAAGAAATTCTCCGGAGGCAACCAACGCTCCCGCATGAATAGTCGTAAGAAGGCTCATCACCTTAGCGCCTGTGCTGCGCATGGTAGTATAAAACAATGGAAACTCATTGACTCTATGTCGAGGCACAGAAAATTCTATGCATCCTCTATCGAGATCTTGCTGCAATGAAACCGTAATTCGTTTTTCATTTAGAAAAGCTCTTTTCCCTATTTCCGCGCAATAGAGCTGATCCAAAAATGGATCATACACTGCGCCTAGAATACTTTTTCCATTCTGAACCAAGGCAAGTGAAAAAACACTGATACCCAATCCATGCGAAAACGGTATGGTCCCGTCAATCGGATCGCACACCCAGGTATATTCTGACCCGTTAACCAACGCACTCTCTTCTTCGGCTAACACGCTGTGGCCAGGATACTCCTTTTGTATGGAATCAATCACCAGCTGATTGATTGCTCGATCGGCTGCTGTCACCGGAGAGTCATCTTCCTTCCATTCTTTTTTCATGCCAAACGTGAAATTCGCCCGCATGATACCGCCGGCTTCTTTTGCTAAATTGATCGCAAATTGTTTATAGTGTTCCATTGCGGTGAAAGCTTCTTACAGCTTATTGTCTTCACGACTGCTTAAACGATGATACTTCTCGAATTCTTTCCCCTCATTCAACTCTCTGACGATCTATCCTTTCGTACGCCGTCTGCGATGTATTTTTTAATCAGTGCCTGGTATGGCATATCTAAGACATTTGCCTGCTCTTTTACGCCAGAGAGAATATATTCCGGCAATCGCAAGGAAATGGATTGGGTGGAGTGTCTAAGGTTGGGGAAGGATACGGGAATAAAATCTGCCTTTTCGAAGTATTCAGACAAATCAAGATTAGAAAAATATGCAAACTCCTCTTCTTTATTCTTAAAGGCAGGGATTTTAAATTTTTTCTTCATATAAATATTTTTCCTTTCGATTCAAGTCTCGTGCGGAAATGACTCGAATTCGATTATTTCTTAGGGTAAATGCTATATATAACATACGGCGTGCGTCTGTACTACCGATTAAAATAAATCGATTTTCCTTCTTTGTGGAATGGCTCCGATCATGAAAAATTCTTTTCTGCGGATCTGAAAAAATCTGCTCACATTCGACAACGGTTACACGGTGCTTCTGCTGATTCTTCTTGATATTCCAATCACCCCACTCAAATTCCTGGTACGCACTAAAATCAAACATACCTGTAATGTATATTGTATAAATATACTTGTCAAGGTGGGGGCTAAGAGTCTGTCGCATTGACAAATAATATTATACTGATATAATAATATAGTATATCACTAATATTATTATGCACGCGTGCTATGAATGTCGAGATTGTGACCATGACCTCACAGGGACAATTAACGATACCAAAAGAGTTTCGCATCGCGTTTGGCTTGCGCGGATCAACAAAGATGGCCATACGAAAAAAGGGCGGCGTGATGATTGTAGAACCGCGCAGCGACTTTTGGGATCTGAAAGGATCATTGCGATCTTCCGCGAAGCAGAGCGATCGTGCCCTGCGCGCGGCGCGCAACGCATTTGAAAAGAAATGGGCTCGAAAGATATGATGACATACCTCCTTGACACAAACGTGCTCGTGCGCTTTCTTGTTGGCGATAACAAACCACAACAAGGGCAGGCGGAAAAGTGGTTTCGTCAGGCAGAGGCAAATGAAATTGAAATTATTATTGACCCGGTAATCATTGCCGAGACAACGTTTGTCCTCTCTTCACTCTACAAATTTTCTCGCGATCGGATTGCCGATGCAATGGAGGTGCTGCTTTCTCAACGCTGGTTGTGCGTACGTGATTTGTTGACAGCTACCTCATTGCGCTTTCAAAACCATCGGAAACCACCGTCCTGACGTTTGATAAAAAATTAAAGAATCGCGCTCACTAAACTGCCGACTATCCGCACATATGGTAACGAAAAGCCTATGCTTTTGGCCGCCTTCAAAGCCCTTCAGCGAAAAAAATCCTCATCGTATCTACGGATACGTTTGCGGTTTTTCCCGCCTCCAGGACTTTGAATCCGGCTCAACATCATACATTTTTCTTGTTAACCCATGCGCGGATAGTCGGTAAAGAACCTATAGCGAGCCACACTGTCTTGTATCGGGAGACCGCTATTATTCCCACTCCATTGTCGCCGGAGGCTTATTGGTAATATCATATACCACTCTATTCACCTCGCGTATTTCGTTGGTGATGCGCGTGGAAATTTTTTCCAGAATATCGTACGGCAATCGAAAAAAATTCGCGGTCATCGCATCGCGCGATTCGACTATTCTTACGACAATAGAAGACCGATAACTGCGCTCGTCCCCTTGTATGCCCACGCTTTTAATGGGGAGCAATACCGCGAAACTCATCCAAATCGATCGCCAAAACGGCGTCAAACGAAGTTCTTGCTCAATAATCACATGCGCGCGCCTGACGATTTCCGTACGGTCCGGAGTCACTTCACCGATTATGCGTATCGCGAGTCCCGGGCCCGGAAATACTTGCCGCTCTAAAATAGACTGCGGGAGCTTGAGCGTCCGCGCCAACGCGCGCACCTCATCTTTATATAGGTCGCGCAGCGGCTCATATACCTGCATGCCGAATTTCTTCGGAAATCCTCCTACATTGTGGTGCGATTTGATGATCGAAGAATGCTTTGTGATCCCGCTCTCGATGCGATCAGAGTAAATCGTTCCTTGCACCAACACTTCCGCTTTCTCTTTTTTCGCTGCTTCGAGAAAAATATCGGCAAAAAGCTTTCCAATAATCTTCCGCTTGCGCTCCGGCGCAGTAACGCCACGCAGGGCGGAAAAAAACCGTTTTTGCGCATTGATAACCCTTAACTTAAGGGGGAGGCTGCGAAATGTGGCGCGAATCTCCGTTGTCTCTCCTGCGCGCATCAATCCTGTATCTACATATACGGCCGTAAGGCGGCTCCCGATCGCGCGGCTCACGAGCGCGGCTGCCACCGAAGAATCAACTCCGCCGGATAAGCCAATGATCGTCCGCCTGGCTCCAATCACATCGCGCGTCTCGACAACAAGAGACTCTACCAAAGAACGGGATGAGCGTGACTTTTTGCATCTTGCTACTCCGAATACAAAATTCTTTACAACCATATCTCCTCGTGAAGTGTGGCTTACCTCCGGATGAAATTGCACGCCGTGAATTCTTCCGTCTTTGCTCGCGTATGCTGCAATCGCTGAATGAGCGGTTGATGCTGTTTTTTCCCATGTACGCGGTATGCGCGACACCACATCTCGATGGTTCATCCACACCGATTCTTTTTTTGCAAGACCTTTCATGATCCCTGTCCGCGAAACTACTGATAGGGGGGTAACGCCGTATTCGCCCGCCGCGCCCGGGCGCACAACACCGCCAAGATGGTGCGCGAGCAGCTGATGTCCATAGCAAATACCTAAAAAAGGAAGAGGGAGAGAGAGTATGCGCGCATCAAATACGGGCGCGTCCTTTCCGAATACCGACAGCGCGCCGCCGGAAAGTATAATGCCGCAGGCCGCCGGATCATCTTGAATCTGCTCAACAGACACATCGGACGGGACGATTTTTGTCGCTACGCCAAAATCGCGAATACGGCGGGAGATCAAATGGCAATACTGTCCGCCGAAATCAATTACATAGATCGTATCCATAACGGCAGTATAGCGAAAAAACCAAAATTGAAAAGGCTCGCGATATGTCGTAAGTTATTGGCAAATGCCCAGTTCTTCGGTAGCATATCAATTGAGATTGTAGAAACATACATTTATCACTATGGGAGAAACACCATCAGCATCAGGGCAACCTGATCGGATCACGCATGCCAGGCTATACCAACCAAGCAGAGAGCGCCGATCTATTGCTTCTTTTACGGAATCGCAAGCAAAACAAGCCATTGCCGAAAAAACCGAGGCGCTCAAAATGAATTACGAAAAAAGAAAAGAAAAAGGAGCTGAAAAGAAAGAGCTTCTATTGCATCTTGAAGCGGTAGAAAATACGCTCCCGCCCCCGAACGATCTGTTAGGAAAGCTCACCGGCGTGTTAAATAAGGAAACACGGGAAGGCTGGGCGCGTGCCGCTGCGATGAAAAATCAGATCGCTACTCTTGACGAAACTATTTTGGGTCTGCGCGTCCGCTACAACAATATAAAGGGGGAAATCGACGATGTCGTGCTTGGAGTTGTCAAAGGAGAGGCGTTTTGGAGGAAAGCGAGCACCGTTGAGAGATACATAGTTCAGCTGAAAATAGATGCGAGGGCTTATAAAAGGGCTGTAGACTCTGCCCGCCATCGCGCCAATGGCATACTGGCTGAAAAAATCAGTGACGAGCTAATCGCGGCCGGGCCTGAAGACGAAAAACAACACAAAGAACGCCCTCCGGCCTACCTGCAGGAACTTACTCTGTTGCTGCAACAAGCATACGCGTCAGGCGACGCATTTCTAAAAACATTTAATGATTACTACTCTGCCATGGAAAAACCGCCGCCGTGGATGGTTGAAATCCCTATCGGAAAAAATGTACGCATTACCTTAGACTTGGTGCAGAATAGGGAATTACTTTCTCTTTATACGCCAGATAGCATTCACGCGCTTGAGGAACGACTTGGCTTTTTATCCGAACGGCTTAAGGCCGCAAGGCAAGAAATCAGCGCGCGGCTTCGGGAAATCGGCACAGAAAAAAATAAATTTTTCCAAAAAAAGAAAACAACGCTCTCTACCCACTTCGCCTAAGGGTAAAAAGAGTGACAATAAAGGCCTGCGGACACGCCTTTATTGTTTGTTTGCGTTTTTAGAGGTTCATTCTTTATTTCTGCGCTCACCCCTGATATGTAGGATCGTGTTCTTTCATGAACTCGATAAAACGTTCGGGAAGCGTGGGGATGCCCAGTTTTTCCTCAAGCTTCTTCCGATCAACTCTACTATTCCCTTGGGCATCACGCACAGCAACATCAGGGAAAAGCCGCAAAATCGCAAGTTCAAGATACGCATCTCCCTCTTTAATGTCTTCTATTGTAACGTCTTGCTCTAATGTATCGTCGGAAATTTTGAATCCCTGTCTGTGAGCATCCTCTTTCTGCTTTTGAGTATACCCGGTCCTTTTCATCTTTACCCGCAGAGAAAGAGCGCTTGCTTTATCGATAATCTCTTGGGGTATGTCTATTCCCGCGTAATCCGCGAACAACTCGAGAAATGCGGGTATGCTCGCAAACCAATGCCCTCTTTTTTTGTTCGTTTGAAGAAGATAATAAAGTTTTTCCTTCGCGCTTGCTGTTCCCGCGCCTATGTTCTCGCGTATGCGAACTAAAACGTCTTCTTTCTTCCCTTTTAGTACAGTCTTTTCCAGCTGTCTCTCGTTTCTGTCTATTATTTTTCGATCTTCCTTTTTATCGCCCGTAAGCTTGAGTCGCGCCGCAACACCCGGATAAAAACCCCAAGAATAATACACATGGTATAGACTTTCTTTTTCTCTGCGAAGAAAGTCTTCAGATTCTGTTTCTGTTTGAGCAATCTTTTTTTCGTCGGGTGTTTTTTTAAACATCATCCTGATTTCGTGCACCGACTTTCCGACGTATAAACTCCCTAACAAATGAGCGACAAGCGAGATCGTCGCCGTAATATCCTCTTGTTCTACCGATCCTTTCTCGTGAATGCTTTTGCGAATCTTCTTTGTTTCATTCTCAATTAAATCCTTGCTCGCCAGATCAATCTGCGGCCAGAATAACAATTTTTCTATTTCCGCAAACACGCCCGTAATTACCGCCATGCTTCCAAATTTTCCTTTTACTCTCGCTGCAAGCCGCGTTTCGTACGCCAATCGATCTTGCTTGCGAGTCAAAAGCAGGGCGTAAAGCGGCCTGTCGAGAAGCCCGAGAAGCTCTTTGGCAAATTTTGCTTTTTGCTCGTCGGAACTCTCCTTGGATGCCGCGCTGCCTTCTTGAGGCGAAGATTTCATAATATGTAAATCTTGAATCTTTGCTGGTTTGGTGGACCGTGGGGGAATCGAACCCCCGCCTCCGCAATGCGAATGCGGCGTTTTACCACTGAACTAACGGCCCCTATTTGCCCCCGGAGGGAATCGAACCCCCATTGTATCCTTAGGACGGATCTGTTCTATCCATTGAACTACGGGGGCACATTTTTGCTTACTTATTTCCTGAAACCACAACCAAATATCAGCCACTGCCTTCTTTACAGCTCCTTTCCGCCCAATTTCATCCCGAAAAGGCGCTGAACTTGTCGGAATACTCCAGTATTCCTTCGCGTTCATCATCCTTTTTGGAACGAAATTGAATCGGAAATGACCGGGAAGCTATTTTTCACCAGTCTCAATCTGTTTTATTGCCCCTACATGCGGTTTCTTCTGCTCCTTAAACCACAGAAACATATAATGCTGGATAATACCAAATCCTGTCTGCGTC
This sequence comes from Candidatus Uhrbacteria bacterium, assembly GCA_016188385.1. Classification (GTDB taxonomy): domain Bacteria; phylum Patescibacteriota; class Patescibacteriia; order JACQRZ01; family JACQRZ01; genus JACQSB01. Next base: position 15,283 of record JACPHV010000010.1, on the reverse strand, counting down.
AACCAGTAAAGTCCAAGCCCGCTTGGAAACTGGTACACAATCAGTGCCGTAAATGCCGGCATAACGTAGAGCATCTGTTGATTCATCGCTGTCGCGAACGTCTCGTCTTTGCTTCCCTTTATCTGCGGCGGTTTTTTCGTCGAAAGCATCTTCGCTTGCCAAAACTGCAAACCGCCCGTCACCACCGCAAGAAGGATGTTTTTCCCCTCGGAAAGGGAAAGAATCCCAAGAAATGACGCGTGAAGTTCCGCGGGTCGCGAGACAAACGGATAAAGAAGCGCAAAGCTTTCTTCTTTCAATCCATTGATAAAAACATAATACAGCGCGATTAAAAAAGGAAGCTGCACTATGAGGGGGAGGCAGGAGGACAAGGGATTGATCTTGTGCTCCTGAAAAAGCTTCATTTGCGCCTGCACCATCCCTTGCTTGTCGTCCTTGTGCTGCTTTTTCAGCTCCTCGAGCTTGGGTTGCAGCGCTTTTAAGGCTTCTTGCGCCGCAAGCTGTTTCCAGGACAATGGCGTCAAGAGTAGCTTCACTATGACGGTAAGGAGGATGATAGAGACGCCCAGATCTTGGCCGGGAACCAGATTGTAAATAACAATTAACAAATTAAAAAGCGGCTGAAAAAAGACTGCGTTAAAAAAATCACCCATACAAACGTTGGAATTTACTATTTATGAATCAGGTTTTGAGAAAAGGACTGTCAACGCCGCCTTTTGCCCAAGGAGCGCAGCGAGCCAATCTGCGAGCTGCGACGATGCATCCGCAGATAACGCCTTTACGTTCTATCGCCTGCCTCGCGTACTCCGAGCAACTGGGATAAAATCGACAATACCCGTACGGATAGCGGAATGCAAGCCAGCTATGATCCGGAGAAAGAGTTCTTTGGTAGATCCCGATGATCGTCAGAACGACTGTATGGAGAGAATATTTCTTTAAGAACTTTTTGAAATTCATGGGAAGAGGCATTGACAGCAGGGGATTTGGCGCTAATAATAACATCGATATTCGGGAGGCTCGACAAAAATTCTTTCCGAATCACTTCCTGGATCCGCCTCCTGATCCGATTTCGAATCACCGCTTTCTTTGAAACAGCGTTCGCAACAATTACGGTAGCGCGAGGATTGCCCGCGCGGTTCGGCCGAATACGCACCGTTATCAAAGAGGATGGGAATGGGCGCCCATACCGCAGGACCGGAATGATTTCTTCGCGCCTGTGCAGACGAAACTTTCTCGGAAGCATCGAGTGGCGGCATGTTATGAAGAAACCGTTAGTCGTTTTCTTCCTTTTGCGCGGCGGCGCTTCAACACTGCTTTCCCGTCCTTACTTTTCATACGTTTGCGGAATCCATGGACTTTTGCGCGGCGACGTTTTTTGGGTTGATATGTTCTTTTAGGCATAAAACTGGTTGCTATTAGCTTTTAACTCCTGGGTTTTAAGTATACCGCCTACAACACAAGAGTAAAAAGGGTTAGCCACCATATCTATTCGTACAGCATACGCCGAATTTCAAAAATCGTAAAGGCTCTGGCGGGGCTTGAATTCTATACACAGGTTATCCCCACTGGCGCATATTCCTTTGTTTCCCAAATACAATAACCCATGCTATGATGCTCGAGCAAAAAACCACTACTCTCTAACGCGCTCCCCTTATGACCCACGCGCAGCTTTGGCAGTCAGCCCTCGGAGAACTTGAGATATTGCTTAGTAAGCCGAATTTTAGCACCTGGTTTAAGGAGACATTTATCATCTCCAATGAAAACGAACGCGTGATCGTAGGCGTGCCAAACGCATTTACAAAGACATGGCTTGAAAAAAAGTACCATACTCTTGTATTAAAAGCCCTTCGAAACGTCTCTCAAACGACGATAAAAGACGTGGTTTATAAAGTAGAGGTGGTCGATTACACGAAACAACAGCCTGATTTTCAAAAAGGCCACATCCCCCTTGCTCTTGAAGAAAAAGACTCTTTGGTTCAAGACACGGGGCATGTCTCTCCCGTGACGGGTTTAAACCAAAAATACACGTTTTCTAATTTTATCGTTGGAAAATATTGCGAGCTCGCGACCGCTGCGTGTCAGGCAGTCGTACATAAGCCGGGTGATGGATATAATCCGCTATTCATTTATGGCGGCGTGGGGCTTGGAAAAACCCACCTATTACAAGCGGTAGGAAATGAATTATTGATGAAAAACCCAAAGGCGCGCGTTCTTTTCGTCACGTGTGAAAAATTCACCAATGATTATATTCAGGCAGTGCGCTCGGGACGAGCCAAAGACCTTAAGGACACATACCGATCCGTAGATATATTACTCATAGACGATATCCAGTTCCTTTCCAGTAAAGAAGGGACGCAAGAGGAGTTTTTCCATACCTTTAATACTCTCCACCACACAAACAGGCAGCTTGTAATCACGTCCGATCGACCGCCAAAAGCGATTCCCGCTTTGGAAAATCGGCTTCAGTCTCGTTTAGAGTGGGGTATGGTGGCGGATATTATCAGCCCCGACCTTGAAACCCGCATAGCGATACTTGAGGCCAAATGCAAGGAAAAAGAATTCGATTTATCCTGGGAGGCAATTAATTATATCGCCACGATCGTCCATAATAACATTCGAGAGCTTGAGGGCGCGCTTAATAGGATAATCGCGTACTCCCAACTTCAAAAAACAGCGCTGGGATTTGAAAAAATAAAACAAATCCTATCGTCAGTGACGGCGATGAACGCGAAAAAAACCATCTCACCCAAACAACTCATTCAATTAGTTGCTGATTTTTATAATATCACTCATGACGATATTATTAGTGAGTCGCGAAAACGTGAGTTAGCCGTACCTCGACAAATCACTATGTACTTAATGCGGGAGGAGACAAAATGTTCATTCCCGACAATAGGTCAGGTTGTCGGCGGGCGCGACCACACAACCGCCATACACGCATATAATAAGATCCAAAAAAGCTTTATAGAAGATAATAAAATCAAACAAGATATCGATCTGTTGCGGCAAAGGATTTATAATATCTAATAATCCTTATGTTTATTCTGTGTATTAAAGTGTGTATAAAAAGTGGATTATAATAGTATAATTTTTTTACTATTACTTATTCACAATCCACTCACATCTCCTTACACACACTATCAACACAAATTTTCTTAAAGATATTAATAATATAATAAAAATAACCCTTATCCACATATTAACACCACTTATTACTATTATTAATTATATATATAAAAATATATAATAAGATTAATAAAATGAAATTCTCTTGTCTTCAAGAAAATTTACAAAAAGGTGTTTCATTAGTACGAAATGTTGTTGGGAAGAACAAAAGCCTTCCTATATTATCGAATATCCTATTAAAGGCGGAGAAAGGATCTATTACTATTGAAAGTACAAATCTAGAATTAGGAATTCATTGTACTATTCGCGGATTAATTGAAGAAGAAGGGGTGGTTGCCATCGACGCAAAAGTTTTTTTTGATTACATTTCATTACTCCCAAAGGAAAAAATTATTTTTTCTTGCGAAAATGATTTTACACTCCACATCACCTGCGGCACATATACAACAACATTACGCGGGGTAAACCCTGATGATTTTCCAATTTTACCGTTTTTTCAAAGTGATACAACAATACTTTGTGATAACACACAAACACTTTACGCTCTTCAAGGAATACTTTTTTCATCAGCGCCTTTTTCTGAGACAAGGCCTGAATTAAGCGGGGTATACCTCCATTGGAAAGACACAAACACACTCTCTTTTATTACAACAGACACATATCGCTTATCTTATTATTCTATTAATATAAAACAAAAAAAGGGATCTCCTCATAATGTAATAGTTCCACTTCAAACCCTTCAAGAAATACAAAAAATACTCACCACGCAACAAGGTGAGGATATTGAGATTACACAAAGTGACTCACAAATACAATTTACGTGCGGGGCGGTTCGCTTGGTTTCAAAAGTAATCCAAGGGACATACCCTGATTACGAAAATATTATTCCAAAGAATTTTTCAACAACGCTTATATTGGAGAAAAATGAATTTACAAAAGCAATTCGCGCCACAAGCCTATTTTCAAAGAGCGGTCTTTTTGATGTATGTATCGCGATTACAATAACACAAGAAGGAAAAGGGAGAGTGGATATCTCTTCTGCAAATACGACTATCGGAGAAAACTCGGTGGTATTAGAGGGGGAAGGGAAGGGTGCTGATAATACTATATCTCTTAATTATAAATACCTATTAGACTGGCTTTCCATATGCCCGGAAGACAAGATTGTTTTACGCGTTGTTGATAGCACTACAGCCTGCCTATTTGAGCCAATAAAAAGAGAAAATCAATATTATCTTGTAATGCCGATTTTGGAATAATACGTTTGTTTTTCGCCGCCGCTACTTCACTTAATCGCGGCGTAGCGCAATAAAAGAATCCGGGCCCGAGCTTTATTTGATTGTAATTGTAAATCTCTTCTGAAAAAGGAGAGAATTTTTTTTATCTGTAGCGAAGGCGCGGATAAGAAAGTTCCCGCCCGACGATGGGGACCACGGAATAGAATAAGAAATTTTATCGGGATTAAGAATCGTGGCGATAATGCGCTCATCTTCAGTGTGTTCCAGGGTGTAGAATAAGGAAATTTTTTGGATTGAGGAAAGGGGATATCCTTCGGGAAGAATAATGTCAAAATCAATTGAGGGCGGTGATTCAAGAGTATGTGTCGTAAGTGGTTGAGGTGATTTCCAAAAGAGCGTTGGTTGTTGACGAATAAGTAATAAATTTACCGTAATACTCGCGCTTTGCACACTCCCTCCGTTATCGTAGCTTTTTATCAATATCGTGTGAAAACCGTTTTCCACTCCGGAAAGCGGAGAAGATAACAAGAACGGTTCTTTCAGCACTGTGTCTACAAGGGTGGTGTCGAAATAATACTCTACTTTTTGGATTCCTCGATCAGAGGATGTTGAAATTGTGACTGCGATATTATTCTGCGTGATCGTATCGTTCTCTTGCGGAGAGATGATGGTAAGAGTGTGGCCGGCAAATGGCTGACCATCAAGTTTTTGCGCTTGAGGCATTGCTGACGTAAATCCGTTTTTTTTAGCCCACTTCGCCACCCCGGATTCCCATGCTTCAAATTGCGGATCACTCGCTGGGTTGGCGGGCGCATCCCCCAGAGGATTGTCTTTGTCAATATAAGCGAGAAGCGAATGTAAATCAGTATACGGTTTCGTAATGATTGTTTCCGGAGGTGTTAGGGCGGTGGCAAGACTTCCGGTAGAGCTGTCGATAAAAATAGTGGCGTGAGGCAAGAGAGTGCCATCCAGTACGGGTTTGCCTGTTTTTATATCTGCGGGCTTTGGGAATGGTTCTTTTTCCGCCCCCGTGAGTGTCTGTTTCATGTATTCGTGCCAAATAGGGGCGGCAACGGCAGATCCGCCAGCTTTATTCGCCATCTCTTTATTGTCATTATTCCCTACCCATACCCCGGTGACGATTGATGGCGTATACCCGACAGTCCATGCGTCTCGAAAATCATTCGTCGTGCCGGTTTTTACCGCTGCAACGCGGTCCGGAAGCGTGAGGTTTGCGTTTGTTCCAAACATATACTCCCGCGCCTTCGCGTCAGAGAGTATGTCAGTGATTTGATATGCCACCTCTTTGTCAATTACAGAAACCGCATCACCTCGGTCTTTTTTATAGAGAATGCGCCCACGGTTGTCTTCCACGCGAAGGAGGGCGAGCGGTGATACTCGCGTGCCTCCCTGGGCAAAGGCGCTGAATGCCGCCGTATGCTCCAGGAGTGTCACCTCACCGCCGCCAAGCACTAAAGAGAGCCCATACCTGCTTGTATCCTGGAATGTTGTGTAGCCCATGGACGCGGCAAACTCAAGCGCGGAGTGAACCCCTACCAAATAAAGCGTTTTGACGGCGCTGATATTCAAAGAGCCGGCGAGCGCTTTTTTAAGCGTGACGGGCCCGTATTCTTTTTCAGTATAGTTCTTCGGTTTGTATGGTTTTTTTCCGGTCGTGTCAAAGTCGGTAAGAACATCATATATGATTGTGGATGGCGTGTAGCCTTTTTGAAAAGCGGCCGCATAAATGATCGGTTTAATCGACGAACCCGGTTGACGGGGCCGAAGCGCTACATTGACGTTGCCGTCAATTGATTCGTCAAAGTAATCGCGTGAGCCGACCAAGGCAAGGATATGGCCGTTACGGGCATCAAGAGAGACAAGAGCGGCATTTTTTGCGCGTTGTGCCAGGTTTTTTTCTCCGATCGTGCGCACGACTTCTTCCGCGATCATTTGTTTGTCGTAATCAAGCGATGTAATGACGGTGAGCCCCCCTTCCTCAACTACTTTTTCTCCAAAAAGTTCGGTAAGCAGCTCTTTTACGTAAAGCACGAAGTGCGGGGCGACGATCGCTTGGCCCGGCTTCTGGAACGATATTTTTTCTTCCTTTGCGAGACGGGCATCTTCTTCGGTGATATATCCGTTTTCAGCAAGGGCGTCCAGAATATAGTGTTGGCGCGAGAAGAGGGCATCTCGGTGGGTGCCCCATGGGGAATAGTAGGTAGGGGCTTTTGGAAGCGATGCGAGTATCGCACTCTGCGCAAGCGTGAGTTCGCGCGCCGATTTTCCAAAATAGCGGTGCGCGGCAGCCTGCGCGCCATAGGCGGTAGACCCGTAGGGGATTTCATTGAAATAGAGCTGAAGAATTTGATCTTTACTGAACCGCTGCTCAAGCTGGTATGCCAGCGCCAACTCTTTTATTTTTCTTGTAAATGTCTTCTCTCGCGTGAGCAGGGCGTTTTTGATAAATTGTTGCGTAATCGTAGAGCCGCCCTGTACCTTGCCGCCGCGAACAATATCAATCACGATCGAACGTATGATTCCCTTTATGTCGAAGCCTTTATGGGTGTAAAAATTTTTGTCTTCCGCTACGAGCGTTGCCCATTTCAGGTGATCCGGAATTTCGTTAATAGTGACAAGAGAACGCTGTTCCTCGCCGTGAATTTCATACAAAAGGCGCGCGCCGGAGCGGTCATAGATCTTTGTGCTTTGCGGAACCGCTCGCTCAATGAGTTTATTTGGGTCGGGAAGATCGCGGGAATACCAGCCAATGAGTCCGACGAACGAAGCGGCGCCGATAAGAAAGGCGGCAACGAAAAAAAACGCCAGTCGGCCGATGAATTTTTTTACCCGGGAAATTCGCCGCACTCCGTAGAGAGAGTGCGCTTTTCGCGGTGACGGAATACGTTTTTTTGTAAAACGAATCGGTCTCTTTTTTTCTTTATGGTAGTTATAGGAAAGACGCATCGCGCACGCGGTTAGATGTACGGCGCCGTTGCGCCGGCGCACAAAGCAACAGCGAGCGCATCAGCCGCATCATCGGGCCGCGGGATTTCCGCAAGGCCAAGCAGCGATCGCGTCATGCGCTGCACCTGTTTTTTGTCGGCACGGCCGTATCCCGCCACCGCTTGTTTTATTTCAAGGGGCGTGAATTCGATGAGCGGTATCGCGCGTTGGGCAAAAGCGAGGATTGTTACTCCGCGAGCCTGCGCGACCGAAAGCGCTGTTTTTGTGTTTTTTGAGAAGAATAATTTTTCGATTGCCCCAATGGCGGGCTGGTGAGTATCGATGAGCAACAGCATTTCTTGATAGATCAAAGAAAGGCGGCTTGCAAAATCCGTGTCCGGCGTTGTCGTGATGCATCCGTATGTGATGCAGGAAGGCTTTCGAGAACTGTATGATAATGCGCCATACCCAAGAATGGCGAGCCCCGGGTCAATCCCTAACACTACAGAGGCAGGAGGAAGATGGCGCACGGAAGAGAAGGAGTGGGTTGATGCCGTTACGGTCATGTTTGATTCGTATAGTAATTGATTATATCAGAATGCTCATCAAGGGCGTCTGTTAATTTTCCAAGCGTTATTTGAGCGCCTTCGGAAAGAGAGACGTTGTTTTTCGGGATATAGTCAAATTCGGCAAACACTGCCTGAATGCCGAGTGATTCCGCGGCGGACTTGATAGCTTGAAGATGTTCAGGGGGAGCGATGATCGTGCTTTCCGCGCCCTCTTTTTTAATATCTTCCGCTCCCGCCTCAATAAAGGCGAGCTCCGCGTCTTCAGTAAGCCTATCGGTCGCGATACCCACGACACCCTTTTTTTCAAAATTCCACAGCGCGCTCCCGGCAGCCCCAAGACCGCCGCCATGAGATGAAAGCAAGTGTTTTAATTCCGATACCGTACGATTGCGGTTGTTGGTGAGTGTCTCGATAATAATCATAAGTCCTTCGGGCGCAAACCCTTCATATAAGATTTCCTCAAGCGTTTCCCCCTCCAAATCGCCCGTACCGCGCTTCACGGCCCGTTCAATATTTTCTTTGGGCATATTCGCTCCGCGGGCGTGCTCGATTGCGAGGCGCAAGGAAAAATTTGTTTCCGGGTCACCGCCCTTGTCTCGCGCGGCGATCGTAATGGCGTTGCCAAATCGGGTAAATACTGATGCTCGCTTGGCATCAACAACGGCCTTTTGGCGTTTTGTTGTCGCCCACTTGGAATGTCCGGACATAAGCAAAGTAAAGTATAAGCAATAGACACCATGTCTGCTCATAACGGTGCCGCAGGTAAGTATAACACCGCACGGGATTGACAGCTAGGCAGAATATGATATCATCATCCCATTCTATTATAAGGAAGAAATAATTGCGTTAGTATGATATTTTCAGCGCTTTTGTCAATGGTACGGCCCCGAACCTACCGCACAATTAAGACGATAGTGCGTGGACGGCTGTACGCCAAGATCCGTAAAATCATCAAAGAGCATCGACCTAGTCTCTAAATGAAAAAGACGGGAAGACACCCCGTCTTTTGTCTGCCCGCCTACCATATTTTTGAATTATGAAAGTTGGAATTGTCGGATTGCCCAATGTTGGCAAATCCACATTGTTCAAGGCATTGACTCAAAAGACAGTAGATATCCAGAATTATCCGTTTTGCACGATTGAGCCCAACACAGGGATCGTGAAGGTTCCTGATGAACGCCTTGAAAAGCTCGCGTCTGTGTCGGTGTCGCAAAAAGTCATTCCCGCGATTATTGAGTTTGTGGATATCGCCGGTCTGGTAAGCGGCGCGCACAAAGGAGAGGGGCTGGGCAATAAGTTTTTGTCTCACATTCGGGAAGTAGACGCGATCGCGCACGTCGTACGCGTTTTTTCAGACCAGAATATTATCCATGTTGCGGGCAAGTCTGATCCGAAAAGCGACATCGAAGTAATTCACCTTGAACTCATTTTCGCTGATTTAGCGACAGTAGAGAAACGGATGAGCGCGACAAAAGATTTGCTTAAACGAGGCGTGGATCGGGACGCAACGCAAACGCTTGATGTGTTGGAAAGGATTAAACAAACGCTTGATAATGGCAAACTCGCGCATACGGTTGGATTAACCGAAGAAGAAGAGGCGCGTATTCGCGATTTGCATTTGTTGACTCGCAAGCCGTTTCTTTTTGTATTCAATACCAATGAAGGCGGCGCAAGCGATGCGGCGTCCAAAGCTGTGGTTGAACAGTATCGTGCTTCGTATCCATGCGTGGAGCTCTGCGCTGGCGAGGAATCGCAAATCGCCGAATTAAACGATGATGAGCGTAAAGAGCTTGGTGTTTCGCTTACGGGTCTTGATAAACTCATTACGATTGGCTATGAGGCATTGTCGTTAATCACATATTTCACATCAGGTCCGCAGGAAACGCGCGCTTGGACAATTTCACGCGGGACAAAAGCGCCGCAGGCGGCGGGAGTGATACATACGGATTTTGAAAAAGGTTTTATTGCGGCGGAAGTAATAAACTGGAAAGATTTTGTCGAGTGCGGCAGCGAGATAAAAGCGAAAGAAAAAGGCCTCATGCATCTTGAGGGTAAGGAATATATCGTGCAAGATGGTGATGTCATGCTGTTTCGGTTTGCAACATAGTCATCTTCGCGGCTCAAGCACAATCAATTCTCGAGCCACAACCGAGTCGGGGCGCGCGACAAGAATAGTGTCGCGCGCAGTACGTTCCGGTATCGGAAATGGAAAGTCTTCAGGAATCGTGACGTTGTGAAATCCGAGTTCGGTGAGTTCGGATTCGAGCGGAAGAAAAACGTGCTCCCCGAATAGTATCCAGACAGGCCACACCATACAGACGCGCCCGGATTCTTTTAATACGGTTTTTGCTTTTTTTAAAAACGCACGATATAAAATCCCGAGCTCATGTATTGTTTTTCGCAATGCATGTTCCTTTGGCGGCTTTGTGTACAGAGGACCGAGATAAGGCTCGGTGACGATCGCGTCAAACGAATGAGCGGGGTAATATTCGTTCAAACGAGCCGCATCCGCCAGAATGAGTAAGCTCTGTTCGTTTTTTTTCTTCCCAAAAAGCCAGTCGAGGTTTTTTTGCGTTTGCTCGACTGCTTTCGGATCATTGTCGCTTGCATGAGCATTTTCGTATCCCATAAGCAGAGCTTCTTGCGTTACTGTGCCGGAACCGCAAAACGGGTCGAGAATTTTTGCATCTGACGTCACGCCGCGCGCCGCAAGGTTGATCATAATCTGAGCAAGTTTTGGCGGCAGCATGCCTCGGGCGGCCTCTTTCGATGGACGCTGCCAGTCGCGGTATGAGTAAGATTCAAATTCTTGCACCGCCTGCGTAATGCCGATTTGTATGTTTTCTCCATCAACGATTAACACAACTTCCATGCAGGGGCGCTCTGTCAATTTGTTTTTAGCAACCTGCACCGACGTGAGCGCAATCCCTTTTTGCGGAAGTACGACGCGGACTGAATATCCTTTTTCTCGCAATTCTTTTTTAATCGATATGCCGAGGCTTTGAATGTCACGCGTCCCATAGGTAAGTTTTGCGTGGCGTGCTAGACTATAAACACTTAATCCGAGCGTGAGTTTTTTGTCGTTTGAACATGTGCGCGCAATCCAGTCGGTAATGCTTTTCACGCACACCTTGCTCGTCAACGGCATGGTATCGACCTCTGCCGCACAGAATCCGATCTTGATCGTGCCGCCAAGGCGCGATAACGCTAAGCGGGCATCGTCAAGAGATCCGTTCGCCACAGCGATGGCAAGAGAAGCAGATGCAAGAGAGACAGCAGAAGAAAGGGCGGCATCAATCTCCAGCAATGAGAGCCCCGGGTTTCTTCCGAGCACAAAGAAATACTTTCGTTGAGTCATTTTGAATCTATGGTTGAGCCAACACTCATCGTATTTTTTTTCATCGCGTTTGGTGTATACGCAACCGCATATTTCCGATCCGCTGTTTTGTTGTTTGTCTTTGCCCTTCCTTTATACGTTGTGCGTTTTTCTTTGGGGCCTTTCCCATCGACAATCGTCGAGGGGATGATAGTGATCCTGGCAGCGACATGGATCATCGAAATGTCGCGGAGCAAGCGTTGGGGCGAATATCGAGAATCGCTGACCAGAGGTGTCGCAAGGAAAGTCGCGCTTGCATGCATGGGCCTGTTTTTTGCCGCGGGCACAGTGTCAGTGTTTGTTTCCCCCGCGCCTCTTTCCGCGCTTGGTCTCTGGCGCGCGTATTTTGTCGAGCCCATACTGCTCTTTTTCATCATGATTGATTTTCTACGCGCTCCTTCCACGCGGCGCGCGGTAATCACTTCCGCCGTTGCGTCTGCTGTCAGTATAGCATGCGTGGCGATTGTGCAGAGAATAACGGGGGTCGGCATTCCTATCGAGTGGGCCGCGGAGACTCGCGTAACGAGCATCTATCCATACCCGAATGCCGTTGGGCTCTACGTTGCGCCGCTTATCCCGCTTGCCGTCGCCTTGTTTCTTTCTGCGCAGTCGCGCGTTTGGCGTGTCGCGTACGGCGCAGCCGTCTCGGCTCTAATAGCCGCAATCTTTTTTGCGCAGACGGAAGCAGCGCTCGGAGCCCTTTTCATAAGTCTTTTTTTGTTCGCGTTGTTTTGGCGCGCGCGTTCGCGATTAGCGGCGCTTTCTGTCGCAGCACTTGTGATCGTAGGGCTTGTGGCATCTCCCGCGGCGCTTTCATTTTTCACGCAAAAGGTTTTTTTGAAAGATTGGTCGGGGAAGGTGCGGCGAGGAATATGGATTGAAACGCGCGCGATGCTGAAAGATCACTGGGTGTTTGGCGCAGGGTTGGCCGGATACAAGGAAATTTTCCCGTATTACCATACGCGCGACTATATTGAAGTGTTTCAGTATCCGCACTCTATTGTCCTTAATTTCTGGACGGAGACCGGAATCGCCGGCACTATCGGTTTTGCCTTTCTTGTCGGAATGTTTTTCTTTTTTTCACTTGCAATGCTACGCCGTTCCCGTCTGCTTCCGCGTAGCGATGAAGCAATTGCCGCGCGAGCCGTCTCGCTTGCGTTAATCACCTCAATGACTACAATACTACTGCACGGGCTCGTCGATGTTCCCTATTTTAAGAACGATCTATCCATGCAGTTTTGGCTTCTCAACGCCATCGCGTGGATTGGGTATGGCATACCATCAGACAATGCAGCAGCATAACACATCTATTCGGATACGCTTTACCGTTCAAGCAGTCGTGTTTACGGCGGCGCTTGTCGGCGCTTTTTTTTCCGCGTTTTTTGTATATAGCCTGTATGCGAACGCAGAGAGGGCACGGGAGGCAAACACGCGATTTGATCAATTGGAATATCTTTGCAGTGCCGGTACCTGTATAAGCGAACACGCGAAGGCGGAATTCGCGTTTGATTATTTTGTGCTTGAGTGGCCGGAGGCCCACAAAGCATCGGTTCGTTTTTTTGAAAAAGGGGAATGGACTCAATGGGCGCAAGCGTTCGGTGAGAATGATACGCCGGACCACTCGCAGGACTCTTATCCGTACCAGCTATTTATGCGTAATGGCGCGGAAGGATTCCAGGTGTCGGTTGATAAAGCGGCGGTGCATGATGTGCGCCTGACGTATTACACTTTGCCGGGATTTCATGCGCCAGACCAAGATCGCGTATCCATGGCGCTTAATGAAAGTCCTTCGGATCTGCGAATCGTTCAACGCGCCGAATGGATTGACAGCGGCATCGAGGTCGCGCCTGCTTTGCGGGAAGAAAAATGGCCAAGCGAATACGATGACATAAAAAAAATAATTATCCATCATACGGCTACCACCGTCCGCGATATGAATAACGACGGCGCGATCGATCATGCTGATTACCGGGAAGCAGTGCGCGCCATATACCACTATCACGCAAAATCACGCGGATGGGGCGATGTCGGATATCAGTATATTATTGATTCGGACGGCATGATCTGGGAGGGGCGGTTTGGCGGAAACGGCGCGGTGGGCGGACACGCATTTCGTGAGAAGTCTTGCAAAAAATTCGGTGCGGCAGGTATCGGTTTCAACCGCGGCTCGATCGGTATATCGATTTTAGGCACCTATGAAGAAGCGGATATCACGCCTCAAGCAAAAGACGCGCTCACGAGTCTTATCGCGAGAAAAAGCTGGGAGTTTAATTTTGACCCGGCCGGTAAAGGGTTTTTTATAGATCAAGAGTATCCGAATGTAATCGGACATAGGGATGTTGATTGCACAAACTGTCCCGGTCAGCGGCTCCATGCATATCTTGACGCGATCCGCGCGCAAGCGCAGGAAAAGTATCATTATTACTCATCCGCGCAACCGCGCGTAGAACAGGCGGAACTCATAGACATATCCGAACGCAGTGTTGAGCTGCGGAAAGAGGAGAGCAAAGAGGTACGCGTGCGCTACCGAAATACCGGTACGGTTTCGTGGAGAAATTACGGCAAGCAAGCGCTGCACATCGCGCGAGTTGATATTAAGCGGCACATTGGAGTGATCGGCGCTTTGCGGACAGCAGCGGCAGATGACGCGGAGCGAGAGGTAAAAAAAGAAGACGCGATACAACCGTCGCAATTTTTTGCGGCACATCTGCGAGAGCCGAATGTCGCGCCGGGCGCAATCGGGACATTCATTCTGTCCATTTCTGATCCACCCGAGGACTTCATCGAAAAAAGAGAATACGTGCTTGCGTTTGGCGAGAACGGGTGGCTGCCGCTTACTACGGTAGCTGTTGAAGTTGTGAACGGAAATTTGCCCCTGGCGGCAACGCTTGTTGCAGAGGATGGCGCGCAGGAAGGACGAGAAGGAGACGCTCAAAAGATTTCCGTACGGTTCAAAAACAGAGGAACTGAAACATGGAAGAAGGGCGAAGTGTCGCTCTCCCTCTTTCCGGTAGACGGGGAATCATCTAATCTGAAAAGCGAGACATGGGACAAGCAGCGAGGCGAGTTTGTTTTTGCGGAACAAGAAGTGCTGCCCGGGCAGTACGCAACGTTTTCTTTCCCCATACAGCCGCGTCGTATCGGAGAAATCACTAATTTGTTGTTTCTTACAAAAGAGGGAAAGCAGATTGCCGGCAGCGACAGGGAAGAGCTGCGAGTGACTGTCAAGCCCGTGTTTGCCGCTCAAGTGCTTTCGACGACAATCCCGCCGGCCATGTTGAATGTCTGGCGTCCGGCCGTAATGGTGAGAGTAAAAAATGTCGGTGAAAAAGCATGGGATGCCGCAACACTTGCAAGTATTGCACCCGGCGCAAAAAAGAGCGTGTTTACCGATACTTCGTGGGGCAGCATCAACCATATTGATACAGCCGTGGGTGTGCAGCCCGGATCTGTCGTCACATTCGTCTTTCGCATGAAAGCCCCGAAAAAAGAAGGGACGTATCGTGAGCAGCTTGCTTTGAATCAGAAAAATCGTACAATATATTTCCTGACGGACAATGGTTTTGCCAAGACATATGCGTACTCCGTGAGGGTGGATGCCGCGAAAAAGAAAACCGAGTAATGGAGAGGTGGCTGAGTGGGCCGGATGCGAGTAAGCGCAGCATTCGGCGGGTTTCAAGAAGAAACCCGGGCGACCCGAGGCCATCCCTTCTAATAAACGAGGTGAAACCGAGTAATGGAGAGGTGGCTGAGTGGTCGAAAGCGCATGACTCGAAATCATGTATGCTCGAAAGGGCATCGGGGGTTCGAATCCCCCCCTCTCCGAATGAAATGGAGCGTAGCAAAGTGTAATTTGGCGGTGTTTTTTGGACGAAGTTCATACAATGTTCGAACATCAATCAAAAACGACCGCCAATAGAAACTTCCGTCAAGAGGGGCTTTTGCGTAGGCCCTACATTATTGAATAATTTTTGCAGTGGAGTATGGCAACAATACAAGACACGTTTTTTCGCATTCAAGATACCAAG
>JACPHV010000009.1 GCA_016188385.1 Candidatus Uhrbacteria bacterium | reverse complement strand
GCTGGTGACCCGAGATCGTGATTCCCGGGCACAAAGTAGATCGGCATGCGAAACGAGGAAAAGAGTTTTTCCACGGTATCCCATTGCGTGCGTGCATTTTCGCGCGTGTCTGCACCGGGGATCGAATCGCCGGTGACGACCACGAGGGAAGGGTTGTCAGCGTTGATTTTGCGAATGATATATTCAGCGCCACCTGTCGTAAGATGCGGGTATATATGGCCAATGACCGCAAATGAAAAAAAATCCTCGGGCCAACGCGCGGCATCCTCGCGAATATCCGCATTGATCACGTACCCTGCTATCAGAAATAGGAGGAAGGTGGTGAAAAGGAATTTTTGATTTATGCGGGTGCGTTGGCTCATGCGAATGAAAAGCAGTGATGTATTGCGGATACGTATTTAGAGCTTTTTTGCATACGCCATTCCTTAAGAAAAGCGGGAAAATGTTCGCCGTACGCATCTGTTGTTCGTGTTTTTATTTCTACGATGACAGTGGATCCCAGTGAATTCATAGTGTGTAGCAGGGGAGCGGTTGAGATATGTGTGTTTTGGTATTCAAGACCATAATCAAGTGTGCATCGGATGCCTGTCTTTATATCAATAAAATATTCCCGCTGATAGGAGATAAACACCGTTGGATACGCGTAGTGTTGCCAGCGAGTTTTGTTGGAGGCGATAAGCGTTCTTGTCACAATGCTTGTAAAATCTCGCGGCGTTTTGTTCCATGCGTTTGTGATGCCGGGAAGAGTAATACGTTCTTTAACGCACATATCTCCCCGTCGATGTTTTATTTCCAGTGAGCAGGGAGACGGCGTACGTGCATCGCCATACCAGCGTACGCGAAGTTTTACGCGTCGATCATTTCCCTCCACGCTGTCGCGGTATGATGTATATGTTTCCGTATCAAAGTACAAAGAATTCACGCGAGAAAACGGCTTATCGGAGTAAGAAACCTGTTCAAGTTCAGAGCGGAGCAATGCGCGGAGCGTTTCCGGATCAGTATTGCGAAAAACATATTTGATTTCCCGGCGTACCGCGATCGCGTATTGTGAACAGAGCGGTGTTCTCATGGCAGGTCTTCGATTTCATGAGTAACATCGTGATTCGACGGCCGATTATGCGGTAAGAGCGCGCCGTTTTCTTGCAACACGGACCCTTCTTGCACAATCGTGCCCTGAAGGTTGTTGCTACGCGGCCCTACAACAATAAGTGTGGACGGACCATATTCTTCTTTTTTTTGATATACGGCATAAGGGATAGCTGTTTCTTGAATCAATGGCGATACCAGCCGCACGAGCGATGCATCTTTACTCGCCACGCCGACCTTACCATTCTCAACAGAGATGCTGGATATATCAATGTCACTGTTTTCTCCCGCGCTTACTCCTTTGTCTTCGACATCGCGGATCGTGATATCTCCGCCGCGTAGCTGTGTTCCGCTTGTGTCAATGGCATCCCCCCCGATATCGAAAAACCGCGCATGCATTATTTTTACTTGGGAAAAATCAGCGTCAATCGCATCGGAAACGGTGTCGCGGATTGTAGTGTCGTAAAACGAACATTGCGCGAGCACGCAATTAATCGCGTCTTCCCCTTTCGTTCCCTCTACGGTGATGTGTGAAAATTCTGTCGGAGCTTGGTACATGGTAATTCCCCCGGTAAATGCGTATCCCGGCGTTGTGATTTCGGATGCATTGGAGAATATCGCGTGATTGATTGTTGATTTTCCGTCCGGAGAGATAACAGCGAATACCCCCCATGGCTCCTGTGTTGCGGCTTCTAATCGGACAGGAAGTTTTTCGGTTCCTTTGATCTCGACAGGGGAAAAAGAAATAAGAGAAATACCGGCATCAAACGAAAGGGTCGTTCCGGCTGGTATCGAGAGAGTATATCCATCAGGAACAATCATTGATTCACGGAAGCGGTGTTTTCCCGGTGGGATCGTGATGATAGCGTCATGTTGCGTGAATTTCATACTGCTCTCGAGGATTGATATCCCCATTTCAGAAAGCCGAGGATGCGGGAGGCCGATAAGCGAATACGATTCATGTTCCAGTGAAGTGTCTGTCCCCCAGAGCGCGATAGTCGCCAATGGGCGTTTCGTGTCAGCAGGGGAGTCTGACAGCGGTATGCAATACGACCGATAGGATAGAGGATCTTCTATAAGGTTAGGCGGAATCAATGGATCGGCAGTCGTAGCCTGATCTTTACAGGGAACAAGGTTGTCTTGCGTAAACGTATTGTCTCCAAGGGCAATTTTTTGTAATTGTATCCAGAAGGGATAATAGTTCGCAATTTCGATTCGCATTCGATTGCCTTCGCGCGTATGTCGCACATGGGCATATGCCGATGTGCCTGCCATCGCGCTTCGAAAATAACGCGCGTTGTTTTGTACAATTCCCTTTACTTCGTCAAACGAATACCCGTAGTACTCGCTTCGTAACGCGCGCTCCAGTTTTTTTCCTTCCGCGTCATAGGCAAAAAGCAATGCCGAGAGATAATCAGGGTCTGTGAGCCGATAGAGCTCTTTCTGATATGAGCGCATGAATTCCGGATCGCGCCGTGCCCTGTTTTCTAAAAAATACAGCGGTTCTTCCGATAGTCCGAAGATCGTTTCTTTGCCGGTCGCCGCAAGGGGATTATTGTCAAAAGCGATCGGCTCTAATTTGCTCGTTATGGGATTATAGTAAAATCTTTGGTTATGAATGATTGTTCCGTGCGACGCGCCAAATATGCTGGAAAGCGCAAGATATTTCGCTCCGAGCGGGCAATCGTATAGTTCACACATCGGTTGTTCCGTACGAATAAGGTTTTCAAGCACGGCAATCCCTGTTTGCGCGTACCCTGTCAATTGCGGATCCGACAGCACACGCCTTGTTTGGAATGCTTCAGCGCCGAAGTTTTGGGGCTGCAGAAAAACACGCTCACCTAATGCGCCTATGTCGAATCCCTGACGCATGCGCGCGTCCCAGAGCATATCTTCATTGAGTTTTAGGATAGCGGAGTCCCTTTTTCCTTGGGATTCTATAAGTTCTTTGGTAAAGAATTCCTCCACGTTATAAATTCCTCGATACTCCCCGTTAACGGAAAGCTGGATATAGAAAAACCGCGGTACGAGCACTCCTTCTTTTTTTAGAGTGTTAAGGTACAGCCATTCAGCAAGGAAATTCCTCCGTTCCGGAGCCTGGAAAGAAAATTCCGACATGCCGTACCATTTTTTATCATTTTGCATTTCGATGCGATAGGAGGGTTTGCGTTCGTCAGCATGTCCTGCCCAATCGCCTTTGAGCCGCATTTGAATGGGGTAGATCGCGTGTTTTTGATCCGTCATCATTGCCGATACGCGTGCGAGAGTGTCGGTAATAATATATCCCGATTCCCGCGCCATCCTCGCGTCATTCTCCAAGCGTTTGTAGTCGTCAAAAGTTATATCAATCGTTATCAGCGGCAACTTTTTTCGTTCCAATTCGCCGGGAATGCCCCGCGTGAATTTGTACAATACGCGTACATACCATTCCCATGCCGTTGATTTAATATCTTTATGAAACTCCAAAAAAACATAGGCGCCCATAGCGCCAGTGATCGCTGCAACAGCCGTGAGCGCGATGAGAGATAGAATGGCGCGCTGTTTTGTCTGGCGGAGGCGATGAAAAAAGTTGAATATCATAGCACGCCCGTCTGTTTTTTTGCGGAATATAATCATGCGCGTGCGGGAGCTGCCCCCTATGGTAGGGCGCTTAATTCCATAAAAGATATATGCGCGTCGGGAAAACGGCGATGGAGCTTTTCCGTTAATTCTGGCAGGACAAAATCGGAACGCAACGCAACGAGCATGCGAAGTTGGATACTTCCTTCAGAAAGAGTCACTCGTTGGATGTCAATCAATGTGGCGTATGTCTCTATAAGATGTACGATATTGTCTTGTTTCGCGAACAGCGCATCTGCTTTTCCCTCAAACGTAATCAATACGTTTTCGCGCCCCTTGTACCGCTGAAAACGTGAACGCACGATAAGTAATCCGCCGATGATTGCCGTGCTTGCAATGGCAAGTTGTAATTGTCCCGCGCCGAGCGCGAGTCCGATAGCTATTGCCAGGAAGAGAAAAACGAGTTCTTCCGGTTCTTTTATTGCCGCGCGAAAGCGAACAATAGAGAGCGCGCCGACAAGCCCCAAGGAAAGCGCAAGCGAAGACTTGATTACTGAAATGACTACCAGAGTCGCGAATGTGAGGAGCGGAAAGAGATTTCCAAGTGATTCTTTCGCTGAAATCGTTCTGCCGTACCGCAGATACATCCATCGGAGCGCGAGTCCAAGGAGGAGCGCAAGCAACGCGCCAACGAGAAAGCGCTCCATGGAAAACGGCGTTGATTCGGCAAGGAATGCAGCGATACGGTCATTCATACGTTTTTGAACCTACCATAAGCAAATTGATAAGGAAAGAGGCAAAGAAGACATGAATTCCACCCACAATGAGTACTGATGCGGCAATTGCGTGAACGCCTTTATCAAGCGATCCGAATTGTACGTTAATCCACTCAAACAAAATCCACGTATCAAGAGTAAGGCCGGCGAGAAGCAGAGCGCCTCCCACCATGATCCCTCTTTCCAGCGTGAATACTGCCGCTATGCGGCTTCCAAGGGCTGTGATATGAAATCCGCGCACATGGGAAAAAATTTCGGCAGCGATACCCATTGTGATTGTGCTGATGCCGCTGATCATAAGCAACCCTCCGAGGATCGCAAAATGGATTTCGAGAGTATGCCCGGCAATTGTGATCGTTCTAAATAGGAGAGGAATCAAAATGGCTGTGCCGACCACCAGTAGGAAAAAGCCAGGTAGAATAAATGCATGTTTTGCGCTGTACAGCATGATCAGACGAAGATGCCGCCAGCCGTCGCGCCATCGGCGAAGATGCGCCCGGTTTTTGCGTCCATCGCGGTAATAGGCAATCGGCAGCTCTGTAATGCGCCATCTGTTTATTCCCGCTTGGATCAGCATTTCCGAAGCGAACTCCATGCCGGTGGAAAAAAAAGATACGGCATTTATTTTTTTAGTGTTAAAACCGCGCAAGCCGCAGTTGCAATCGGATATCCGCGTGCCATAGAATGTGTTGAGAATTTGCGTAAGAACGGGAGTGCCGAGATAACGATGCAGGGCCGGCATAGCGCCCTTTTCTATGCTGCCTTTAAGCCGCGATCCGATGACAAGATCAGCGTTTGCGCGCAGCGCCGCAATAAAAGGTTCTGCTTCGTCAAAACGATAGGAATCGTCGGCATCTCCCATAATGATGTACTGTCCGCGCGCATGCGCGATTCCATGGCGAAGCGCGGCTCCGTAGCCCCTAAGTGGGCAATGCGATATTCGAGCTCCTGCATCTTGCGCGATCGCGGCGCTCTGATCATTGGAGCCATTGTCGCTTACCAAAATTTCGGCTTGCAACGACAATTGTTCAATAAGCGCGCGGCATCGGCGAATAACCAACCCGATTGTTGCTTCTTCATTGAGGCATGGAATGAGAAATGTGATTTCAGGATTTTTGGCTTGCATAGGATAGAAGAAATTCTTGAACGCGAGAAAGAGTACTGTCCCATGAAAATCTGTCCGCGGTAAAAGCGCGGACGCGGCGTGAGAATACGGAGCGAAAGGATGCGTCTCTGGCGAGCCGTTCAAGCGCAATGCGAAGCGCGCGATGAGGAACGATCATTCCGCACCTTCCGTTGTCAAGCAGTTCCCGCACACCGGGCGCATCCGTGGAAATAATAGCGCAGCCTTTGTGGGCAGCTTGGAGAAGCGAAATTTGGAATCCTTCCGGATAATACGTTGGATTCACGAATATGTCAGCTCGATCCAGTAATGCGTCAATTTCACACATTGGAATTTCTTCGAGGAGCCGTACGGTGCGCAAGTTGTATCGCGAGATCATGCGATTAACAGCAGCCCGCTCCGGGCCGTCGCCGACAATGATGAGCTGCGTATGGGCAAGCTTGGCATCGCGGTAAGCCGTCAATAGGCGGAAAATGCCTTTTTGTCTGATCAGGCGACCGACATATACTATGAGCACTTTGGAATCTAAGTCAGGTTGTTTTTTTTGCATAGGTTCGTGCATGTCAACACTGTAAGGAGCGACGCAATACGGCATGTGGACGCCAAACCGTTTATTACAGAATTGTTCCACATCGCGTGAGACATAGATCATGCCGCGAGGCGCATGAAGCACCGCGCGTCCGACGCTTATGTCATAAAGGAGAGAAAGGAGGGAAATAAACGGGGAACGATGCGGCATATGGCCGGCATTATGTTCTATGTGAATATGGTGAAGAGCGCGTCGAGCGCAATAGAGCGCCATGAACGCGGTAAAAAAGTAATACCGGCATTGTGTAATTATCACATCAAATGAATCAATGCCGATTTCTTCTAAGCGCATACGCGCTTCCCGCGGGGAAAATAAAGGATTGAAGCATGGCGGAAATGACTTGATGCGTATTATGGAAAGGCCTTCTATTTCTTCGCGTTCCGATGATCCATGCGTGTTAAGCGCGATGACGGTAATTGAGTGACCATACTGTTTCGCGAGCCGGGAAAACAGCCCAAGCGTATATTGTTCCACGCCGCCAACGCTCGGGTAAAAGAGCGGTGAAGCAATCGCGATTTTCATTTTGTTTGCGAGCCATTCATTATTTCGTGGAGGAGTCTGACAATACGTGCCCCGTGTTTGCCGTCAATCACTCCGAGCGGCGTGCCGCTGCGTATATGTTCGCCGAAGCGTTCGACTACGCGATCAGCGCCGACATCATGGCGGCCGCGTATCACCGCTACGCCGGAACGTACAATTTCACGTATTCCTTTCGTCCCGCATATTGCCGCCGTGCGCAGGATTGCGGCCGGAGTATGTCTGCCATCGTTCGGGGCGGATACATATATATCACGGAAAAGGTCGCAGACCCCGAGCCTTTTGTCACCAAGGACGATGAAAAACCATTCTGATACAGGTGCGGCAAAATTCATATACAAGTCTCCCGGTATTCCACTTCCGCACGTGAAATGCGCGGATACGGTTATTGGTGTTTTTCTCTCCGAAGAGCTGTTTGTGATAAAAGAAGAATCCAGTGTACAAGCGTTTCCATATTGTGAAAGGAGATAAAGCAAATGAGGCCCTTCGTCATAAAAGAGTCCCCCGGGAAGATTCTCATACCATTGCGGT
>JACPHV010000008.1 GCA_016188385.1 Candidatus Uhrbacteria bacterium | reverse complement strand
GCTAACGGCACCGCAACCATCAATCTAGGAACAGGATCTTCAAGCCCCATTAATATTGGTACTGGCGGCGCCAATACGGTGACCATGGGCATTAATGCAGCTTCAGCTTCAAGTACCATTCGATTAAAAGGACGAATTACTGTTGATTTAGTTCAGGCAGCAGGAGATAAAGGTGTGTGTCATAGTGGCGCCAGCGCTGATACTGTCGGTGTAGATCTCATTGATTGTAACGCCTCGCCAATTGCTGACTACGCCGAACGTTATCCAATCTACGCCGAGGCGAAGCCGGGTGATCCTGCTATCACATACGGTGATATCGTTGCACCCGGCACAAAAGAAGTGACGACCACTACCGGTGAGATTATCGCGCAGCTTGTGAAGAGCTCAAAAGCGTACCAGGAACCGGTTGCCGGTATCGTGTCTGATAACTATGGCGACTTTACCTCTGCTGGTAACAACATCAAGGAAGAAGACAACCCAATGCCTGTAGCACTTGTCGGTCGTGTGCCGGTCAATGTGACAAATGAGGGCGGCCCGATCGCGGTAGGGGATTTTGTCACCACTTCATCCACTGCAGGAAAAGGTATGAAGGCAAAGAAAGCCGGGCGCGTAATCGGTATGGCTCTCAACACATTCAACGGCACGGAAGGTCAGGTCATGGTACAGGTGATCAACACTTGGTATGACCCGGGATCTGGAAGCGATTCATCAGCAGGCAACCTCTTCGTAGAAAACAAGATGACGCTTGGTGTGGAGACCGTCACCGTTGCCGATAATGGAGTAGACACCAGCGCGATCGTATCGCTCTCGCCGACAACTTCGTATGTCGAGATCAAATGTGAAGACATCAATGGCTGTGTGTTGAGCCCCTCTGATGCCAATGCCAAGGGCGGTGATCTCTTGATCCTTGCCAGTATCGGCTCCAAACCCCTCTCCATCCCTGACACAACGGGCATCCTGAATGGAACCAATCCGATACTTTCCGAAGATGATACAGCCATGTTCATCTACACCAGCGGCAAGGAAGACAATCTCTGGCTCCAGCTTGCTGCCATGAATAATAATCTGTAATGTCGGAAGGCAATGAGGAATGGATATAAAGCATTCACGAGGTAATTCGAGCGCGAAGCCCCGCTCACGAGGCGGGGCTCGCGCCCAGTTAGGGAAAGTTCTTCACAATCAAGCACTACAAGTCTTTTTGGCGATTATCTTCATCGGAGGAATAGCGGGCGGCATCTATTATCTTTATCAGCAGGTTCGTACGCCGTTATTTTATGACCCGATCACCCTTATCACATTTCAGTATCCGGATGGTGTGATTCGCGCCTCTACAGAATCAGAAGAAGATCAAAAAGCAAAGATCATTTTTCGAGGCAAAGAAAGCGAAAAAGACGCGACAACGCCATTTTTGGTCACCATCAGATACGAACACGGTCTCCGCAAAGTGAGCAGCCTATTGCGATACGACATCATTGACATCCTTGCCGATAGCGTTGATAAGCAATTTCCGAAAGAACATCCGAAATTTGAAAAGATAGATGAGCGGCGGTTTAGCCTCAAGAGCAAAAAAGCCGGAGAAATCACATTTACCTATCTGTCGCGAGTCGGTGAGCAGATCAAACAACGATTTCTCATAGTGGCGCGGGATGAGGATATGGCGCTCTATATCACGATGCAAGCGCGGGAAAAAGATTTTGACGCAATCAATGCAAAGTATTTTGAAAAAATTATTTCATCGATCGATTTTCGACTCAAATAAAAGTATCGTATAATTAAATTCTCTCTATGGACATGCAGGCACTTCCGTCACGATTTATTCGGCACCTTATCGGGGTGTTTGCTCTGATATCTTTGCTCGCTTCCACGTTTCTTTACTCTTTGGCAACCGTATATGCCGCTTCCGATGTGAACTATGTAGCGGATCAGTTTATTGTAGTCAACGGCATGACTTTTACTATCAAGAACGGATCGCAAGCGCTGCGCGTCGTCATTGATGATACTACCGCGACATTCACGGTGCCCCCCCAGTCATTTTTGAAACTTGTATCGGAAACAGGGCGGCTGATTACGGATAGGACAGATATCATCCAAGACTGCAATGATGTCGGAGGCACCCTCACGAACACTATCACGATCGAAGGGTCTCAAGAGTCCCCGCGTACCTTTACCGTCAATCCCACAAACATTGCCTGTAAGTTAAGTACGCTGGGCAACTTTAGCCAAGGCGCCGTTCTTCCGGCTCCATCCGCATCAGTGAGTTTTCCCGCTCCTTCGCCGTCAAGCTCGCAGAAAACCGTCGTGAACGAGGCGACCTCAAAGGCGGATGAAGCAGCAGCAGCCGCGGCTGAAGCGACTAAAAATGCCGATAAAGCCGCAACTGCCGCGAAGGAAGCGCGCATGAAAGCCGATGAAGCATTAAACGCGGCGGATCTCGCAAAAGTGCAAGCTGAAAAAGCAGCTTCCGATGAAGCGGCAAAAAAGGCTGAAGAAGCGGCCGTAACAGCGCTTGATGCCATCAAGAAAGCGGATGAAGCAACCGCAAAGGCCGCGGAAGCAAAGCAAAAAGCGGACGAAGTAAGCGCCGCGGCAACCGAAGCAAAATCAAAAGCCGATAAAGCCGAAAGCCTTGCAGCAGAAGCAAAAGAAAAGGCGAAATTAGTTGCTTCCTACGCAGCAGAGGCAGTCAAAAAAGCCGATGAAGCGTCAGCAATAGCCGCGGAAGCAAAAAAGAAAGCAAATAGCGCCCTTGTGGAAGCGCAGGATGCGCAAACTAAGGCAAAAGCCGCGGAAGATAAAGCGGCCGAGGCGAAGAAATCAGCAAAAGACACGCAGGATAAGCTTCCCAAGGAAGCGGTGAAGGAAGCGGAAGAAAAGCCTGTTGAAGAAGCCAAGCCTCTCACGACTGAAGAGAAAAAAATTGATCAGACCGCGCGCAATGAAGGATTTAAGCAGCAGGCGGAAGATATCAAAGAGGAATCAGCGAAAGCGATAGCTTCGGATAAATCGGTCGTCACTCAAGAGCTCGGCATACAACCTGATCAAAAAGTGGAAGAGCAATACGCGCCACTCGTGATAAATGTTATAGAAAAAGCGGAAGCCAAGCTTAAGCAGGTAGAGAAAGCGAAGGTCGATAATTTCATCACCTACGGCACAAAACTCACGCTTAAACTGGGGGCAGGGGAACGCGCCGGTGTGCTGCGCAGCTTCAGCGCCGCGTGTGACGGCAAATTGCCGATCACTGAAGCGGAATGGGAAGCGGCATTACGTATTGCCAATGGGCGATTTCCAAGTCTTAAAGATTGTACCGCGACAAAAGACCGCGCATTCACTAATTTCGAGCTTGTCTATAAGCGCGATGCGGACTTGAAAAATCCAAATGACGCAGCCGCGATCAATATTATGCAATTCGGCCTTCTTCCTACCAAGCAAGTCAAGCAAAAAGACGGCACATACAAAACGGTTCCAAACCGTGATGTTGACAAACGGGAAAAACCCGCTCTGAAGACATTTCATAAAGAATTTGGATATTTCCCCAACAAAGTGACGGCCTGGAATGTGTTGAAGGCAATCGCGTATTCCGGAGCGGTGAGGAGATAGGACGGCGGAACGGTTGACAATCTTACCTCGTTTTCCCTACAATAGGTGGAGTTTAACAGCTCCATCTATTTATTTACAATTATGCATTCAATGATCTATCACAAGAAATACGGCATCGCGGCGCTCTGCGTTATCTTCGTATTGGGTTTTGTTGCATTAATGGGTCTTCCCGCGCTTTTTGGGAAGCTAAAGGAATATCAAGACACGAAAAAGTATTCTGTGATCGCAGTATCGCTTTCGGAGGAAGAAAAAACAGATGTGGAAAAAGAAATCAACAATCTCAATGAGTCTCTGAAAGGCACGGATGTGAGCGATGGTGTGGCGCGAGCCGCGCTTTATCGAAGTCTCGGGGAAAAATACGAGAAGGTGGGGCATCTCGCGAAATCCGCGTCCGTATATCGCCTCGCGCTCACCGCGTATCCCAAGGATGCCGAAGCGCTTGCATCATTGGGTCTTCTTTACGGACGCATGGGGAAACTGGCAATCGGGGAAGAGTCAATCAAACAAGCATTGGATTTTGAACCGCGCACCCTAATGCTGTATTCCAAACTCGCGTCTTTTTACCGCGAGTATGGCCATGATAAGGATGCCGCGCGAGGGGTATATCTCGAGGGATTGATCCGTACGAATAACGATAGCGATCTTATGCGCGAATACGCGACTTTTCTCGAATCAATCGGCGAAGGATATGAGGCCTATTTGTATTGGGATGCTTTGAGCAAAAAGGATCCTTCAGACGTTACCCTTGCCGCTCGCGTAATGGAATTGCAACAAACATACCAAGCTGTTATTCAAGCGCAGAAAGATACCGCGAATCAGTGAGGAGTGCTATACTATTTTCATGAACCGATCTATGATCCGCGTGCAAACCGGTATCGCGATAGTCGGTAGTGTTTTTGTCGTTTTGGCGACAATTATCCCTCAATCCATCAGCGTGTTTTCCGGCTTTGCCGAAGAAAACGAACTCGTCGCAAACGCACCGACCGATCGTATCGCACATTCTGCAGCCGCATCCAAGGCATCACCGGAGATCCTTGTGCGTTTCAAGGGGGAACGAACCCTCTCTGTTCTTCGGTTGCCAAAATACGCATCAGTACAGCGCGCCGAACAAGCCCTGCTGGCAAATCCTCGCGTGCTGTACGCGGAGCCGAATTATTCGATCAGCGCCGCCGCTATCGGTGTCATTCCGGATGATTCCGAATTTTCGAGGCAATCATACATGAGCTCGTCCCGTATTCCGGAGGCATGGTCATTGACAACCGGCTCTAGCCAGGTAGTGGTAGCTGTACTGGATTCAGGCGTTGATATCCATCATCCCGATCTGCGGAGCAATATCTGGGTGAATGGCGCGGAAACGCCGGGTGACGGAGTTGATAATGATCAGAACGGATACGTTGATGATGTCTATGGTTGGGATTTTGTTGATGGTATCCCTGACCCTACGCCAAAATTCCATAACGCTTTTATCCAGGCCGGCATTCATCATGGGACTATCATAGCCGGCATCATTGCCGCTCGCGGCAGCAACGCCATCGGCATTTCCGGTATCAGTTGGCGGTCAAAGATTATGCCCCTGCGCGTACTCGATAATCAAGGCGAAGGGTCCGTGCTTTCGGTGGTCAACGCGCTTGACTATGCGATTCGGAAAAAAGTGGACATTGTGAATCTTAGCTTTGTCGGCAGCGGCGAGAGTCAATTTTTGAAAGCGGCATTGAAGCGCGCTTATGATGCCGGCATTATCATCGTCTCGGCGACAGGCAATGACAACACGAAGCAACATGGGTTCAATCTTGCCGATGAGCCGGTCTACCCCGCGTGCTTTGAGTATGAGGGGGGCGAAGATATCCTCGTTGGCGTCGGTTCGGTCGATCCTCTTGGACAAAAAGCGCAGTTTTCTAATTACGGATCTTGTGTAGATGTCGTCGCGCCCGGGTATGATTTTTACGCGACACAAGTGGTACAGTATGATCAGGCGGGCTTTGATGCGTTTTACGGCAGCGGCTGGTCAGGCACATCATTATCGACCGCGGTCGTTTCCGGTGCGTTCGCGCTGATGAAATCAGTCAATCCGCTGCTGCGCCCCGCCGATGCAATGAGGATCCTGAAAAAAAGCTGTAATCCGGTTAACGATCTCAATCCTTCCTATGTGGGCGGGATGGGGTGCGGTTCTCTGAATGTGGAGCTGCTCCTTCGCAACACCATTGAAAACGGACAGATACCGCGCTCGGCAACGGAGACGTTGACAATCAAATCACATACGCTCGGCATCTCTCGCGCGGACGGCAACGGCCCGATCCTTTTTTTTGAAGGCACAAAAAAGAAGCCGAATCGCCAGCTTTTTCCATTTGATCCGGGCCGTATCCCGTTTTCGCTAAGCGGATCAGACGGATTAAGCGGTATATTCGCCGTTGGCGCCGGAAAGGGGCAAAACCCCTTTGTCCGCGTCTATGACCGCGACTTGAATAATATCAGCGCCTTTACAGCCTATGACAGCCGTTTTCGCGGCGGTGTAAACGTAAGCGTCTCTGATCTTGATGGTGACGGCGAAGACGAAATCATTACAGTTGCGGGAGCAGGCGGAGGTCCGCACGTAAAAATATTTGATCTGCTTGGCTCGCTTCGCTCTCATTTTTTTGCGTATCACGCTTCATTCCGCGGAGGACTGCTTGTCGGGTCCGCTGACTTGAATAGGGACGGCCGCAGCGAGATTATCACCACCCCCGTCGTTCCGACGAAAAATACGCGGGGGGAAATCAGAGTCTTTGATGAACGAGGCACGCTCTTGAGCCAATTTTTTGCCTATCCCGACTTGCCGGTTACGAGTATCAATTTTGCCGTCGGGGATGTCGATGGCGATGGTTCGATAGAAATCGTCACTTCTCCGACTAAGGAAGACGCTCCCGTGCGGGTATTCTCAAGCACAGGCATCCTTCAAAAAAGTTTTTACGCGTTTCCGAAAAAATTTCGCTTGCCGGTACAAGTAATACTCGGTGATCTCGATCGCGACGGGAAGGACGAAATTATCACCGCTCCCGCTCGTATTGCCGGACCGCATATTCGTATGTTTGACAGTTCAGGCGCTCTCCTTGCGGAATTCTTCGCTTTTGGTAAAAATACAAGGACAGTGTTGCGCCTTGGCATTATTCGTTAATCAGATCAATTGTCCTATGTCCAGCCGTATACCCCGCATAGCCGAACGAACAAACATCCTCGTCGTAGGAGGCGCCGGTTTTTTGGGTTCGCATCTTTGTGAATTCCTTCTCGAAAAGCATAATGTAATCTGCGTCGATACGTATTTTTCCGGCAAGGAACAAAATATCGATCATCTGCTCGTAAACCCTCATTTTGAATTCATTCGTCATGACATACGCGAACCGCTTGACTTTAAGCTGTTCAAAGGATTAGAGAGATTCCGTGTCGCGCATATCGGTGTCCAGCATATTTACTACCTTGCCGGAAGCGTATCTCCAACCGTATACCTCAAGCATCCTGTGGATGTTTCGATGACGTGCTCTGCCGGGACCCGCAATATACTTGATTTGGCAGTGGAATGGCGAGCACGGTTGTTATTCCTCTCGAACGCGGTGCTTTACGGCACTGTTACCGAGGGACCGATTTCTGAAGATCAGGGCGGAGAGCTTGATTGGCGTTCACCGGAGGAATGGTACCCTTCCGCGCTTCGCTTCGGGGAATCGTTAGTCGAGATGTACCGCGCCACATACAGCCTGGAAACCAAAATCGTGCGGTTGTTTCAGACGTATGGCCCGCGCATGCATTTTGATGACGGGCGTTTTATCCCGGAACTGATCCGCGCGCACCTCCATAATGAAGAGATTGTTATCGACGAGCGATTTGTCAAAGCTTCCTGTTTGTATATTTCAGACGCGGTTGACGCGCTTGAAAAAATAATGCTTACGGAAAAAGGCGCGGTATATAATCTTGGCAGTCCCACCTCGTATTCTATTGACGAACTTATTGCGGCAGTAGCTCGGCTCACCGGATCGGAGCCGCGCGTGCGGCGCGCTCTTCTTGATCAAGATGCCGCGCTCCGTATCCAGTACGCGTGGATACAGCACGCGCGCACACCGAATATGACGCTGCTGCGAGACGCCGCGGCTTGGTTTCCAGTCGTACTGTTGGAGGAAGGACTGCAAAAAACTATTGATTACATGAAAGCGCTCCGTGGTATCCGGAGAATCAATTCATAATCGTACACACTACTCTATGCACACGAAACACGTTCGTACGCCGTTACTTTCATTTTTGGCGATCGTCTTGATCGCGGCTACTGCCGGATTCGGCGGCGGACTCCTCGGCTCTTTATATGGACAAGGTGTAATGATAACGGGCTCTTCTGATATCAACGAATCTCCGGTGAATCCGGATCAACTTAAGATCACCGAAGATTCCGCGACTGTGAATGTCGTAAAGAATGTTTCGCCTTCCGTAGTAAGCATTGTGGTAAGCAAGGATATTTCTCAAGTGGTGGGCCGTACGGGCGATATTTTCCCGTTTGATGATTTTTTTGAATTCGGATTCCCGTTTGATTTCAAGTTTGATCCCGCGCCGAACGGGAATGGAGGACAGCAGCAAAAAAAAGAATCCGGTGAAAAGAAAAAGCAGCAGGTTGGCGGCGGCAGCGGATTTATCGTCACCAAAGACGGCATGATCCTTACGAATAAGCATGTGGTCAGCGATCCGGATGCAGATTACACTGTCGTAACGAATGACGGGAAGGAATATACGGCAAACGTGCTTGCGACAGATCCGATCAACGATGTGGCGATCGTTAAAATTGAAGCCGCCGGACTTGTGCCGGTCGAGTGGGGCAATTCCGATGATATTCAGATCGGCCAGACAGTCATCGCAATCGGCTACTCTCTCGGAGAATACCGAAATACCGTGACGCGCGGCGTGGTATCCGGTATCGATCGGGTCGTGCAAGCAACCGATGGAGCGGGCCGTTCGGAAGTGATTCAAGAAGCGATTCAGACCGATGCCGCGATCAATCCCGGCAATTCAGGCGGACCGCTCTTAAGCCTTTCCGGCCATGTTATCGGCATCAATACCGCGGTAAATCGAGCGGGACAATCCATCGGCTTTGCCATTCCAATCAATATCGCGAAACGTCCGCTTGAAAGCGTAATCAAGCACGGACGCATCATCCGTCCGTTTTTGGGCGTGCGATACCGTCTTGTGAACGAGGAAATGGTAAAAAAGAATAATCTTCGCGTCCATTACGGCGCGTTCATCGCGGGTAATCCCGATGCAAACGAGTTTGGCATTGTTTCTGACAGTCCCGCTCAAAAAGCCGGTTTGCGAGAAGGGGATATCATTCTCGAAGTGAATGGAGAGCGCGTTGACCTTGGACATGCGCTTGCCAACCTTATCGTCAAATACGCGCCGGGAGATACCGTCATGTTAAAAGTGCTTTCCGGCGCGGAAGAAAAAGAGGTGTCTGTGACGCTCGGAGAATTTAAAGAAGAATCGAAACCGTAATGGCCGACATCGTATCCCGTATTCAAGAATTGGAGGGGAAGATCAAGCAACTGGAGCAAACCTTGCGAATCGAAGAAAAGAAAGCATCGATCATTGAGCTCGAGCATGAAATGCAGCAAGAGGATTTCTGGACGGATCGGGTTCGCGCCACGCTGCAGCAGCGCACGCTTTCGCGGCTCAACGAAACAGTATCGGTATGGGAACAGCTGGCTGCTGACGCGCGCGACATTGAAGAATTGGCTTCCGCGGGCGGTGATACTAAATTTGACCAAGAGCTTGAGCAGTCCATGGCTCGTCTCAGAAAACGGTTCGAGGCCCTTGAATTCCAGACGTTGCTTTCCGGCACGCATGATTCGGCAAACGCGCTGTGCGCGATCCACGCCGGAACCGGCGGCGTTGATGCCATGGATTGGGCGGAGATCCTTCTTCGGATGTATCTCCGTTTTTGCGAGCGGATGGGGTGGCGCGTACGCATCATTGACAAATTGCCAGGTGCGGAAGCAGGCATCAAAAGCGCGACCTTTGAAGTGATCGGTTCTTACGCATACGGCTATCTCAAGGCAGAAAACGGCGTGCACCGTCTTGTACGCATTTCGCCGTTTGATGCGGAAAAAATGCGCCATACTTCTTTTGCGTTATTTGAAGTAATCCCCGATCTTGGTGAAGTAAGTCAGATTCAGATCAAGCCCGAGGATATTAAGATAGATGTTTTTCGCGCGGGCGGGCATGGAGGGCAGAGCGTCAATACGACGGATTCAGCCGTGCGTGTCACCCATCTTGCGACCGGTATCGTTGTCACCTGCCAGAACGAACGCTCGCAATTGCAAAATAAAGAAACTGCCTTGCGGTATCTCGCGGGCAAGCTGCACAAACTTGAAGAAGAAAAAATGGAGTCGGAGAAGAAAAAACTACGCGGCGAATACAGCGAAGCGGCATGGGGGAATCAGATCCGTTCCTACGTGATCAACCCTTATAAGCTCGTAAAAGATCATCGTACCAACCACGAAACATCATCGGTTACGGATGTGCTTGACGGTGATCTACTCCCCTTTATCGAGGAATATCTCCGCGCCACTGTGAAGGCTTAACATGTTCCCGCCTTATGTGATTTTTCGCTCCGCGTGTTTCGCATTTTTTTTCGGCGTTCTCGCATTCTCAATCATTACAACCTCTGTTGATCCGTTCTTCTTCTATATCATAGCGCTGGCATGCGCGGTAGGCGCTGTTGTGTTCCGGAGTCGTCCCCGCGCGCGATTCATTGCGCTTTTGGCAGCGGCATTTTTTATCGGATCGTTCCGGATCGTTGGGGTTTTTGGCGATTTTTCACACCAGCGAGAGTATGTACAACGTCTGCCGTTCATTACGATTTGGAATGGTGTAATCATTACAGAGCCGCGGATTCAGGAGAGTCGGCAATCGTTCATCGTAGAAGGCGGTATCCGGGAAGCGCCCGCTCTTGGCTCGACGCGTGTCTACGTGACGACAGGCCTCGCGCCACGCTACCATATCGGAGATAGAGCGGGGTTTGGATGCAAGAAAAATCCGAATACCGCGGATTCAGGATGGTTTAACAGTCAAAGAATCACCGCATATTGCGGTCATCCGAAAGTAATCGCGGCGCCGGAATACCAATCATCATCAAGCGGATTGTCGGCCGCAACCATGCTTGAGCGACATCGCGTCAGAATTGTGCGGATTATCGAGCGATGGATCCCCGCTCCTCATGCGCAGTTGATCGCAGGCATTCTTGTTGGCGACCGTACGGGATTTTCGCGAGAGATATCATTGCTGTTCGCCGCCGTTGGGATATCGCATATTGTCGCGATATCCGGCTACAATATTACTGTCCTTATTCTTGCCGTTGCTCCTTTTGTGCGCCGTTTGCGCGTCTCGCGCATTGCGCAGACGGTCATATTCGCAATTTCGATCGCGCTTTTTACCGTGTTTACGGGGGCATCAAGCGCGACTGTCCGCGCCGCGTTTATGGGCGTGATCGCATTGGTCGGTCTAGCCGCGGGACGAAAATCGGGAGGGATTCAAGCTTTGACTGCCGCCGCGGCGGCAATGGTCTTTATTGATCCTCTCGCGCTTTATTACGACCGCGGGTTCCAACTCTCGTGCGCTGCCACGGCGGGGCTTATCATACTTTCTCCCGCGTTGTCTGCCGTTTTACGACGCGTAAAGGAAATGGGAGGATTGAAAGCTGTTGCGATCCAGACGTTTTGCGCCACGATCGGTACGTTGCCGATACTTTTGATCGGCTTTGGAAGCTATTCTCCAATAGCGTTGGTTGCCAATCTTTTTGTGGTTCCTCTGATCCCGGTGATCATGGCGGTAAGCTTTGCTTGGATGATGGGCGCGTTTGTTATTTCGTTGGTTCCGCAGCAGGTTTCATTCGCGTTTGATCCGATCATACAAATCGCATCGCTTCCCGTATGGGCGCTTGCCGAATATATATTCGGAGTATCGCGATTTTTCGCTAGCCTGCCCGTCCCGCGCCTTACATTTGAAAACAGCGCATTGGGTATCGGCGTTCTCGTTGCGCTGTATTCCATATTCGGTTATGTATTTCAAAGGATTTCAACGCGCGCGAGACACACTGACCTTTCAAGCACCTGACCACGCAAGCCATTGCCCACAGGACATGATTACGATAAGATGAAAAAGCTTTATGATACAACGATTTCAATGGATAGTACTTGCCAGTTTCGTAATCTCCGTCCTGATTGCTCCGGAGGACTCTTTTGCCGTTCAGCAAGAACGAGTAGTGGTGCTTGATCGGCATACGCGGAGTCTTGGAGCTACTGTTTCTTTACCTGAAACAGATTTTCGCGTTGCCGTATCGCCTGATGCACTTAAGAAAGAAAGCAGGCTCATCTTGAACATAAAAAGCGACGAAGATAAAGAGCGCTACTCAAAAGGCGCCCCCCAATACCACACGATCGCAAGCCCGATTTATCAATTCGATTTGCCGGACGTAACGCCATCCGATCTGCGGCGCGCCATACTGCTTTCGATCCGATCAGACGCCGAAGAGGGGAGTATCGCTTTTTATGACAGAACACGTGAAGAATGGCGGTTATTGCCGACACGAAGATATAAGAACGGGAATTTCGTTGCCGAAACGCGTCTTACGTATTCGCAAGTCGCATTGATTAAACAGGCGGATTGGAATATCGAATCACGAATTATCCCATCGTTGATTCCCGCGCGCTCCGTCTTACTCATTGATAGCGCGGATCATGTCTACGCGAAAAAAGCCATGCGCGCCCGAGTTCCGATCGCGAGTATTACAAAGTTGATGACCGCGCTCGTATTCCTTGATCATAACCCCGGATGGGATACTGCCATTACGATCAGCGCCGCTGATGACGCTCCGCCTTCGAAAATTATTTTTCGCAAAGGCGAACAGCCGCGCGTGAGAGATTTGTTTAAGAGCATGATCATCGGTTCAAAAAATAATGCCGCCAAAGCGCTGGCTCGATCCACGGGCATCAGGATGGATCTCTACGTCGAGCTGATGAACAAGAAAGCCTCGGTTTTGGGAATGAACAGCACGCGCTTTACCGATGTCACCGGGTTAAGTTCGGAAAATGTTTCCACCGCTTCCGATATCGTAAAGCTGCTCGCGGAGGCATTTCAGGATCCCGCCATACGAGCTGCCGCGTCTGCCCAACGACATTCTTTCCGCACGGAAGGGCCGGCAGGCCAATGGCATACCGTATGGACTACGAACGAATTGTTTGCAGACCTTGACGGTATCCGCGCGGCTAAGACGGGCTATATCAGTGAGTCCGGCTATAATTTCGTTCTTGAAACATCACTCGACGGCGAACGTCTCTATGCGCTTGTTTTTGGGGCAGTTGATGATGCGGCGCGTTTTACGATTGCCAAAAAATTAGTCGAACATGCGAGAGCACTCCACACGAGGGTATCTTTGTGATCGAAAAAAATTTGCGCTTTGGATCGCGGCACGCGGCACCGTGCTGTTCGGTTCTGTTGCCATCCTTTCGATGAGCGCATTGGCGCTGTATGCTTCCGGCAGTTTTACTGATGCGAATAATCTTACCGCAACCATTTTTGACATCGGTCAGGGGGACGCCATCCATCTGCGATTGCCCCATGGTCAGGACATTCTTGTTGATGGCGGTCCATCCAATCGTGTCGTCGAGAAACTCGGGTCTTCCATGCCTTTTTTCGATCGGCATATTGATGTCGCGGTCGCGACCCACCCTGACGCTGACCATATCACAGGATTGATCGGTGTCATGAGCACTTACCGAGTCGGTACATTGCTCATACTCGATATCGAACGAAACACGCCGGAGTACGATGAGTTGATTGCCGTAGCGCGCCGCTACCGGATTCCGGTCCAAAAAGCGCGGCCGGGGCAGATATTTCAATTTGCTTCCGGGGCAAGGTTTGAGATTCTCGCAAGCGGAGACTCGAAAAGCGTTGAAGCGGGGGAAGCCTTGAATGATTCTTCAATCGTTGCTATCATGAGATATCAGGATGTCGCGATGCTTTTGACCGGAGATGCCGGCGTGGCTGTTGAGCGCGAGATTTTGGCGAAATATCCTTCATTGCAAGCGGATATTTTGAAAGCGGGCCATCATGGCAGTCGTACGTCAACAAGCAAAGCTCTCCTTGATGCGATCAGTCCGCGCGCGGTACTCATTTCAGCGGGAGCGGATAATACCTACGGCCACCCTCATCGGGAGGTCGTGGAACGCATTAACGAAAGCGGCGCATCGCTGTATCGTACCGATCGGCAAGGAGATATCATCGTTACGAGTGATGGTGAGACGTTTGAGATCAAAACTGCCAAACAGATTTCCGCATTCGAATAACACATCGGAATTTATTCATCATATTTTGTCATTATGGAACGAACCTTATTGCTCGTGAAACCCGACGGCGTACAGCGCGGGTTGATAGGCGAATGTATTCAAAGATTTGAACAGCGCGGATTTCGGATCTGCGCGTTGCGCATGGTTCATGCTTCGCGCGAACAAATGCAAAAACATTATGCGTGGAACGCGGCAAATCAGGAGTGGTTGAAGCGTGTCGGAGAAAATACGATCGCAAGTTATCGGTCGGCCGGAAAAGATCCGCAACAAGAGCTTGGTACAGCCGATGCTACCGCTGTCGGCAAGATGAACATTGACTGGCTCGCGGATTTTATGGCATCCGGGCCGATCGTTGCGATCGTCGCGTCAGGCGCGGGCGCGGTAGAGATGGGGCGTAAGATTGCCGGCAACACTATCCCGGCGCGAGCCGATATCGGCTCTATCAGAGGTGATTACTCCATCGATATACCGCTCAATGCCGCGCTCGAAAAACGGCCGGTAAAAAATATCATCCATGCTTCCGGCGCGGTTGATGAGGCTGAATATGAAATTGAGTGTTGGTTTCGTCCGGAGGAGCTTTGTTCGTAACGCATTATTCGGTGTTAAAAAATCGTCTGAAAGGATATGCCATACGCGCGACGGAGGCGTTGCGCTTGCGTTGGTATTGCCGGCCGCAGACCTATCTGTACGGTGTCACGATTGAGATAGATAATCCCACTGCCCGCGCGGTGCCTTGCACGGTTCTTATTCCGATCCCGCAGCATACGCCGTATCAGCAGCCGTTGCAAGATCCAAGCGCTTCGTGCGCCATCTCTCTTTCGTGGGAACCGGCATTGTTATTCCGCTACGCGGTATGGCATACGGAGATTCCCGCGCGCCAAAAGAGTGAATGTATCCTTACCTGTCCTGTCCGCGTATTGCCGCAGCATGCTTCAGTACGCGCCGCGCGTTTTGATGATTATCAACGACTCGAGCAAGCGTTGATCGAGCGCAATACGCGCTCGAGTGAGATTTGCGATTCGCGCGACGAGCGGATAGTCGCTCTGTCGGATGAACTTTGGCAAAGTGCGCCACGCATGGATGCTTACATTCGAGCTGTGTGTGATTACTGCGCCACGCATCTTTCGTACGGCGATCCGATCCGCGGTTTGTATACTTCACGCGACGCTCTTCTCCGCGCG
Source organism: Candidatus Uhrbacteria bacterium (assembly GCA_016188385.1). Classification (GTDB taxonomy): domain Bacteria; phylum Patescibacteriota; class Patescibacteriia; order JACQRZ01; family JACQRZ01; genus JACQSB01. Next base: position 14,576 of record JACPHV010000008.1, on the reverse strand, counting down.
AAAGTGGATTGCGGGGGATTCAGCACGCTCGCGCTCGCCTTGCTCCACGCGCGCGGCATCCCCGCCCGCCTTGTAGCTGGGTTTTTCGCCTGCGCGCGCAATGAACCGATGCATGTATGGATCGAGATCCTCCTTCCTGATGGTACCACGGTGCCTGTCGACCTTTCTTCTGACCACTTGTTCCGTGCCGGCAGGGATCGCACCAAATCAGGGCGACTCGGATTTGTGGGAAGCGACCACATTACGGTATCGAGGGGGTGCGATCTTTCATTCCGGATCGGAGACGGCACATACCACGCACCGTTTTTTCAATACCCGTTGTGTATTTCGGAATCTGCCGCGTATCAACCAGAGCCGTCTTATCATGTGACTATCGCAGAATATGCGGCGCCGTAATCGAATGATTTTTACCAGCCTCTCTCCCAACGCAGAATGGGACGATGCGATCCTTGGCCTTCGATTGGCATTGTCGCGTCCGCATACGGATGACCATGCGCAGGAAGAAATTCTTCTCGCGCGACTGCGGAAATCTTTTGCCGTGCCGCACGCATTTTTGTTTGAGAGCGGACGCAGCGCTCTTGCATCCTTGCTTCGCGCCATTCCGCTGCAAGCCGGCGACGAAGTGATTCTGCAGGCATTTACGTGCGTTGCCGTGCCGAACGCGGTGCTGTGGGCGGGAGGCACGCCTCGATATGTTGATTGCATGAGAGAGACATATACGATGTCACCGGAAGATTTAGAGAAGAACATTACTCCCAAAACGCGCGCGGTGATCATTCAGCATACGTTCGGCATACCCGCGGATATGGATCGGCTTATCGATATCGCGCGAGCCCGTAATCTTATCGTCATAGAAGATTGCGCGCACGCAATCGGCAGCACGTATCGCGGCACACAGATAGGCGGGTACGGACACGCGGCGATTTTGAGCTTTGGACGCGATAAAGCGTTGTCGTCAGTGTTTGGGGGTGCGGCACTCGCGCGCGACGCAGATCTCGCGGTCCGATTACAGCGCATCCATGCGCAATTGCCGTACCCGTCGGACGGATGGGTGCTGCGGCAACTGCTGCATCCGTTGCTTACTCACAGTGTAAAAAAAACGTATGGCGCGGGAGTCGGGAAGGTTTTGCTGAAAGCGTTTCGCCTCTCGCGACTTCTTTATCCCGCCGTTACTAAAGAAGAACGGAAAGCGCTCCGGCCCGCGTTTGCGTTTCATGCCATGCCGCGTCAGCTCGCGGCTCTCGCAAATCATCAATGGGAGAAATTGGAGAACATGAATGATCATCGAAGAATGCTTGCGAACATATATCGCGATCTGTTCAAGGATGTGTTTGGTATCGCAACGCCTCGCGTGCCATCCGATCGAGATGTGATATTTTTACGATATCCGCTGCGCGTATCCGATCCGCGCGCAGCGCTTTCACGCTGCCGCGCGTACGGGATTCATCTTGGCGATTGGTACGATTCGCCGATCGCGCCGAGAGATGTTGCATTGGATGCCATAGGGTATCAGATTGGTTCCTGTCCCATGGCAGAAGACCTCGCGCGGCATACGATCAATATGCCTACATCAATTGGCGTATCACCGGATGACGCGCGGCGGATCGTAGCTTGTCTGCGTTAGTTTTTTGTATGTTATGCCAATGATCATCAAACCCGTTGAACAGCAGGAAATTTGGGATACATTTCTCAATCGCGTCAAGCCTCATACGTTTTTGCATACATGGGAGTGGGGAGAATTTCAGCGCGCCTATGGATACGAGCGAATGCGTGTCGGTATCTATCACGATACATCTCTTATCGGTGTCGGCTTATTGATCGTAATGCGCGCGCGGCGAGGGACATTCTTGCTTTGTCCTCACGGGCCGATATTTGATGATCAAACGTCGAGTGTTTCGGAAGCGCTTGGAGTTTTTTTGGATTATTGCAAGGAGTTGGGACGAGAGAAAGGGTGTCAATGGGTTCGTATGTGTCCATTGATTTTGGAGGAAAGCGGCTTGGTAAGCGTATTTCGGAAGTTTCATTATCGCAAGGCGCCTCTTCATATGCATCCGGAGCGCGCGTGGATCCTTTCTCTTGATCAAGACGAAAAGGCGTTGCTTGCCCGGATGCGGAAAAATACGCGCTACGCGATCAGAAAAGCGACAAAAGATGGCGTGAAGATTACTTCAACCGCAGAAGCGGCAGCGGTTCATTCCTTTTATGAAATATATCTGCAGACCGTAGGGCGTCAGCAATTTACTCCGTTTCCTCGCGAGCATATTGAGCGTGAACTCGCGTGCTTCAATGCACAAGGAGCGTACGCGAAGATTTTTTTCGCGGAATACGACAATACGCTTGTCTCAACCGCATTTGTCGTATTCACGCGGTGGTCCGCCTTTTATCACCATGGAGCCGCTACATTGCAATATCCTAAAGTTCCGGCATCGCATCTTTTACAGTGGGAAATTATTCGAGAGGCGCAAAGAAACGGATGCCGATTTTATAATTTTTGGGGACTCGCGCATGATCGTTTTATTTCTCCTTTGGATCATATGGTGCGGCGTATCCGCCGCTCTCATCCTTGGGAAGGCCTTACGCTTTTCAAGACGGGATTCGGCGGATTTGAACAAAGATACATTTCCGCGCAGGATTGTCCTTTGGATGGACGGTATTGGATATCGTACGCCATAGAATACGCGCGCAAACTAAAAAGAGGCCTTTAGAGATTGCTTATTCGGTTCGCCTCATTCAATGGCTAAACCGGTTTAGCCATTGAATAATTCCTTAATCAACGCATCCTGGTTGAGAATAATGAGGAACCTGCGGATTGCATTTTGGTGCTGTTTGCTTTTGTGTTGTTGCACTCGATTGGGCAGCGCTCTTTGCAGGCGTTGTTGTTTTTTGTTGTTGCGCCTCCGAAGCCGGCGGTATGCATCCTTGCTGCCATGAACGCGGCAAGATCGGATCGCATGGTTTGCCGGCGAATCTGTCCACCGGTTCCGGTTTTTTTACCGGAACGCAACCGGGTTGAAACGTAATAGCGATATCGTCTCTACATTGTTTGCCAACACTGTCGGGCGCATAGTATTGGACAGCAGGTTTTTCATTCAGTTGTTTTTCTTTAGGATCAATGCATCCTTGCTGCCATGAGCGCGGCAAGATCGGATCGCATGTTTGGCCGATGAATCGGTTTACAGCTTCGGGTTGTATCACTGGTACGCATCCAGGTTGGAATGTGATTGCGATATCATCCCTACACTGTTTACCTGAACTGTCAGGTACATAGTATTTGATTGCGGGTGTTTCTTTTTGCGCGGTTTCATCTATGCATCCTTGCTGCCATGAGCGCGGCAATACCGGATCGCAAGGTTTTCCTATAAATCGTTTGCTCGGATCTTCGACTACTTCCTTCTTAGGCTCTTCCTTCTTAGGCTCTTCCTTCTTCGGTTCCTCACCGGATCGCAAGGTTTTCCTATAAATCGTTTGCTCGGATCTTCGACTACTTCCTTCTTCGGTTCCTCCTCTTTTTCTATGACAGTAAATGTCACTGTTTGAAAGAGACCCGCGCCATCAGTCACTTCAATAGTATGCTTCCCAGGTTTAATCGTCGTAACTTTGAAATCTTTTGAGATCGTGGAGGGAATGGTAAAAGCATACTCTCCAACAGCGCCGTTGGTATCGGTGTAAAGAATGCCGGGTTGTTTCGCGCCATCAAATCGGATAAAGAGGCCGGTTCGTTTTGGAAATCCTCCGGCAGAAAGCAGAACGTTGGTACCTACAGGTCCTGATGTCGGCTGTATGGCGATAATCGGTCGTTTTGCATTGCTAAAATCCGGAAGACGGACCACGCGCAATTCCGCGGCGCCATCAAAATAATTTTGTGTCGTTACGTAGACGGTATAAGCGCCCTCTTTAAGATTTTTAGGCAATGGCGCGCGCATGAACATATCGCCTTCGTCCATCGTACATTTTCCTTGGATCTTCTCGCCAACTACAAAAGAACAATCACGGTAGTTGCGTTCGAGCGTTAAGGGGATATCCTGTGCCGTATCATTGTCAGGCATGAGAAGAACAGTCGGCTCTCCGCGATCGTCATACCGCCCCCATCCGGACCCTCGAATAAGGAGATATTCCGTATATTGCGATGCTGTCTGCGGTTGCACAAAAAGAAAAGCCTCTTTCATCAGCGCCGCCTTGTTTTCTTTCAGTTCGGGAATGATTGCAAATGTGCTTACTTCTTCAGTTGTTCCTTGTTCACTGACAACGAAGCGATGGGTGCCGGGCACGAGTGAACGAGGAAGGACGGCAATGAGTTTGAGTCCGTCTTCGCGTTCGGGGCATGCCGCGTTTTCACAAAGATCAAAGACTTGGGGTGTCCAAGCTTCATCTGAAGGAGTGAATGCGCGTATGGATTTTTCTTTTCCCGCGGTCCATCCGACGCCAAAAAATCCGATCTGGATATTTTCCTCTGTCACTTCCACTTCCGGTCCAAAGAGAAATGGGCGTGGCGCTCGTCCCTCTACGCGTACGGTTCCAACCGCGGTGTTTCCAGCCTCATCTTTGAATGTAAAAGAAGTTGTTCCACCATCATAGACAGCTGCTGATCCGGGAAAGTCCGCCGTACCGGTCTCGTCAGTTTTTTTTGAAGCTTCTCCAAAATAGCCCTCTATGATATGGCGCGCCGCTCCTTCCGTCTGGTCTTCGTAGAATATGTTCAGCGTGCTATCGGGAGCAAAGCCGGTTGCGCGCGTGCTAAAAGCGTCTCCGGGAGTAATGATCGCAGGGTCGGTCGTCACCGTGGGTGTCGCCGCTTCCAGAGGGAGAGGCATATTCCCCGGAGGGAGCAACGAAAGCGCGATAAACAAAGAAATGATTCGAAAACGATTCATATATGTGAGATGCCATCATGAATAAATGTGTTATTGGACGCTAACTGTTTTCGTGCTGCCAGCCGCCGCGCCGCGCATGTCAACGGTACCGACTTTTTTGCTGCCCGCGCTATATGATTGGGTGTATACATCATAGAAAGATTCGGCGCTTATAGAGTCAAACGTTGCGGTTAGTTGCTGGGCTGCCGAACCATAGCCGGCAATCTCTCCGGAATAGCCTTCATAATAGGATTCTCCTTGTTTTACCATTGCTATTCGCGTGACGTTATGAAGCGTTTGATCTCCGACAGGATATTGAAGAATCAGGGTGACCGCAACATATTTCGCTGTCGTTTCAGCGGGAGAGGATGAGGCCGACACATCAGTTTGCATCGGAGCGTTGTTTGACGCCGCGCCGTTCGTCGGAGAACTTGCTGTCCCCGAGGTCGTAGTTTGATAAGTTTTTTTCAAGGGGCCCTCTTTGATAGTCGTCAAGTCAAGGATCCCCGATTTCACGAATCCGCCAAACGGCCCCCAGTCTGCATACACATCATACTTTGCTCCCGTCTTTACCTGATTTGTCGCTTTGTGAAAGGACCCCGCAACTGTTTTATCACCGTCCCAGACTGCGAGAGCCATGGGCTTGTAGACAGCAATGACCGGATCCTGACCTTCCGGCACGAGTGTAATAGTTTGAATCGATCCAAGGCTTCCATCATACGTCGGATAGACAAGATTGATCTCGACGACAATCTCCGGCCCTTCGGGACGCTCCACGGCTTCCTGTTGAGTTTTTCCGGTCGAGACATTGATCGTTACGGATGTTTCCTTTTTGACTGTAGTCAGATCAAGCGTGCCGACACTGACGGCATCACCACCGTAGCTTGTGTACACGGCATATTTCTGTCCGGTCTTTGGAGTATTCGTAAGTTTATGAAACGATGCGGTGACCCGTTTGTCGCCGTCCCACACCGCGATCGCTGTCGGTTTATAGCTTGCCGTTGCCGCCTGTTGCCCTTCCGGTACGAGTTCAACAGTCGTGATGCTGCCAAGCGAACTTTGTTTTTCAGGATATTCCAACGTAATGTATACCGGCACTTCCGTAAGACTGCCATCGGTGGCAGTTGATGGCGCGCCGCCTTCTTTGAGATACGTGATTACATGATGCCAGCTATTATAATCATACTCAAAGCGAATTTGGAGATTGTCCGCGCTTATCGTGCCTGCTCCGCGGATTTTTGACTCGGAAAGGTATATCGTTGATCCATCAATGCGGTAAGTTCCTTTTTCGCTTGACATTGAATAGGTGCCATCGGCGTTTAATACGATAGGGGCAAACAGACGGCAATCCCCGCCACCTCCGCCGCTTACATTATAGCTCCAGCATCGATAAGATCCGGAGAGCCGTTTCCCATCGGATGCCTGCGTTTTTGTTTGGGTTTTTTCTGCGGGTTCTTGTATTTCGCCCGATGTGCCGCTCGCTTTCGGTGCCGAAGCTGATATTTCGGGAGCACCTTGTTTTTTCGTGCCGTATACCGGCACGGAGCCGATGTCTTTGTTGGTGATCCCTAGCCCAAGAGTCCTCATGACAGAAAACGCGTCAGCAGGACGGCCAAGAAAGTAGCGACGCAAATTCACGGGATTGACATACCAAGCCTCGCCGCGAGACTGCACTTGCAGAACGATTTTGCCCGCAAGCCGTCGAGCGAGCTTTTCATCTCCTGATTGCTGTCCGTCAGCAGAAGCGATCCGATCCAAGTCGCTATTGCTAATGCCGAGCCCAAACGAGCGCATGATCTCAAAAGCGTCAGCGGGGCGGCCGAGATACACTCGCTGATCCGATACCGGATCGAGGTACCATGCTTCTCCTTTTGATTCTACTTGAAGCAAGATGCGGCCTGACAAACGGTCGATATTCAGGGCATGGAGCTGCGTGCCGGCAAGGAGAACCAAGCTGGTGATGAGCACACCTAAAAAAATGAAAAAACGCATATAAAAAAATTATGAAATGATTACGTTCGATTATAGTATATCACGAATTGCCTGTTGATGTCATTTGTTAAGAGTTTTTTGTATGCGGCCTCTCGTACGCATCCAGTGTCCGTTTGATTAGTCGGTACATCTTCTCGTCAGTCGCTTTTGCAAAAGGCAAGCTGTGCGCGCGCGCTTCCTCAACCCAGCGTGTTAATTTATGAAACGCAGAGCTTTTATCAGTCACCAGGGGCCAGGAGCGTATGTTGTCCAGGATGTCCGCGCATTTGACAATGCGGGAGCTTTTTCGTTTTTCGAGCAAGGCAATTAATTTTTGCTGTTTGCGTTTTCTTTTTTGCGTCTCGGTTTCGCGCGGTGGTCTTGCATCCGTCACGTCGTTGACCAGTGAAGCGACTGTCTTGCCGCAGGCCTTTTGTATGGCCGCGAGCGTTACAGTTGTATCCTCGACAACATCATGAAGCAGCGCGGCAATGACGAGCGTAGGAGAAGTAATGTTGAAATCTTTGATTAAACTCACAGCCATACGGATCGGATGGATCGCGTACGGCGCGCCATCGTCGCGATACTGTCCGGCATGAGCTCGTTCTGTCAATGAGAGGCCCTTAAGAATTTCTGTTTTAGAAGATTTTGGAAAAGAGGCGAGAGCGGCAATCAATCGTTGCCGCTGGACGTCAAACACATTAAAATTATTCGGGAGAGGAAACATAGTGGATTTTGCAGAAGATCTTTCGATTGTCCCATGCTCGCATACCGTTGTCAAAGATCAATCTGATACCCTCGCGTGGCGCGTACGATCCGGGAGCCGTTGCGCGATCTTTACCCACGCGTTCACGGGTGCAGAATACAGATGGGAAAGGATTTCTTCACGGTTATATCCTTTGTAACGTAGCTGGACAATCGATTGTATCCAGGCTTTCAGGTCGTGTTGATACTCTTTGCCAAATACGCGGCGGATGACTTTTTGCATGCCGCGAAGTGAAGCGGGGGAGTGGAACAGTTTACGAAGCGCGTCCGCATCTTTCGAATGATCTTTACGGATGGCCTGCGCGATGGCATCAGACAATGTTTCCGGAAGAAGAGGTATTTTTTTTCCAAACAATCGTCCCGTCACAGAATACAGATCGCTTTTTGACAATGTGTCGTAGATGTTTTTAGGACTTTCGCCCTGTTTATAGTAGGCGATGATTTCATCTCGAATCTGGCTGTCAACTCCCATGAGTCGCCGCTGGACGCGGCAGTATCGCAGAAAAATCTCACGGCGGAGCGCGGAAGGAGTTGTCTTCATTCCTTCAAAATCGCGCAATACGCGTCCTACGATAGCGGTAAGCGGCTCGCTTTCCGCCTCTACGGGTTTGAACAGCTCATTGATGATATGCTGTTCTTCATGTGCCTGGATGAAGCTCCTCCCCGGATCGCTTCTCGGAATGCCGGAAACCCATTCCTGCCGCGTCAGATTAATCGTGGTTTGGGATACGAATGATCGGCTCATGTCGTAATCGTTCTCTTTCTCTTTTCGTCGTAGCTGTGGTATTTCGCCAATATGCATGATTCCAAAAGGCATGATCATCCATAAGAAGCGCTGATGTTTCAGAATCTATTGGTGTCGAGTAGATACTCTTTTTGTCGTCTTTCCGTACGAGCGTGCAGTCGAAAAGCACTGTGTTGTCCGCTGTGATTACAACTCGTTTTCCTATCATATCTGGTTGTTTCGGAGGAGTGTCGCTACAGGTAATGAGTATCTGATTATCGTTTTCATGCGTGATATGAATTTTTTTTATTTCGAACAGATGGATAAATATTGCCGCGGGGAACGGCGCGAGGTCCCGAGACTCGCGATGCGCGAGCAGTTCGTTTTTATTGAATGTGCTTCCTTTTTCAACCGCGACTATGCCGGTAAAGGGAGATTTTAGTCCTGTGCCACTCTTGATGAAACCTGCTGATTGTCTGGCATGTTTCGGCGTATCGGTTGATTCTTCAGGGTCAGGAGGCACGTCGGTGCGTTGGTAGAGAAATGCATCAATATAGTCTTCAGTCTTATGAGTTTTAAAATAGAGCATGAACGGCGTATGCGCCAAATCGATCTGACCGCGAGGCTCAAACTCAAAGCAGCGAGCGAATAATTCCTGTGGCTTTTCTTTGTAAGTACGGTAGAGGGCAAACACGCGCGATCGGCTATCTTCAAACAAAGCGATCGTATCGATAAAAAGTTTTTTCTGCCGCTTTGACAAGCGAATTTTTTGAGAAAAGTCGTCAACTATGTTCCAGAGCTCCTTTATTGGAACGTCAGGTCGTTCGGTGATCGCGCGCTGCAATGTTCGGATGCATAACGCAATACCTTCTTGCTGGAGCGTATTGAGTTCTTTGAACGCGTGTAAGCGTTCTTTTCGAATCGCAAGCCTGTCTTCGCGAGACAGTGCGTGTTCATCCGCAGAGAGCTCGCGGATTTTTTTCACTTCGGATTGCGGGTCGAACGGTGCGCGTTTTTCCATTGGATTGTCTTATTTCGGTCCCAACGCGACACAATCCATTGTGTCGCTGTATCCTTTCGGGCTGGAAGGAATCGCGAACTCTCTCTATTTTGCGCTCGTTTCGTTCGGCAAAAGGTATTTTTAAGTCCCAATCTCGGGGCGGAGAGAATCGAACTCTCACTACAAGACCCCCAGCCTTGCGTACTGCCACTATACTACGCCCCGAAATTGGGACTGCCATGCATATGCACGACCGGTATACTACAGCCCGGAAACGCTGTAATGCTAGCGCGTCACAGCAAAAAAGGCAATCAAAAAAGGCCTGTGATCAGGCCTTTTTGGGAGACGCGGCTTGTTCGCGTTTTTTTGTCGTCTTGATGCACTTGGTGCATACGAGGACATTCTTGCCGGCAAGCCATTTTCGCTGCAGATTGACATATTGCCGCCGGAGAGTCCCTATGTTAGAATGACTCCGGCTTGTCGCTTTGTGGGATTTTCTCCTGCACAAAAAACATTCACGAGACATATTCATACTATATCATTACTCAAATACTAGAATAGTATTCTAGCACATATCTATGCAAGAATCAATAGCCCCCCTTCTGCCTTATATTGTGGGCGGAGCGGCGATCCTTATTTCGATTACGATTCATGAATTTTCCCATGGATTGGCAGCATACCTCCAAGGGGATAATACGGCGCGCGATGCGGGGCGTCTGACACTCAATCCGATCGCGCATATCGATCCGATCGGCACGATTTTGCTTCCAGCCATCCTCATCTTGACGCGCGCCCCGTTTCTCATAGGATGGGCGCGGCCGGTGCCATTTAATCCCCTTAATCTTCGCAACCAGCGCTATGGCCCCCTCTATGTCGGTCTTGCAGGCCCCTTGGCTAATGCGGCATTGTTCACTGTGTCGGGCGTACTTCTTAATCTATTCGTCAATCCTCTTGGAGGTACGAATTTTCTTGTAATCTTTTTATCAAATCTTTTCGTCATCAATATCGTATTGGCGGTGTTCAATCTTATCCCAATCCCGCCCTTGGATGGATCCAAGATTTTGGCCGCGTTGCTTCCGCCGCGTCTATCGCATATCAGCATGAAACTGGAAATATACGGGCCGTATATTCTTCTTTTCTTACTGTTTATCGAGTTTACGATCCATCCCTTTATCGGCAGTTTCATATTTGGCGCCATTCGTATTGTGAGCCGTTTATTTGGAATATAGGCATGCCCCACAATCTCGATGGTCGGGACCACAGGGGATGACTGGTCTGCAGTACAAAGAAATTAAGATGAGAGAGTAGTAAGAGGGATGGGCAACATTCTTGACTCGACCGAATTATTGTGGCACCATACGACACAATTGTTCTTTTATAATAAGATTTGAACCGTCTCTGCAAGATTGCGGCAGCATCCGCGCGCCACAGGTTTGCAGTGACGGTTCAACAAAGGAAGGTAAGGGATGATCAGTAGACTAACCAGAGCTCTTGATGAGCTTCTTGGTAATTTCTATATCGCTCCTACGGTTAAAGAATACTACGAGGATACGCGCGTCGGTGCGCGTGTACTGGAGCGAGATCGTGCTTTCGTAGCAGCGTTCATCTCGCATCATTTGTATGAGGCATTGTGTTCGCAAGCGGGGGCGGTACGGACTTTAGTCGAGGAAGGTACGTTTTTCGTGCCGTACCCTCGATATCAGAATCGCGTGTCCCCGCAGTGCGCGCCGCGCACTGACAATCCAGAGGACTACGTAGTTCGTACGGGGCCTGATGGCCAGTGTCGGATGTATCTTCGACGCGATCGGGCTCCACGCAGCTCTGCTGTGCTCTGTGTGGGCGGCATGATGGCACCTTGCTATCTGCAGGGGCTTGCCAAGATGGTTGACCAGGACTTTCACCAGAAAGAGGCAAGAGAAATCGATCATCTGGAGAAGGGAAGTTGCGCTAAGCATACCATCGTGATCACTCGGATCTACGGCGGCATGCTTGGTCCGGAAGATCACCTCGATAATGATCTGGCAGCGCTTATCAAGCCGTTCCCGGAGGTTATCGACGAGGTCTATGAACTGGGGAAAAAACCCGGAAGAAGCGACACCAATCCTTACGGTTGGATTTCACAGCACCTCGAATACGCCCTCGACCACCACGCGAAGTACGCGTGGGTGTCAGACTGAAAGGAGACAGTTGCGGTCATGGAAAGCATCTCAGAAATCATCTCAATCGACATCGAACGGCAGGATGGCCGCATGTTTTGCGGCACGCTCGAGTTCAGGTACAACAAGCGCGTCGACGTCCTACTCTGGACTGTCGAGTGGCACGATGCACCCGAGGTGATGGTCGAGTTTTTTCCCGGCACGAGCCGCGATGTCACTGACTTGGTGCGCCAGCACCAAAAGATGCTCATCGACGAGCTTCTCGATACGCTGATGAAGCGTATCGGAAAAGAGACACTCTTCTAACCAACCCTTCCTTAGCATAAGGGTACCGGTCCCCGCTTCAGACCGGATTTTCTTTTATTTTATAGGCCATTGACAGGTTTTTCAAAACCCGTATACTAGATATCACGTTTATTACAAACGTATTTTTTTTATCTCCAACAAGTTTACAATTCACGCATGTCGACCGTAAATCAATTGATCCGCAAAGGACGCAAGCGAATCACGAAAAAATCCAAATCTCCGGCAATGGACAGTATTTTGGATACAATCAAACGTCAGAGGCACTATATCGCCAGCCCTTTTAAGCGCGGTGTATGCGTCAAAGTGACAACTACCACCCCCAAAAAGCCAAACTCCGCGCTACGAAAGATCGCGCGTGTACGCCTTTCCAATGGCATGGAAGTGACAGCCTACATTCCCGGCATCGGACATAATTTGCAAGAGCACTCGATCGTGCTCGTGCGCGGCGGCCGCGTGAAAGACCTCCCTGGCGTACGCTACCATATTGTCCGCGGCGTGTACGATACTTCCGGCGTACAAAACCGCCGCCAAGGCCGATCCTTGTACGGCGCTAAGAAACCGAAGAAATAGTTTATACCCAAACCACGTATGAGAGGAAAACCAGCGCCAAAGCGCACCATTACGCCTGATCCGAAGTACGGAAGCACATTAGTCGCGAAATTTACCAATACGCTCATGCGCAAAGGCAAAAAATCTACCGCCTTGCGTGTCGTGTACGCCGCGTTTGATGAAGTGGAAAAGAAAACAAAACAGCAAGCCCTTGAAGTATTTGATGAAGCGGTAAAAAATGTCATGCCTCTTTTGGAGGTTCGCGGCAGGCGTATCGGCGGCGCGAATTATCAGATTCCTTTTCCGGTGCGCGGCGATCGGCGCTATGCGCTTGCGTTCCGCTGGATCCTTACGTCCGTGCGCGGTAAAAAGGGCAGACCGACGGCGCTGAAATTGGCTGATGAGCTTGTTGCCGCGGCAAACAAAGAGGGTGATGCGGTAAAAAAGAGAAACGATGTTCACAAAATGGCAGAGGCAAATCGAGCTTTTGCCCACTTTGCCCGCTTCTCCCGCTAATTATTTTCTGGATAAAACCTCAAGCCGATCGCGGCACATAGGTTTATTCATTCTATGCTATGCCCCGAGAATACCCCTTAGAAAAAATCCGTAATTTTGGAATCATCGCTCATATTGACGCAGGGAAAACCACTGTCACCGAGCGCGTTCTTTTTTATACCGGCAAAAAGCATAAAATCGGCGAAGTTCATGAAGGCGAAGCAACAATGGACTGGATGGAACAAGAACGCGAACGCGGCATCACGATCACCGCGGCAGCCACAACCTGTTTTTGGAAAGGAAACCGATTTACGATCATCGATACACCCGGCCATATCGATTTTACCGTGGAAGTGCAGCGTTCATTGCGTGTTTTGGACGGCGGAGTCGTCGTATTTGACGGCGTTGCCGGAGTAGAGCCGCAGTCCGAGACAGTATGGCGTCAAGCGGATAAGTTCAACGTACCGCGTATTTGTTTTGTGAATAAGCTCGATCGTACCGGCGCGGATTTTTACGCTGATCTCGCTTCTATTCATGAGCGGCTCACCAAGCGCGCATTTCCCGTCCAACTCCCGATCGGAACAGAAGATTCATTTAAGGGAATTGTCGATCTTCTCGCACAGAAGGCTTTTCTCTATGAAGATGAACTCGGTACGCAGATTACGGAAACGGAAATCCCTTCCGACTTGAAAGAAAAAGTCGAACAGTACCGCAAATCGCTCATTGAGGCAATCATCGAAAACGATGAGGATTTGATGAATCTTTATCTTTCCGGAAGCGAAGTGCCGCTCGATGCTTTGAAAAAAGTGTTGCGCGCAAGCTGCATCTCCGGCCACATTGTCCCGGTGCTTTGCGGCAGCGCCCTCAAGAATAAGGGAGTGCAATTTTTACTCGATGCCGTGAATGATTATCTTCCATCGCCACTCGACGTGCCGCCTGTGCATGGCGTTCATCCGCACGATACAGATACCGAGATCATTCGCGCCACCGATGATAAAGAACCGTTTGCCGCGCTGGCATTTAAGATAGCCGCGGATCCGTATATCGGGAAGTTATGTTTTTTCCGCGTGTATTCCGGTACGCTTTCCGCCGGTTCGTATGTGTACAACGCGACAACCGGAGAAAAAGAACGCGTGGGGCGTATCGTCCGCATGTTTGCCAATGACCGAGAGGAAGTCGATACGGTGTACGCGGGCGATATCGGAGCAGCGGTAGGTTTGAAAAATACGTTTACCGGCCACACCCTCTGTGATCCTGATAACCCCATTGTGCTAGAATCCATTACATTTCCGGAGCCCGTTATCTCTGTTGCAATCGAACCGAAAACAAAAGCGGACCAAGAGCGGCTTGGCATCGCGCTCTCGAAGCTCGCGGAAGAAGATCCGACATTCCGCGTCCGTACCGATGAAGAGACACTGCAGACAATTATCTCCGGTATGGGCGAGCTTCATCTTGATATCATCATCGATCGCATGAAAAGAGAATTCAAGGTTGAGGCGAATATCGGAAAGCCTCAAGTGGCTTATAAAGAGACAATCCGCTCTACGGGCGAAGGAGAAGGAAAATATATCCGCCAATCCGGCGGCCGCGGTCAGTATGGCCATTGCAATCTTCGCGTTGAGCCGCTTGAACAAGGTAAAGGTTTTGAATTTGTCGACGAAATCAAAGGCGGTGTCATTCCTCGTGAATTCGTGCCTGCGATTGAGAAGGGTATCAAAGAAACTTTGAGCCGCGGTGTTCTTGCCGGCTACCCTTTGATC
>JACPHV010000046.1 GCA_016188385.1 Candidatus Uhrbacteria bacterium | reverse complement strand
CAAGCAGATAAGCCATATTCTTACGATGAGAATATGTGGGGTAATACGGGTGAAGGAGGCGAGATTGAAAATCCCGAGCTGATCCCGCCTTTGGAGAACATTCTGCAGTGGTGCAAGCCACTCACGCAAACCCCGAATCAGGAAGAAATCCTAGAGATTGAATTCGCGCAGGGTGTTCCCAAAAAATTGAACGGTGTAGGTATGAAGTTGTCGGATCTGATCAAGAAATGCAATACAGCAGGATCCGCGCACGGCGTTGGCGTATTTCATTTGATTGAAGATCGCTTGGTTGGATTAAAGGTGAGAGGAGTGTATGAAAACCCGGGAGCAAGCATCTTGATTGCAGCTCATAAAAATCTTGAGAAATTGGTATCAACGCGAGAAGAGAATGAATTGAAATCATTCATTGACACCAAATGGGCATATCTTGCGTACGGCGCGAAATGGTACGATCCGGTCATGTATCATATCCATGCCTTTACGAACAGTCAAAATAAAAAAGTGACCGGAAAAGTGAAGGTCCGACTCTATAAAGGCAACATCGATGTCATCGCTGCGCAATCTCCATATTCGCTCTTCGACCAATCATTGGCGACTTTCGAACGAAGCGCTGCGTTCAATCAAAACGCATCCGCAGGGTTCATCGAAATATACACACTCGCACAAAAGACGGCTTATAACGTCTATGATTTTGAGAATGAGCTCAATAAGAATTAACAGTACGGCCATGAACCATTTTCTCTCTATTACCGATATAACCAAAGAACAGATCGTCAGAATACTGCACTCAAGTCAGGAGTTGCAGCATTCTCGGAGTAAGCCGCTCGATGGCGCAACCGTGCTTTTTTCGTTTGAGAAACCATCCTTACGGACTGTTGTTGCCACAGAAGTTGCGATTACGCAGCTCGGAGGATGCGTGATTCACGTCAAGCCGGAAAATTTTTTCGACGGGAAAATACTATTTTCCACTCAACATGGTAGCGCCAGTAAAGGAAGGGAATCCTTAATAGATACGGTTAAAAACGTTTCGCAATGGTGCGATGCTATTTTTGCGAGGGTATTTTTTCATCAGACATTAACGGATATCGCTGATGTTTCCGAAATACCCGTGATCAACGCGTTAAGCGATAGGCACCATCCTATGCAAGCGCTCGCTGACTTGCTGACAATTCAAGAAAAATTTGGAGATGCCAAGATTTCTCTCGCGTATATTGGCGATGCGAATAACGTTGCGTTCTCTCTGATCGAGATTCTCCTTCAATTTGGCCACGACGTGCGCTTCGCCGGTCCTCCGGCGTACTCGTTTTCTTTGCAGCAGTCTTCATACTTCCAACAGCTTGCTTGCAAGCATTCCGCCTCGATCACGTTTTTCCATGATCAGTTTGAGGCAGCGCGAGGAGCAGATATCATCTACACTGATACATTCGTATCGATGGGGGAGGAGAAACTATTCAAAGAAAAAATGCGAGCGTTCAAGGAGTTTCAGGTAAATGCCTCGCTGCTTTCCAAGACGGGGAAGAAAACTTTTTTCATGCATTGTCTGCCCGCGCATAGGGGAGTAGAAGTGACAGATGATGTGATTGATTCGGATATTTCCTTGGTATATCGGCAGGCGAAAAATAGAATGGTTTCAGCAAAAGGAGTATTTGTTGAGATTTTGGCGCGCGATAAATGATTCAAAAGCAGGCGCCGAAGCGATATTGTTATTTCTTTCTTCTTGGTATATATTGAGACTGTAGTAAAATATCAGCCGTTACTTTCTTCCGGCTCCTTTCCGCCCAATTTCATCCCAAAAAGGCGCTGAACTTGTCGGAATACTCCAGTATTCCTTCGCGTTCATCATCCTTTTTGGAATGAAATTGAATCGGAAATGACCGGGAAGCTATTTTTCCACAGTCTCATTATTAGTATCATTTTCGCGCTCTATGCCTCAAGCTATGTATCGATTCCTTTTCCTCTGTGCTGTTTTTCTGCTTCCTCTCGTTGCATTTGCCGATGAGGGGTCGACGAGTATTCCTGACATCCCGTGCGAAGTGGAGAAAATATCTTGTGGAAGCTATCAGGATAAGGGACTCTGCGACCAGTATTTGAATGATCCCGCATATACGCTCGCTGGCGGCGAAGTCGGAGCGAGTGTGCAGAATTACGAATTTTGTCCGACCGACAAGGTGACGGACGCGCCGAAAGTTTCGGAGATGGCATTTCTTTCCGTTGCCGTCCTGATATTTATCGGAGGCGTAATTGGATTTGGTTTTATGATGAAGCGCTCCAAAGGGAAGAAGCAATAGTGTGTTGGTACCCTATCTCTTTTCTTTTCTTACAACCATCATAAGCGAGCAGGCTGTGTTTGCGCTATTCGGACAGCGGAGCCGTCATGCGTTATATGCAGTGGCCGTAGCAAACGCGCTGACGCATCCTATCTTACATGTTTTTCTCTACATTCTTCTTGCAATCCGCGCTCCGCTCCACTACCCGCTGCTCGCGGGAGAATTATGTGTCATTTTTGTTGAAGCATGTATATTGTCTCGCGTATTAGAAAAGCCAATACGATACGTTGTGTCGATTTCCGCATTGATGAATTTCGTCTCTTTTAGCATAGGCGAGATTATCCTTTTGTATTGAAAAAATTTCCGTTATGCCGTAGAATGCAATATTATGAAGCTTACAAGGCTCGCGAAAGCGAGTTTTTTTATGAACATTTTTTTCCGTTTGGCCATTATAGGATCTGTTTTGCTCATAGCAGGCATGGCAGAAAACAGTTCGTATGCGCAGACGAGCGATGAGCCGAGTATTTCTTCGTTCGTTCGCGATGATTGCAAGCACTGTCTCGATCAGAAGGAATTTTTTGAAAAGCTCGGACACGAGCGCCAGATCAGATTTTACTACCACACCATAGAAGATTCGTCACAAAAGGAATTATTCGAGCAGATCGCGAAGCGCTACGGCATGACGCAAGGCACTCCGATCACCCTTGTCGGCGACAAACTTGTCCAGGGCTTTCAAGACGAAGCAACGACAGGTAATTTGATTCGAAGAATTCTCGACGAGCATGAAGGGCCCTTTTTTCGGTTTGAGGACATTCGTGAAGGCGGCGCACGTCTTGCGAATGAGTTCACTAGCGCGAGCAGTTGCGAAGATGAGTGCCCGATCGTTAATGAGCGTTCGTACATCGTCAAGATTCCGCTCATCGGAAGGACAGTCGATGTCGGCGCTTTTTCACTTGCCGCGCTATCGTTGACGCTTGGATTTATTGACGGGTTCAACCCGTGCGCTCTGTGGGTTCTTGTGATGTTTCTTTTTATCCTTTCCCAAGTAGGATCACGTCGGCGAATGTGGGAATACGCGGGTGTTTTCATCCTCGCCCAAGCAGTCATGTATTACCTTATCCTCACGGTATGGCTGACCGCCTGGGATTTTATCGGATTAAACAGGATTGTCACTCCTCTCATTGGCCTGCTCGCATTGGGGAGCGGGGTATACTTCCTGTATAAATTCATAACGTTCAAGCCGGTATGTTCGGTCACATCAGTTGAAGAACAGCAGACGATTGCGAATAAGATAAAACGGCTTGCGAAAAAACCGCTTTCGTTTGGCGTTTTTCTTGCGATCGTCGGCATTGCATTCTCGGTTAACATTTTCGAATTTGCCTGTTCGATCGGCATACCGCAGACATTTACAAAGATTCTCGAGCTCAATAATCTGGATTGGGTCTGGACGCAGTGGTATCTGCTGCTCTACATGGCCATGTATATGATTGATGATATCCTGGTATTTTTCATTGGGTTGTACAGTATAGAAAAAATCGGATCTACCTATACGTATAGCAAATGGTCTACGCTTATTGGCGGCATCCTGATGATCCTGATTGGGATCATCATGCTCGCGCGGCCCGCATTGCTCGTATTTTAATATCATGAGTGCAGCGGTATACTTACTATGAAGCCGGAGCAAAATATCGAGACCTATTTATTACCAGTCTTGCCATAGATGAATCATCCAAACATAACATCCGCCTCGAATTTGCGTAATTTCATTTTTGGAGTGGAAGACAGCCTCGTTTCAACAGTCGGTCTTCTTTCCGGAATCGCGATAGCTGATATTCCTACAAAGACAATCCTCTTAACCGGCATCGTGTTGATTTTTGTTGAAGCATTTTCCATGGCGGTTGGGAGTTTTTTATCAGAACATTCCGCGGAAGAATATCTTGAGAAGCGGGCTGTTTCATATGTTCAGCCGCTTATGAACGGAATGATTATGTTTTTTTCCTACTTCGTTTCCGGATTTATCCCACTTATGCCGTATGTCTTTTTTGGGAGTCAAACCGCTTTGCCGGTTTCTATCGTCGCGTCCTTGGCTGCTTTGTTTTTGTTAGGGGTGATCGGCGCAAAAATTTCCGGGGTACCGGCATGGAGAAGCGGCTTGCGGATGTGCGTGATCGGCGGCGCGGCGGTGCTTATCGGAGTTGTCGTGGGTCGTTTCGTGCAGCAGTTCTGACGCTTGTTGCGATTGTATGCAATTACAGATACTACTATAAGCCCGAGAGTCTTCCTAACTGTTATTTTGGTCGAATATGGCGACGGATTTGTTTCGTGTTGTTATCGTAGGAGGAGGGTTTGGCGGAGTATCATCCGCGCTTGCTCTAGCTGACAATTGCTCGCAGCGTCTCAACATAACCCTCATTTCTAACAAACCGCATTTGGAATATACGGCCGCTCTCTATCGAGTAGTAGCCGGACGTTCGCCACTCGAAGTCTGTATCCCATTGCGGGATATCGTTGGCACTCTGCCCATTGAGTGCGTGCGCGACGAGTGGCGCAGCGACTGCGTGAACTCGGCGTGCACATCCACATAAATCGGACAATGGTACGCGAGGAGTTGCAAGAAGTTGTTTTGAAAGGCATGGCGATCAAGACCGAGACCGTGATCTGGACAGCGGGCGTGCGAGCGCATAAATTTTACGGCTCGATCCCTGGCATTGAGACGGATAAAAGAGGAAGAGTATCGGTGGATGACTTTTTGAGGGTAAAAGGCGATGATCGTTTGTTTATTATTGGCGATGGCGCAGGAACAATGTATTCGGGAATGGCGCAGACTGCCATCCATGACGGCAAGGCCGCCGCTGAAAATATTATCAGATCGATAAATGGCGTCGCTCTCAAAATATATCGTCCCAAGCAACCTTATTACGCCCTGCCAGTCGGTCAGCGTTGGGCAGCAGCGATTGTCGGGGCGTTGCATATATACGGCTACGCCGGTTGGATCCTCCGGCGCGTTGCGGATATGCGGTATTTTTTGACAATACTTCCGCTGATAAAGGCAATCAGGGTATTCCAAGAAGGAAAATCAATTTGCGAAGTTTGCGATATGTGCGCCCCCGATCCTCCACCCGAGTAGCTTTATGTGACCGTGAAAGCATAGCTTCGCTGTCATGTGCGTCTAATATCTTGCTCCAGCCTCATCATATTCAGTTTACCTCCTCATAATTTATTGTATGACTCTATTTTCCAAAGTATCTTTGTTTCTTCTTCGCCTTGCTACCGGATGGCTCATGTTTTACGCCGGCATTACCAAAGTACTGAATCCCCAGTGGTCTGCAGCCGGATACTTGAATAACGCAAAGACCTTCACTGGCTTTTACCAGTGGCTTGCGCAGCCTGATATTTTGCCGGTGATAAATTTCATCAACGAATGGGGATTGACTTTACTCGGCATTTCTTTGATTTTTGGCATGTTTGTCCGTTTGAGTTCTATCCTTGGAGCGGCGCTTATGCTCCTCTATTATTTTCCGGTATTGGAATTTCCAATGATTGCGCCCCATTCCTATATTGTGGACGATCATATCATCAATGCGCTTGTTCTCATATTTTTTGCTGCATATAAGGCAGGAAGAGTGTGGGGCTTTGACGCTTGGTGCGTACGGTTGCCGCTTTGTGCACGCTATCCTCGCACAAGAGACATGATTGGCTGATGATCAATTAAAATACCTCTACGCTCGAGCAGTATCTATAAGAAAAGCCACCGGACTGCACGGTGGCTCACGCAAGAAAGTGTTGGTTTGATGCTTCACGGTTTGATGAGCGCGCATGCCGCATCCGCTCGTCCGCCTTTGGCATGAGATATCTTGGTATTGTTCTCATACCAACGAGCTTGCGCAATCACGGCTCTTATCCCCGTTTGAAGGTTGTACGCGTGATTGGCGGCCACGGAAAGCTCTGTGGCGATTCGCTGGCGCGATACGTCCTTTTCCATGTCCCACGGCGTGCAACCGTTATTACCGAGGAGTATGTATTCCAAGTCTAGCTTTGGAATAACACTCTCAACAACGAAGCCCTCCGATTCGCTCTGTCCGTTCATCACCCCATGCCCGTCAGGAGGAGCCGGATTATTAATATGGAGTCTCCGCTCCATTTGGAGGCGCGGACCGAAGAGGCGCCACATTTCCAGGCGCAGACTATTCCACTGATCAGTGCCTTGCTCCACCGCCGCAGGATCGAGTTTCATGCAGCTTGCCGCGGCGTTCCAATACTTCTCGATCATGGCGTACATCCGATAGTTGTACGCGTATGCCTGATTTTCGGTCATACGCAGAGATCCGCTGCCAGATCTCATGCACCGAGTTTCCCACACAGCGAAGCAGTCGCCTATGTAGGCGATCTGAAACTCGCTGCCGCACTCTTTTGCTACGACCATGCGTACGCCGCATAGTTCGTCCGCTTGGCCCAACGGAAGTTTTTCACTTACTTGGAACGAGTTGATGCATGCATTCAGCTCCAGCATGAGTTCACGTGGCGTAAGAGCCGCGAACCTTTTTGTAAATCGAGGTTCCGACAACTGGGCACGAATGATCTCGTCGATGATCACCGATCCCTTGACAGGCTTACGACAGAACCGGAATGTGCGCCGCTCCTTGCCCGGGTAGTGTACTTCGTCCATGGATTTCCACACCACCACGAACGGCCCGCACTGTGCGGATTCGACGACCTCCTCCGGGTCGTTTTTGATCGCGACTTCCACGGTTTCCTCCTTGTATTTCGTCCGCTCGCATTTTTTCCAACACACATTGTAAAGACCACTGCAGATGGTGTATACTGATATGGAAGAAAAATCAAGAGCGCGGGCTTAATCCATAATAGCGCCATACTATGTGTATGAAATTTGATTATTGTCCGAAAAACGCGGATCTCGGACTGCTTCTTATCCGCATCGGACTTGCGTCCGTATTTATTGTCCATGGAGTCTCGAAGCTTCAAGGCATCGAAGGCACGATTGGTTTTTTCGCAAAGCTCGGCCTTCATCCTTTTTTCGCTTATTTCGTCACTGGCGTGGAAGTGATCGCGGGCCTCGCGGTTCTTTTGGGCGTATTCGTACAAGTAGCCGCGGGACTGCTTGTGGGTGTTATGGTATTTGCCATTTATCTCGTAAAATTTCAGAAAGGTTTTCTGGGCGGATATGAATTCGATTTGATGCTTCTTTTAGTTGCTTTGGGCATCATGTTCATCGGTCCCGGCGCGTACGCGCTGGAAGCACTACGGAAGAACGGACATCATACACAAGCATCACCGCCACAAAGCGCGGATACTTAATCATCAGCTATCTCCATGTCTCGCTATCCTCTCATCCGTACAATTTATTTGTATCTTTTTGCCTTGCTTGGTTTAGTCCTTATTACCATCGGCACAGTCCGATTTGTGAATATGGGCCTCAAGATTTTTGTGTTCACTCAAGCAGAGCAAGACCAGTATCGACGCTATCCGGAGATGCCCATGCCGTATCCGTTGGATCGTTATGAAAAAGCGAAATCAGATGAAGCTCTAAGCGAAGAGGAACGCGCCGCGCTTATTCAGTATCTTGAAGAATATAAAAAGCAGAAGGAAGAACGGGATACCATTGACTATCGTCTTGTACAACGGCATCAGGATGCATCCATGAATATAGCGCTTATTCTTGTCGGATTGCCGCTTTACCTCTATCACTGGCGTATCATTCAGCGGGAAACGAAGGATACGAGTAAAGCATAGCGACATGACGCAACGGTTTTTGTCAATTCTCGCGTTTCTAAGTATTGGATTGATTCCGAGCTTTGCGTTTGGTCAGACGCCTTACGATTGCGGGACGATTAATATGCTTGGAGGAGGGGATGAAGCAGAGGTGTGTTTTGAAACGCATTTCTCCGCGTGCGCGCCCGCAAAAGTTGCGGTAGACGCAAAAGACGAAGTTGTTGAACGAACAATTCTTGGTTTGAAAAATGATATTTGTGAGGTGCAGACATCATTTTTGCAGTCTCACAAGGAAGATTTTAGGGGACGCGCGATGGTATGCGCGCTGCCGCAGGATAAAACCTATTTTAGCCGCGATATCTTTGCGTCCGGCGAGCTGGCACGCTGTAGCGGCGATCTTGTTATTTCGTACAAAACAGTACAGACAGAGACTCAATCAAAACCATCCGTAGAAGAGGCATTGTATTCTGTTTCGCCTGATTCCGAATCAAAAACCAAAGTTTTGAACGCAAAAATAAAACGCTTGAGCGGCCGTATTTTGATTGCCGTGGAATCAAAAGGCGAAGCGTGGTATGTGCGACCAAAAGACGGCAGCGCAGTCTTTCTTGGCCGTCCTGCGGACGCGTTCGCAGTGATGCGGTCGGCTGGAGCGGGGATCAGCAATGCCGATCTCGATAGTATCCCGTTGGCATATGAGACGTTGCGTGACGGCCCGGATACCGATGGTGACGGGCTTTCCGATCGAGGAGAAGCGGCTATCGGCACCGATCCGTTCGCCGCGGACACGGACGGAGATGGATATGCCGACGGACTCGAAGTGATGAACGGGTATTCGCCGACAGGGCCTGGCCGTATGCGAGACAATAAACAATTTGCATCCAAACATGCCGGCATGATTTTTCTGGCCGTGCAAAGGAATGGTGAAGCATGGTACATACATCCGACTGAACTGCGGAGGTATTATCTTGGTCGTCCGTCAGACGCTTTTTCCATCATGCGTAAAACAGGTGTTGGCATATCCGATGCTGATTTAGCCGATATTCCACGAGCAAAGCAGTAGTAATAATGGAGCGCCCGCTGCTTGACATGATTTTTTAATTGGATACACTAAATGCAACTTATTTGCATTTATAGATATTATTGCGATATGAAATATGTGTGGATTGCCTTTGGAATAGCTGTATTCACTTTTGCCGCCGTGATAATCGGTCTGCAAAAAGGTTCGCCCACAGCTCCGAATGAAGATGGCCGCATACAAATCGCGGCGACCATCTACCCATTATACGATATGGTTCGAGAAGTGGCGGGGGAATATGCTGACGTGAATCTGATCGTGCCCCCCGGAGCTTCGCCGCATTTTTTTGAATTCTCGCCTCGCCAATTGCAAGACTTGCAAACAGCGGACACGCTCTTCGAAATCGGCCATGGAATCGATCGCTGGGCTTCGCGGTTGGAAGCCATTGCCCCTACAGTACAGCGCGTTATCCTTGATAAAGGCATTGTTCTTCGCAATGAAGCTTCTCATGAAGAAGAAACGGAAAATAACGCCAACGACGCGGATGAAGATACCAGCGGCATTGACCCCCACTACTGGTTACACTTTGGCAATGCGCGCGTCATGGTTTCCACTATTGCCGAAAGACTTGCCGCCATTGATCCTATTCACGCACCCTCATATCGAGAGAATGCCGCGCGATATCAGGATAGGCTTTCAGAAAAAGAACAAGAGATGATATCTCTCCTCGCTTCTGTGCGCGGCAAAGAGATTCTCACTTTGCACGATGCGTGGTATTATTTTAGTGATAATCTTGGATTGGTTGTTGCCGGTACGTTTGAGCCTGCGGCTGGTGGAGAGCCGACTCCGCGCTATCTTGCGAACCTGCGAGCAAAAATCAAAGAGTACGGTATTTCTGTATTATTTTCTGAACCTCAGCTTGCCACTCCTTCACTTTCCGCATTCGCTCAAGACGAGAGGCTTCGTTTGGGTATCCTGGATCCTATCGGAGGAGTCGAGGGGCGAATGACGTTTATGGAGTTAATGGAATACAACGCTCGTTCTATTCTCGCGGCTTTCAGTGCTTTATAATAAAAACATCTGCAATCGTTTTATCGATACTTTTTGGCATTATGCCTACGCGATCTCGCGCATCAATCACTGTCCATAGCCTTAATTTCTCCTACGGAGCAGAGACGCCGATACTGCAGGATATTTCCTGCTCCATCGAGTCTGGTTCTATTGCCATAATCGTGGGGCCGAACGGTTCAGGAAAGACGACATTTCTTAAAGTGCTTTTGGGACTCATAAAGCCCACCAGCGGAAGCATCGAAGTGCTTGGTCTTCCTCCGAGCGAAGCGCGTCCGCGAGTCGGGTATGTGCCACAGCGATTTGCCATTGATCATACGTTTCCGATTACGGTGTTCGAATTTTTGCGATTTTCCCAACCGGCCGTACCGGAGGCCAGGATCAACGATTACCTTGACCATTTAGGCATGAGCTCTATGCGTTCCGCGCGGCTCGGTGCGCTTTCCGGCGGACAGCTCCAACGCGTTCTTGTGATCCGCGGCGTATTGCACGCGCCTGATATTCTCTTTCTTGACGAACCGGCCTCCGGCATTGATATCGGCGGAGAACAGACATTTTATGATTTAATACTTCATCTGCATAAAAAGCACGCCAATACGATCGTAATGGTATCGCATGAGATCGATGTTGTGGCGCGGTTCGCCGATACTGTATTGTGCCTGAATAAAAAGTTGGTTTGCCATGGCACGCCCGTGGATGTACTTACGCCGCAGACGCTGCAGCGGCTCTATGGCAAAGAGGTCGCGGTATATCAGCATCAGGAGAAAATGTAGCCTAGAGACCTCTGCAAAAGTTCATTATGTATTTCTTCCGGCTCCTTTCCGCCCAATTTCCCCCCAAAAAGGCGCTGAACTTGTCGGAATACTCCAGTATTCCTTCGCGTTCATCATCCTTTTTGGAACGAAATTGAATCGCAAAGGACCGGGAAGCTATTTTTCAGAAGTCTCTATGGACATTATCGCCGCATTTCAACTTCCTTTTTTGCAAAAAGCGCTTTTGGCGGGACTTGCGCTTGGATTGATCCTGCCTTTTCTGGGAGTATTCGTCACGTTAAGAAAAATGTCATTCTTTGGCGAAGGCATCGCTCATGCCTCGCTCACCGGAGTCGCGCTTGGCGTTTTGACCGGCATGGATCCGTTTCTTTCCGCAGTCGGAGTCGGCGTACTTGTCGGCATCATGATCTATCTCTTGGAACGCAAGACGTTAATCGCCCCTGACGCGCTAATCGGCGTATTGTTTGCCACCGCGCTCGCGATAGGCTTGATTCTCTTGAGCTTGCATCGCGGATATCAACCGGAGTTGATTAGTTTTTTGTTTGGAAATATCCTTACGATCAATTCGTATGATTTAATCGTAATCACGATTTTTTCCGCGCTTATCTTTATTGTACTCATAGTTTTTCGCCGACAGCTTACGATGCTTGCGCTGGATAAAGAATCCGCATGGCTTTCCGGTATCCGCACAGAGGCATTTGATTTTTTCTTTTATATCATCCTCTCTGTCACGATTGTGCTCGGTATTAAATTGCTGGGGATCATCTTAGTCAGCGCTTTGCTTGTCATCCCGCCATCAACGGCAAAGCTGCTCGCTCCATCTTTGCACGGCATGATCGTTGGCAGTATGTGTGCCGGCATACTTGCCGTTGTCGCAGGACTCGCGGTATCATATCTATTGGATCTCCCTACCGGCGCAGTCATCGTTCTGTGCGCCGCGGTTTTTTTCTTTGGATCTTTGGCATTGCGCGTATTAAAAAAAAGTTCGTAATCGCACGCCCCCCTTAATCAATCGTATCTATGGAATATAAGCGTCACCCCGAACGTTTAGCGCTCCATTTTATTGCCGGCCCTATTATCTACGCGTTAGCGATCCCTCTCGTGATTGTTGATATTTCACTCGAGATCTATCACCGCGTATGTTTCCCGCTCTACGGCATGCCCTATGTGCCGCGCGGACAGTATTTTCGATTTGATCGGGCAAAATTGCCCTATTTGACTTTATGGGAAAAGCTCAATTGCCAGTATTGCAGCTACGCAAACGGATTGTTGCTCTATGCGTCCGTGATCGCGGGAGAGACGGAACAGTATTGGTGCGGCATTCGGAATAAAAAAGAGCCGGGTTTTGTTGAACCGCGGCACCACGATACGTTCCTTCGTTACGGTGACAAAAAAGAATTTACATCATTTCTGGAAAAGAAAACGGCGAGCGGGATAAAAAAAGGCTCACGGCGGCAATAAGATATGATGCCTCTTTGCCGATCATAGGGATACTTGTCCATCGGACAGGCAGTTATTTTCCCTGTTTTTCATTCTCTTTTTTCAATTCTTTTTCTTCCTCCTGCAATACTTCGCGCGCGACAGTTTTTTTTGCGTAAAAATTCATCAAGGAAAAGACGAACATACCCGCGAATACGATACCTACAAGATTGATGATAAATAGCAGCAGAGCGCCTCGCGCCAGAGCGAAATCAATGGACGCGATGCCGATACCGACGGCCGCGAGAGGCGGAATCAGTGAAACAGAAATGGCGATGCCGGGAAGCATCTCTGACAGTTGAGGTTTTACAAGAGCGAATGCAGCGGCGAATCCCGCTACAACAGCGACTATGACATGCGGCAGTGAGGGTAGCGCTTGAGAATACACTGCTGTTGCGTTTGAACGCGTTCCGTCGCCAAAGAGAATCGTAAGCACGACGGAAGTGATTGAGGCATATACTATCGCTGTCCCCAAAGTTAGGAGCGTACGGCCAATCACTTTTCGATCTGACATCACAATACCCATGCTAAGGCTTAGAATCGGGTAGAGAATCGGAGCGATCAACATACTTCCTATCACAATCATGGGACTGTCTATCAAGAGGCCGAATGTAGCCATGATAACAGAAAGAGAAACCATCAGAAAAAAATCTTGCGATGGCGAGCTGTGAGAAAAGAGTTTTTCGATCGTTGCGTCTTTTTCCTTGCTGGAAATATGGTCGAGAAGCGTGATAGGCATAGAGATTACATTGAATCAAAATAAACAGAAAATACCATCTGATATTTTACTACAGTCTCAATGTATATTACATCGTATGCCTTTCGGCTACAAGCGCGACATAGCTTAGTCTTTAAGTCATCCACTTCCATTTTTTCAAAAGAAAGGTAGAGTGGAGAATATGAATCTTATACGGCGGGCACTGTACGATGAGCGATCACGCGCGTACCATATTTTTCACGATGTTCTCTCCATCGCGATTCTCGTTTCCGTGGTCACGGTGATCGTGGAGTCAGTGAGGCCGATTGCAGAACAATACGCTTCGTTCTTTTTTTGGATGGAGATCGTTTTTTTGACGCTTTTTTCGATAGAATATGTTGCTCGCGTGATCACTGCTCCGCGCCCACTGCGCTATATCGTGAGTCCGATGGGTATTGTGGATTTTATCGCGATATTGCCAAGTTTTTTGGTGCTGATCGTTCCCGCGTTTGTGGAATATCGTTCGCTTCGGGTGCTTCGAGTCATCCGTATCTTGCGTTTATTGCGTCTTTTCCGCGTGCTAAAGCTCATCGCCAACGCACAGCGTCAGTGGCGAGGCCGAGAGACCGGTTGGAATGACGTGCAGTGGTACAACATCCAAGTATATCTCTTTGCCGTATTTACACTCATCGGCATCGCGGGTACGCTTGCATACCTCATAGAGTCAGATGCAGTCGGAACGGCGTTTACGGATATCCCTCAAGGAATGTGGTGGGCCGTGCAGACCATGAGCAGTTCGGGCTACGGTGATATCATACCGCAGACAGGTCTGGGTAAACTGCTTGGCGGCATCACGATGATTTCCGGACTTGCTCTTTTTGCCATGCTCGTTACCGTTATGGGGCGCACTATGCAAAAAGCGTTATTCGGCTCATTTTTAGAGGAAGAGCAAAAAGGGAGCGAGCTTCAAAAAGAGATAAAGGATAAATTTTAATAGTAACCATATGGATAATGTTCGTATAGCACAGTGGGTGCTTCGTATTGCTATCGCAGGTGAATTTATCGGCCATGGTGTTTTTGCGCTTCAACAAAAAAATGGCTGGTTGAAGTATTTTGAAGCAGTGGGAATCGCTCCCGATACCGCGATGACCCTCATGCCTTTCATCGGTGCGATGGATCTTACGCTTGCCTTTCTCGTGTTGGTGAGGCCGATGCGCGCTCCTCTCGCATGGATGGCGATCTGGGGTTTGTGGACCGCTATGATCCGTTGGCCGGTCGGGCCGGATCCGGTCTGGGATTTTGTTGAACGTTGGGCAAATTGGGGCGCGCCGCTTGCATTGTTTTTTCTGCTTGGCGGCGTTCCTAAACAGTGGAAAGAATGGTGGAAATAACACATAATGAAAATACCGTATGTACACAATCATTTGTAAAGAACTTACCGGCGAGCAGTGTGATTTTAAGGCCGAAGGCGCAACACATGAGGATGTCAAAACTGTGTTTTACCGGCATGGCGCTGATTCCGACCTCCATAGAGAAAAATATCATTCAGCAACTCCGGAAGAGGCGGCGGAATTCGGCAAGAAAGTCGATGCCTATCTTGAGCGCCAAACATAATACACTGTTCACGTATGAATTACAAAATCTTTTTTCTTTTTGCGGTTTTGTTGGTTGTCGGCGGCATGGTTTCATGGGCGGCATTGTCAAATAAGGATACCGGCCAGCCGCGAAAATCCGCATCTGATACAAATAATGCGTTAACCATGTCAAAAGAAAATGCTATGCACTTGATCACGCTCAATACTTCACAAGGTGATATCACATTTCAGACGTATGATGCTGATGCGCCGAAAGCAGTGAAAAATTTCACCACGCTTGCGCAGAATGGATTTTATGACGGATTGATTTTTCATCGCGTCATCAGCGGATTTATGATCCAGGGCGGAGATCCGAATGGGGATGGCACGGGCGGACCCGGCTACACGTTTGAAGACGAGCTCAATCCGGCTACTGAAAGCTATCAGCGAGGCTATAAAAAGGGAGTAGTGGCAATGGCAAACGCAGGCCCTCACACTAACGGCAGTCAATTTTTTATCATGCTCGAAGATTATCCGCTTCCAAACGACTATACGATTTTTGGCGCGGTTACCGATGGACAGGATGTGGTGGATACCATCGGCGCGGTTAAGACGGATTCAATGGATAAACCTCTGGAGAATGTCATGATCAAATCGGTGTCTGTCAAAAATGTGTCGCAGTAAGGAGATATGACCGGCAAAGAAAAACTGTGGCAGAAATCATCAGTTGCGCTCGATCCTGTAATCGAGCGTTATACAATCGGCGATGATTATACAAACGATGCGGTATTTATGCCATACGATATTGCCGGATGCGCGGCGCACGCAAAAGGGCTCGCGAAGATCGGGGTGATCACCAATCAAGAAAAAGATATACTGCTTGAAGGGCTTGAAGCGTTGAAAAAGGAGTGGGACGCCAAGACGGTGATCATTACGCCGGAGGATGAAGATTGCCATACCGTGATCGAACGATACCTGACCAAAAGCTGCCGTGATGTCGGCAAGAAGATACATACAGGCAGAAGCCGCAATGACCAAATACTTGTCGCCGTGCGTTTATATATGAAGGGCATGCTTGGCTCTTTAGCAGAGAAGTCGGAGCATCTTGCCCATGTGCTGCTTGCGTACGCGAAACAACATGAATATGTTCCGCTTCCCGGTTATTCGCACACGCAGCAAGCGATGCTCTCATCCGTTGGACATTATTTTTGCGGCTATCTTGAATCATTGCTCGATGACCGAGATTTTTTTCAGGCCGTATCTCGGCAGATCGATAAGAATCCGTTAGGCAGCGCAGCCGGATTCGGCGTCGCTCTCCCGCTTGATCGAGAATACACGTCGCGAGAGCTTGGATTTTCTGACGTGCAAATCAACTCTTTATATTGCCAGTCAAGCCGCGGCAAATACGAGGCCCTGTATCTGCATGCCATTGCCTCGCTTATGCAGACGATGGAAAAAATTGCCAGCGACATGATTCTCTTTACATCGCGGGAGTTCGGATTTTTTTCAGTAGCCGATACGTGTGTCACGGGATCAAGTATCATGCCGCAAAAAAGAAATCTTGACTGCATGGAACTGGTGCGCGGCAACAGCGCGATTGTGCGCGGCAACCTCGCAACGGTGATGGATCTTTCATCGCATCTGATATCAGGGTACCATCGTGATTTGCAGTTGATAAAAAAACCTCTCATTGAAAGCACGAATATCGCGTTGGACACTCTGGACGTAGTGGCAGTATGTATCAATGCGCTTTCGCCGAATCCCGAAGCAATCACGCGGGCTATCAAGAAAGACATATTTTCTGCCGATATCGCGACTATCATGGCAACAAAAGAGGGGATTCCATTTCGCGACGCGTACCGTATTGCTTGCGATCGGGTAGCCGAGACCGCTGTTGATCTTCAAGAAAACATTAGGTCAAAAATCAGTCTTGGCGCTCCGGGCAATCTGGCCTTTGACCGATATGAAAAGCGTCTGAACGCCAAGGAACAAAGGCATACAAACGCATAGACATTATCCTTATCTTCCTCTCATCCCTATGACGATTTACCCGCTTTTGCGAGAGGAGATGCTCACGGCAATCAGTGAACATGGGGGATTTGTGAATTGCCATGCTCATTTTGATAAAGCCTTTTATATTCGCCGCGATGCATTGGCGGATAGCATGGTGGATATGCAAGTTAAGTGGCGCATGAGTGATGATATCAAGCGCGCATCAAGCGAGGAGGAAATTGCCGAACGCATTCGGAAATGCCTTGATATCATGGTTGCGCAAGGCGTGCGTATGACTGCAACATTTGTTGACGCGTATGATGCCGTAGAACATAAGGCGATTGACGCGGTACTCAAGGTACGCGAAGAGTATCGCGGTAGGATTGATCTTATGATTGCCACACAGCCGCTTGGCGGCCTTGTTGATGCCGAAGCTCGCGCATTGTATGAAGCGATTACTTCAAAAGCGGATATTGCCGGAGGATTACCCTCAAAAGACCGTCCAGACCATCGAAAGAATCTGGACGTTCTTTTTTCCATTGCAAAAAATTTAGATAAGCCATTGCACGTGCATATTGATCAGGAAAATAATCCTGACGAACGCGATACGGAGGTATTGGTCGAGTATGCGAAAAAATACGGATATGAAGGACGCGTTATCGCGCTCCATGCCATTTCAACTGCGGCGCAGCCCTTGGCATACCGTAAGGAGTTATATAAACGCATGGCGGATGTTGGTATGGCTGTTGTGGTATGTCCATCAGCCGCGTTGAGCATGCGGCAATTGGATAGCAAGATTTCACCGGTGCATAATTCCATTGCCAACGTCCCCGAGATGCTGGACGCAGGTATCGTCGTCGGGCTCGGCGTTGATAATATGAGCGATTACTATCATCCTTTTGTCGACGGCGACCTTTGGATTGAGCTGCGCATGCTGCAAGAAGCATGCCGTTTTTATGACTTTGACGCGCTCGCAAAGATCGCAAGCGAGAACGGAAAGAAAATTCTTGCCATTCGGTAGAAGGTGTTTCTTTCGATTTTGTTCTCGTATTTTGTCTGCATGATTCTATCTGAACTTGACAATAGCCTGTGAGTCCGCTTGAATAATCCGCGAGAGGAGTACGGTGATGAGCGAATACGCAGAGGGAATCCAAAGGTATATGGGGCGGGCTGCGGCCCGACTTATGAAAGTGGAGGGCGTCTTAGGCGCCCAGGAGGAAGTCCCGGCCAATGTGGCCAATCACCTCATCATGCATTTTCGTCACTGGCTTAAAAAGCCAGTACTGGTCAAGGATTCGATTTCGGTGAGCGATCTTGCCGGATATTTTGACCAGTCCATCGTTTCCGAGGGGTCCGTCTAGGGTCCCTCTCCTTTTTAGGAAAGTTTGCTAAGCTCGCGTGCCCGGCACAATGCGACACGCACAGCTTGAAGCCATATTTTGCGCAGGCCGGCTTTTTCAAATTCGCGAAGCGCTGCTTGTGTTGTGCCGCCTTTTGAAGCGATTTGAGCAATGAGGCTATCAGGATTTCCATTATCCGATAGGAGGGCTTCGGTGCCAATAAGCGTTTGCATAACCATCTGATACGCCTTTTCTTTTTCAAATCCCAGGCTTCGCGCCGCGTCGATGAAATGCGCGAGCGTGGCAATAAGATATGCCGGGCCGCTCCCGGTTATCGCCGTTACTTTATTGATCTCTTCTTCGGAGCGCACTTGCATGATAATACCGAACCCGTCGAATAGATTGGAACAAAAGCGGATATCTTTCGACGGGACAGCGCGTGTCGCGAAAAATGCGGTAAACCCTTTGCCGAATCGCGCAGGAGTATTCGGCATCGCGCGAACGATTTTTTTACTGCCCGTTTTTTTGCGTATGGCAGCAACCGTCACGCCTGCCATGATTGAAATAATAAGCGCGTCTTTTTTTACACTCATGTAAGCGGAGCGGAAGTCTTGCGGTTTTACGGCAAGGATGACGATATCAGCCGCAGCAAGAGCATTACAGTCCGCAGTAACGTTAGCATGATATTTTTTTTGCAGCATCTTGGCATGCTCCGGATTGCGTTCGCATATCATGAGCGAAGCATCGGGGAATCTTTTTGTGATATTACTTGCTATAAGCTCACCCATCACGCCACCGCCGATAATACCGATTGTTTTTGTACTTTTCATATCAAGAGGAATCGTATCATAAAGAATAGTATTGAATCAATAAGGGACAGAGGTCAAATCTCTTTGACATAAATACTTTTTTGTGAATAAATGATTCCTGCGATCTTTGATGGATAGTATGGAAAGCGAGGAACCCATGAGAGCAAACTCTCGGAGCTTGAAGTTTCCCAAGGCGGGTGAGCCATTTGAGTTAAGCTCGTTTTTGTTCGATCCGCTAGAACTCGTGGAGGGAGAGGACAGACCAGAGGAGTGGCGCCACACTGGCGTCGTGCTCGATACACCCCAAGTCCGGATTTTCCGGTCGCACATCTCTTCGGTTGATGCCATTACACTCGATAAGGCACGCGCGGAGATAGCAGGAGAGCGCCTCGTCAATCCCGAGGGCCAGTGGCTCCGGGCATTCAAACACAAATATCCCGTACCTCCCGAAGGGGATCAGATCACTATCTGCATTGCGGATCCCTCCTGGATCCACCCAGACGGTGATGAATATTTCCCGTGCCTCGACTCGCGCAGCGAGTCCTGGGATGAGGGTGTCATTGGGACATATAGCCTATTGCGCCCCGGCATCTTGTGGATCGTTGAGGAGGAGTAGCGCTGCAGAGGCCTTTTTGGTAATATAGGATTTCTTCCTTTCCCACTTCTTGCCTCGCAGCAACTTCTGCGAGGCTCATCTTTTCAAATTGCAAAAAATGCATTTCAGCAGTATGCTTCCTTAAATATATGAAAGATGTTACAAATCAAGCGCGTGAAACAAAGGAGGCCTGGTCTTCCTTGCGTTGCGCCGATACTGAAACGAAAAATGAATTTTTGCGCTATCTGGAATCATGCCTCCGCGTATCTGT
>JACPHV010000044.1 GCA_016188385.1 Candidatus Uhrbacteria bacterium | reverse complement strand
GAGCGAATATCAGCTTCCGAGAGCGTAGTTTTTTTTAAGACTCCTCTCCCAAGACCTTGTACCGCGTGCGTGATGATTATTTCTCCTTTTTGAAACGCGATTCCCAACCCGGATTTATGCGGACCGCCCGGATCCTCTTGATAAAATGCGCGGAGTTTCTGTTCCGCGTTCTCTTTCGCGGCGGACTTATCGGGGGCTTGTCCTCGCATTTCTTTCGCGAAAGCTTCAAGCCGAGCCGCCGCGGCCGCGCTCTGAAGCGCCATTTCTGACGATCTGCCAACCAGGCTGCGCAACTCGGCAATATCTGTTGTCTTGTCCAAGAATGCCGCGATCTCGGCTCGCTCCTTTTCTGCCGTATTGATGATTTCGATGGCATTGTCAATCGCTTCCATCCGCGATTCGCCAAGTTCATTTTCCGGATAGCTTTGGAGCTTGTCTGTAAGCGCGCGCGCGCTCGCAACGGCTTCGGCGATGATGCGCAGGCCCTGACGCGCTAATAGTGGCAGTCCGATCCGCATGTGTTCAGCCAGAGCGAGACGCTCTGCTTCTGATATTGGTTGTTCTGCTCCGCCTTCGCGAGATGTGCCTTCAATCGTTTTGAACCCAAGTTGTTTGAGCAGAGCGTCTCGTCTTGCTTCAAGCCGCGCGATTTGTGTTTTTTCATAGGTAAGTTGAGTGCCTTCATTCTTTTTTCGTATGCCTCGCGCTTCCAGATCAGCCACTTTTTTGCGGCGAGCCACAAGATTGTCTTGAACATCGGTATACTCTTTTTGAAGTTGCTTACGTTGTTCGTCATTGAGCGCGGCACCATGTTCCGCGGAAAGTTCCGCCGAGGCAGATGAAGGTTTTGATGGAGTAGCCGCCGCGCCAGCCTCGGGCTTTGGGACTGGCCCTGGCTTAGGTGGTTCGACGGCTTGCTCTTCGGCAGATGTATTCCCCTGTGTCGCGGCTTTGCGAAGTCCTGCGATTTTTTTTTGTAAATCCATTTTGTCGAGAAGCAAAGCAGTTTGTTGTCTTGCGAGATTCGCCATATCTTCACTGCCTTTCTTACCATCCTTTTGCAGTTGTCTGATTTCTTCGTTCAATTTGGTGATTTCTTGATCTATGAAGCCGAGCCGTTCGATGTCAGTATATGTTTTTCCTATTTCAAAAGGAGGTTTAGACGCAACTTGAGCAGGTACTTTTCCTTCTGTCCGTGCGACGAGAGGTTTTGGTTGTTGTCTGTCCGCATCTCTGTTCGCGCCACGAGGCGTCACTGCCCTGCTTGTTCCTGCGGCATCCGTAGGTCTCGGATTATCTTCTTGAACCGTTTTCAACACTTTGATTGCTTCGGCATATCGAGTGTCGCGCGCAAGGGCGGCGAGGGTTGCGGCTTTCGCATACGCGAGGATTTCGTCGCCGGACAGGGCTTGGGGTTGTTTTCCCGCAAGACGCGCAAGGAATTCGATTGAATACTCGTGTTCATCACCGAGCTCTACCGTGTGGCCGCCAAAGCTCACGGATCCTCGCACTACAATCGTACCTTCGCCCTGACCGATTTTGATATGTTCCCAAGCAGCCGCTCGCGCTTTGCTTTTATAAACATTCATTTCGCTTGTGAGCCCACGCCCGAGGTTTTCTATGATTTCAGGTATTGCTGTGTCTCTGACGATGCTGTCTCGTAAATGCTGCACTGCCGTCTTTTGCGCGGATATGCGAGAGCCTTTCTTTGTTCCAATATCCTCGCTGCGCTCTGTATCGCGGTATGCCGCCGTCACGCTTCCCGCGCCGCTTCGATCGGTAATGAGAGAGACACGGGTACCCGCCAGTTCTCTTTTTAGCTGATTCAGCAACGCAACATACGTTTTCCTATGCGCGTTGTCTTCCAGATAATCTCCGCCAAGCTCATCGTTGATTTCCAAGACGCAGTCTTGATAGACTGACGGCGCGTCATGAGTTGACTCATTGCCTTGCGCATCGGTCCGTTTCTCAACCACAACCCATTTCGCTTTTTTTTGGTCATAGTGAAGATCAAGCAGGGGGAGCTCCTCTCCTTCTTTTATTCCATTTTCCAATGAGCCGATATCCGTCGGTTCGCTTTTTGGGCTTTCTTCAGGTTTGCTCGCTCCCTCCTCTCTATCCCTCACGCCCTCGCGTTCGAGCCGTTGCAAGAGATCGGCGACAGCCTCCGTGCCGTGTCTTTTTTTAAGCGTTCCGATTGTGGTTGCAATCGTCCCTTTGAGTCGAAATCCTTCGCCCGTTTGTTGCGCGGCCTCAAATGATGATTTTGCATGATCGAATGCCGCGTTAATCGCGCGTTCGCGTTCTTCATCGGCGGTTGAAGCGACAGCCGGAGCGGGCGCGCTCGTATCCGCCGCGTTCGGCGTTTCTGCCACCACGCCCGCGGGCACGGATTCTATTGGCGATTCCGGCGGAGCAGCTTTTTGTGAATGTTCCGGATTCGCTGGGCGCGGAGCGGCTTCAGGCATCGGCGTTTTTACTGCCTCTGCTCCGAGAGCAGCCCGTTTGGCAGTCTCTTGTTTTGCAAGCGCCTTGCGAT
Organism: Candidatus Uhrbacteria bacterium; assembly: GCA_016188385.1. GTDB lineage: Bacteria > Patescibacteriota > Patescibacteriia > JACQRZ01 > JACQRZ01 > JACQSB01. The sequence continues at coordinate 9,993 of JACPHV010000044.1, read as the reverse complement.
CCGCCTTATCCTTTGAGGGTCCTTGCGTTTTCGCGCTTTCTCCTCCGGTGTGTTCACCTCGTCTCGCCATAGTTATTGGTGTGTTAGTATCGGCAGTTTGCCAATAAATGCTAGCGTTCGATTTTTTGCGTTTCGTTAAGCAGCTCTTGCTTGATCTTGAGCACCTCCTCTTCCAGCATTTGCTGGAGATTTGGAATCGATTGTAAAAATGCTGTTTTTTCTTCGTCTGTGCCCGTCGAAAAAATAGCGCTTGCTTTTTTCAGCTGCTCTTCATCCAATTCGTCCATCAGCCGAAGCGTCACGCGTTTTTCTACTAATTCCACGATTCGTTCAACGAGCGTTATCTGCCGGTCTGACGGCAAGTCCTGCAAACCGAGCAAGGTAATGATATTTTGTTGTAAAAGGTTTTTATCAAGCATGGTGGTCGGTGCCATAGATGACATTTATGATTAATTTTATGATGTACGCGCGCTGGTGGACCGTAGGAGACTCGAACTCCTGACCCCCACATTGCAAATGTGGTGCTCTACCAACTGAGCTAACGGCCCCTATAAGAGCATCCTGGTGGGCGGTAGAGGAGTCGAACCTCTGACCTTTACAATGTCAATGTAACGCTCTAACCAACTGAGCTAACCGCCCATTCTGTTATAAATTCAATGTTTTTTCTCACTTAAGAGCTTTACTTTCTTATAATTATAGCAAAAATTACGTATTGTGTCAATCGGATTTGGCTGATATACTCCCCATATTCTATGCATACGTTTACTGGCATGCAAAAACTTCACGCGCATATACGTCTCATCCGCCGCAAGGAGGCGTTTTCTTTCATAGGAAAGCTGCAGCGCAAGTTCAAAACCGCCCAAATCTACCTGGTCGGCGGCGCGGTGCGCGATATTCTCATAGGACGACACTGCAAGGATTACGATTTTGTGGTACGAGGCATTCCACTAAAAAAACTGCAATCGTTCCTCGCCAAATCAGGTCGGGTTGATCTCGTCGGCAAGCGGTTTGGGGTATTGAAATTTATCCCGAAAGGGAAAGCCGCCAAGGATTTTGCGGCACGCAGCCTCGAGACATTTGATATCGCGCTGCCGCGCACGGAAGAGCCAATCCTGCGCACGGGGCAGTATCGGGATTTTCATATCATCCAAGATCCCGCGCTTCCGATTGAGTCTGACCTTGCGCGCAGAGATTTTACGATCAACGCTTTGGCTTATGACATTGGAGCAAAAAAAATCATTGACCCGTTTGGCGGACTTGTCGATCTGCGCAAGAAACGTATTCGTACTGTCGGGGAACCGGAAGAGCGGTTTCGTGAAGATTACTCTCGAATGTTGAGGGCGATCCGTTTTTGTTGCACGCTCCGTTTTTCCATAGAGAAGAATACGGCCGAGGCGCTGTCGAGGGATATGCACGCCCTGAATCGCGTGGTAAGTCCCGAGGCGCATCAAGGCAGCACGCGCGATGAAGATGTCGTGCGCGTCGTGCCGTATGAAGTGATTTCGCGCGAGATGGTGCGCGCCTTTGCAGCGAACCCTGTCGGCGCGTTTGACCTGTACGATCGCTATCACGTTTTTGACACCATCGTGTCTGATCTTATCGCGATGAAAGGATGCCCGCAGCCAGAGCAATGGCATTCCGAAGGAGACGTATGGACGCATACGCGCCTTGCGTTACGCGCGCTATTGAGCAAAGCGTTCCGGCGGGCGAGCATATCTTTACAGAAGTATTATCCTTCGTACGATCTTTCGGTATCGCCCCTGCTCATTCTAGCGGTGCTATTTCACGACATAGGCAAACCATTCGCACTCAAAACGCCGGAGCGTGACGGTGTGGATCGCGTGCGTTTTGACGGACATGATCGGATCGGAGCGCGGATCGCGCGCGAGCACCTATCGCGTCTGCGCATTCGGACTGTGCCTGATTGCGCCATTGACCCCGATGCGGTGGCGTGGCTGGTAAAGAATCATTTGCTTTTGTTAAACACCACGGTCGAAGAGTTGCGCAATAATACGATCGAAAAATATTTTTTCCGCGACGCGGCGCTCGGACACACATTGCTTCAGCTTGTGTGGGTTGATTCTTACGCGTCAAAGCAGAAGTCGGGAACTTCGAGCCTTGGCACATACCGAGCATTTATGCGCCGGTTAGCGCGATTTGTCCGCTTCAGCCGAGCAAAAGGTTCGCATTTGCCAAGGCCTGTAGTGAATGGCGAAGACGTGATGCGTATCCTTTCTCTTCCGCCAGGACAACGGATCGGGAAGATACTTCTTGCCGTACGGGAAGAACAGTTGGCAGGAGTCATAAAGACAAAGCGAGACGCTACCCGATTTTTGATGAAAAATTTTCATGAAGATTACAATCGGGCCTGATCAGGCCGGAAAGCGGGTTGACCGGATTTTGCAAGAGATATGTTCAGATATCTCGCGTTCTCAAATCCAGAAACAATTTTTTGACATGGGTCTCGTGCGCATCGGCGACAAGACGCTTACGAAGCATTACCGAGTGAAATCCGGCGACGTCATTGACGCTCAAGAAATCGCTTCCCGAGTATTGGCACATGATGGATCCGCGCGAGGAGTTGAGGTTGCTCCCGCTATCCTTTTTGAACATGATGCGTACATTGTTTTGAATAAGCCATCAGGCCTTCTCGTGCACCCAACGGCACAGAGCCAAGAGTATACAGTGGTTGACTTTCTTCTTTCTTATTATCCGCCAATAAAAAAAGTTGGTGACGACCCTCTGCGTCCCGGGATCGTGCATCGGCTCGATAAAGATGCGTCAGGGGTGATGGTGGCGGCAAAAACGCAAGAAGCATTTGATGTTTTGAAAAAGCAATTCAAACTGCGGCAGGTAAAAAAAGAATATCTAGTCCTTGTATACGGCGAGATGCCGCGGAGTGAAGGCGATATCACATTTTCGCTCGGCCGTTCACGCCATTCGCCTCGGATCGCGGCAAAGAGCAGTGTCGGATCGCGGCACGCAGAGACTCATTACGTGCTTGAAGAACACTTTTCCCGATACTCGCTTGTCCGCGTCACTCCACGTACAGGCCGCACCCATCAGATCCGCGTGCATTTTTTTGCCTATGATCACCCGGTGGTCGGCGATCCGATCTATGTTCCAAAAAAGATCAAGACGTTGACAAACACGCGGCTCATGCTGCACGCAACCCGACTCGGGTTTTATGATGAAAAGAACCAGTGGCAAGAATATGTCTGTCCGCCCGGTAAGGACTTCGAAGCGGTTCTCGAACTGCTTCGCACTGTCCGTTGACAGCTGCCGCGGTCTTTGCTATCATCCGCACCAGCTTGTCACGCGAGTGTAACGTCTGAATCTTGCTACGGTTCATAATTATCTGTAAGCTTCCTATATTATATATGCCAGCAGAACATGCGTTTTTCGGAGTAAAGCCGGGAATGACGGTCCGAGTCCACCAAAAGATTAAAGAAATCAACCCAAAAGGCGAAGAAAAAGAGCGCGTTCAGGTATTTGAGGGGTTTGTCTTGAAGCGCAAGAGCGGCGATAGTCCGTCTGCCACCATCACGGTTCGCAAGATTTCCAACGGCATCGGCGTAGAAAAGATTTTTCCGGTCCATTTGCCATCGATCGTCAAAGTGGAAAAAGTCAAACAGGCAAAAGTGCGCCGAGCGAAACTCCACTATACCCGCACTTCCAAAAAGAAACTCAAAGAAAAACCGCTCGTCTAAACCGAGCGGTTTTTACTCTTGCATTTCGCAGTGCGATTCTCTACAATGCAAGCATTCAATAAAATATGCCCAGGTGGTGAAATTGGCTATACACGCATGCTTGAGGGGCATGTGGGAGTAATCCCGTGGAGGTTCGAGTCCTCTCCTGGGCAAATTGAGCGAAGCGAAAGTTGAACAGGAAGCAGCAGAACTGTTTCTGCTGCGTGAGGATGAGAAGGGCGGAGCGATGGTCCGATAGTCATCGGACCCGCGAGCAGCGGCCTGCGAGTTCATCGAGCGTCGGCGAGATGAAACTTGTAGGCGAGTCCTCTCCTGGGCACCTATACACATATGATTCCCAGTTTTTCATCCATGAAAACATCCGATAACAAAGGAGTGAAAAAAAATTACGGCAGTGCCCCGAAAATATTTTTTCTTATGTTGTTTTTCGTGGCAGGTCTTATCGCGTTGCAGATTCCGGTTGCACATGTAGCGGGGTCCAAAGCAACTTTTACCGTCTATGATTCATTCGCGCCGATCGCGGGCGCATTTTTGGGCAGCATTCCCGGTGCGATCACCGTATTGATGATGCAGGTGGCAAATTTCTTTCTGCACGGCGCCGTTGTGCAAGATATCGGTACTATCATACGATTTTTTCCGATGATTTTCGGGGTACTCTATTTTGCCCGCAAGACACGCGCTGATCTCATCATTCCATTCATCGCGATTGTCGCCTTTCTCGCTCATCCCATCGGGCGCCAGGTTTGGTATTTCTCTCTGTTTTGGATTATCCCGATCGCCGCGCATTTTTTCCGCGATCGTTTTCTCTTCATCCGCGCTCTCGGAGCTACGTTCAGCGCCCACGCGGTCGGTGGCGCTCTCTGGATATGGGCATTTGCCCTTCCCGTATCAGTATGGAATTCGCTTATCCCGATTGTAGCGATTGAACGGATTTTGTTCGCAGTCGGAATTTCCTTTTCGTTTGTCGCGGCCGCTAACGTGCTGTCCTTGATAGCGTCCAGAACCCCCTTTCGCGTAGGTGTATGGATTGACGAGCGTTATCTTCTCCCTTTCCTGCGCCGCCGTTATGAACGCACCGGTAATCCCGCAGCGTAGAGGTCGTCAATCGCCGGTGCGTCCGCGTTTTACCGCATTTGCCGCCATGAGCGCGGACGGAAAAATTTCTTTGCGCAAGGCATCGTTGCCTTCATGGACGAGCAGAGAAGATCAGCGTTTTTTTCAGAAATCTCTTGCGGGTTTTGATGCGGTCGTAGTCGGTCGTAATACGTATGAAACAGCCGCGCGATCCTTGCGCCGTCGTACGACATATGTGATCACGAGCCGTACTTCCAAGAAGCGTCGTTATGGCAGCGTCACATTCGTCAATCCCGCGGGAGTGGATCTTGCCGCGCTTTTCAGCCAGTATCGTTCAGTCGCCGTGCTCGGCGGCTCATCCGTATACGGTCTGATGGCACGGCACGGACTGCTCCATGATTTTTATCTTACGATTGAGCCGCTCCTTTTCGGACGCGGGACACCGCTCATCGCCGGACTCAAAAGAACACTGCCGCTCCGTCTCGCATCGATCCGCAGGCTTAATCGTACCGGCACCATCCTTCTTCATTATCTATGCGCATCACTCCCGTAAGAACAGGCATCTTCCAAGAAGGCGGATCGATCGCGGCATTCATCTTAGAGCATATCCCGAGCGCGCGAGCAGAATCCATTATTGTCATCACTTCCAAAATTGTCGCGCTTTCGCAAAGGCGCACCGCGCACGCTTCTACGGAAAAAGAAAAAGACAAAATCATTCGCGCCGAAAGCGAGTATGCTCTTAAAACGCCGCACGCATGGCTTACGATCAAAGATGGCGACGTTATGCCATCAGCCGGTATTGATGAATCAAACGCAGACGGCAAGATCATTCTTTTGCCGACTGACAGCATGAACGTTGCGTCAAAACTTCGCGCAACACTTTGCCGCGCGTACCGCGTAAAAGATCTGGGCATCCTGATCACGGACAGCCGCACTTTGCCGTTGCGCGCGGGCACGATAGGCATGGCGCTTGGCTATGCCGGATTTCTCGGCATAAAAGATTATCGTAAAAAACGCGATCTGTGCGGGCGCGCGTTTCGTGTCACCCGCGTTGATATCGCTGACAGTCTTGCCGCCGCGGCAGTCTGCACCATGGGTGAAGGCGGCGAATGCCAGCCGCTTGCGATCATGACGGATACCCCAGTCGAATTCCGCGCGCGTTCTCATCCCGACGAGCTGCGCATCCCGCTCCATGACGATATGTATGCTCCTCTCTTTCGCCGCGTGTTCGAACAAAGGAGAATGAAGAAATCTCTTTAAGAAAAAAGCGTAAGCGCGCTGATACCCGCCAGAGTGATGGCAGTCCCGATCAGTTTGCGGAGAATATCCTCTCGCTCGCGGAGCAACACGATTCCCAGAATGATCGAAAAAATCATCATACTTTGATAGATCGCTTGCACGATACTGACGGATCCCCATCGCAGAGCGACTGCGTAGAGATAAAACGAACCGGCATTGATCAATGCGACGCCGATCTTGGCGGCAAGGCGTTCATTTGCCAGTCCCCGTATTTTTCCCCACGGTTGCTTTAAGAGAAGCGGAAGCACGACAATGCTCGGCAAGGACATGGCAAAGATTATCATTGAAGGAGAAAACAAATCTGAAGCCATTTTCATCGTCACGGCGAGCAGCGCGCCAAAAAAAGAGAAGATATAAGCATACTGCACTCCTTTATCATGTTTGAGCTTATGCGGAGCGCCGGCTATCAACAGACCGGTGAATAGAATAAAGATGCTTATGTACTCATGTGCTTGCAAGGCTTCGTGGAGCAAAACAAACGCAAGAATCGGGATCCATATCAATCTCATGCGGATAATTACGGCGGATATGGATAGATGAACGTACGAGTGCATCTTCATATACAGGTAAATGCATACGACTTCTATGATTCCGACAACGAAGAGCAAAGCTCCTCCCCACACGGTGACTGTTTGCGGAGGGCCGGTAAAAACCGCGGCAGCGAATATCACGCCGCGGATCAATTCAAAAAGCCACGCGAACGTGACGGCATCATCGCCGTCTCTCAATGCGTAGCGAGTGAGAAAATTGAAGATGTTTGATCCTATGCCGCCTGCAATGGCGAGGAGTACCCAGAGTTCCATATCGTAGTATCGTAGAGAATACCACGAAGACATCCCGTGTGTACATATCGTTACTGGTTGTTTACGTCAGAATGTCTGTTTGCTATACTCCAAAGCGTATGAATGGACGAAATTTTTTTGTACTCCTCCAAGCACGGTGGGCGCGCGGCACTGCTCTGTGCGTCGGCCTTGATGCCGATTATGATAAGATCCCCCATCACCTGAAAAACGGTGATGTGCGTGAAACGATTACTGAATTTACCAAAGCGATCATCGATGCGACAGCGGAATATGCATGCGCGTTCAAGCCGCAGAGCGCGTACTACGAAGCAGCCGGCCCGGATGGCATCACAGCGCTTATCGAGATAGCCGCGTATTCCCGCGAACGGTATCCGGACATCCCGCTTATCCTTGACGCGAAACGCGCCGACATCGGTTCCACCAACGCTGCCTATGTTGAGGCCGCATTTGAACTTGGCGGCTTTGACGCCATTACCCTTCATCCGTATTTGGGCAAAGAAGCGTTGCTTCCATTCCTTGACCAAAAAGAAAAAGGCTGTATCGTGTTATGCCGTACGTCCAACCCCGGCGCGGGCGAGTTTCAAGACTTGGTATCAGACGGTGATCCGCTCTACATACACGTGGCGCGCCGCGTCGCTGCCGAATGGAACACAAACGGTAATTGTGCCGTTGTTGTCGGAGCAACTTATCCCGATGAACTTGCCAAGGTGCGGGCGATTGTCGGAGACATGCCGATCTTAATTCCCGGCATAGGCGCGCAGGGCGGCGATTGTGAAAAAACCGTAAAGGCAGGGAAAAATAGCAAGGGACAAGGTATGATTATCAATTCATCTCGCGGCATCATCTTTGCTTCACAGGGAGAGAATTTTGCGCAAGCCGCCCGCGCGGAAGCAAAGAAACTACGGGATGCGATACAGAGTTATCTGTAACGACGATTATTCAGTCTTGCCCCCTTACCAATCTTTACGGACAATTAGCTCAGTTGGTTAGAGCGTCCGGTTTACATCCGGAAGGTCACAGGTTCGAATCCTGTATTGTCCACCAGATTGGCAAGGGGGTGAAAGAACACGCGAGATTGACAAGTATGACACGACGCGAACAGTCCGGCGGAAGAAATCAAGACAACAGTGATGCCGAAAAAGAAGCCGAAAAGCTGGCATTGGCACGCGAGCTTGCAGACGAGCTTTTTGGACATTCATTTGATTCGAGCCGTGATTATTACGGAGAGCTTGAAACTTTTTGCGTTCAACGCGGTTTTCACATCAATTGCGCGTATAAAGATCGCGTCGGTTCAAAAGAATGTGTGATTACCATCAGGTTTCCGGATCACTTCGGCATTGAGCCAGTATCTGTTTCACAACGTGATATGAGTCCGCTGCGAGCGAAACATCGCGCAGCAAAGATACTTCGCGAGCAATTAGCAAAAGATATCAAGAGGTAGCTCCGCGAAGGAGCATGGATGATTTCTGTATATATTTCTCTCCTCATCCCAAAAGTTTTATGATCGAAATCATCCGTACCGATCAACTCGCGCTCTATGCTATTCCTCGTGAGTCTGGGGTTGTATGCTATGTCGCATCTACTCCGCAGACGCGCGCGATTTGCTCTGATCCCTTTATCTACGGTGTCGAGTATACCGATCTTCTTCGTGATGCGGGCATTACAGTCTTGCACTCGCTTCCCGATAAGATTCCCATCGAAGCAAAAGCCGTCGTGCTCAATATACTGCGCGGCGGCCTTAATTATGGATTGCGTGACGCTCTGCACCACGCGTACGGGTGGAACTCGCATGGTACTGCGTTCATCTCGTCGCAGCGCGCTCGCGACAATAATGGTGATTGGCACATCACGGAAAATCGCTATCAAAAGATTTCGTTGCCTGATAACGCTCACATCATCTTTGGCGATGTTGTAGCGACCGGCGTGAGCTTGGAACACGCGCTTTTGCGCATTATCGAAGTCGCGCGGGAGCAAAAAAAATCAATCAGCGGATTTACTTTTTTCACCATCGGCAGTGAGTGCGCCATTCAGATCATCGAAAGGATCGACCGTGAGTGCCGCGCGCAATTTCCTACATACGTCGGTAGCGCCGTAATCTACTACGAAGGCATATTCGGCGTGGCTGATGAACATTCGCGGCTCTCCATCGTGCTGCCGGGTACCGACCTTCTTCATTCACCCGCCACACTTGCGCAGGAATACATCGCGCATCAAGCGGCCGCGCTCCCCTACGCGATCGAACGCTGCTGTATTTATGACGCCGGTTCACGTTCCTTCGATATCGCGGAATATCTCGAGGACGTTGAAGGGAATAATGCGGCCGATGTATTGGATGCTGTAGCCCGTTTCCAGATTGAAAAAAAGTACCTCATGGGTAATCGCTCTTGAAAAATGCATCGTCTTATGGCAGTCTAATCGTGTTGTACGGGCCCATAGTATAGCGGTAGAACGGAGGTCGCAGAAATGGGCAGAAACGGTGTCCCCATTAATTCCAATTAATTGGAAAAAGACCGTGAAAGCTCTTGACAGAAGTTTATCTTAAGGTAAACTTAGAGTATTATATATAGACTGTTGGATATGAAAAATATTATTGGTCTCAAAGACCTTCGTGAGAACATGGAACGCTATGTGAGTCAGGTTCACAAAGGACAGTCATTTGTCGTCGTGAAAAAATCAAAACCTATCTTTACGATTTGCCCCGTTGAAGCAGAAAATTCATGGGAGCCAGTGATTGATTTCACGGAAATCAGGAAAGGCGGAGTGAAGCTTGAAGATGTGCTTGCGCGGCTCTAGTCTATGGATAAAATCCAGAAGGCGCTTGCCAAACTGACACAAAAAGAGCAAGAGCAACTGGGGGTTCTTTTACAAAGACTTCGAGTAGGTAAGACCTCAGGAATGGACATAACAAAACTCAAGGGTCATGCTGATGTCTTTAGAATCCGTAAAGGCCGACTGAGGATTATCTTTCGACTTTATCTCGGGGATATCTATTTGTTAAAAATCGATCGTCGAAACGATACAACATACCGAGAATTCTAAGTGGGACGGTGGGAATAATGTGAATAATGGTGGAATAATGGGGTCAGCCTCCATTTCCATGTATGACG
>JACPHV010000045.1 GCA_016188385.1 Candidatus Uhrbacteria bacterium | reverse complement strand
TTGTCTTGTTGTGTTTTTATTACCCCACTGTTGAATGAGAAGCTGACGGTTGCCGGTGATGTTCGGCTCGTATCCAAAATGCGCGAGGTTGTGGGTTGAGCCAGCATCTGCGAATCCAGCCTTCATCACATGGAGCGTGGAAGAAGGATCTCCGCCGGTACCGATGCCGACTTTCGCGTCATTTGCCCCTTCCAATCCGCCGATGATGACCGAACCGTTAAATGGAGAAGCGATCGCGTCAGTGCTTAATACAGCAAAAAGTCCTCCGATCGCTGCCGTAGGTTGGCAGTTAGGCGGAGGACATGCGGGGGGTTCAAAAACTTCTGCGGAAAATACCGAAGATATCGCTATGAACAAGATCGAAACAGCCGCAAGCACAACAGTGCTTGCCTGCTGGCTGCCAAGTCGCTTCATACTTGAAAGATGGGCATGGGAACCCGTTAGGTTTATGCGATTATTATACGGCTCCTCTGTTTGACACGCAATGGCGGTTTATCCACAGGCGGGGATTGATACTTAGCCGCGCAATCTCGAAGCGCATTTTATTCACACCAAAAAGATCCTTGGTGTCGTTTATCTACCTACTTCGGATGCCTCATGATATCGAGAATGTAATACACACCCCTCTCTATAACAAAATAAAATCGCCAATCGCGATTTACTCGTCCTTGCCAGATATTGCGCGCCTCATCATACTTTTTGGCATGAAGTGACGGATGGCGTAAATCAGCCAAAAGAAAAAGCACTTGTTTGTCAAATGCCCTACATACAGAATTTGGAGCCACCCCATAGCTGCGCATTGCACGATCAGAGAACTCAAGACGCATGGCCTACATTTTACTTTTTTTTGTCTTTCTCCGAGAATGCAAAAAATCAAGTGTTTCTTTTGCAGTTGAAAATGGACCGTGCCTACGACCAGCGCGAATATCACTCAGCCCTTCATCGATCCGCGAGTCAATAAAGCTCTTATGTGAAAGAATGAGCATTGTTTGAGCTGTTTGCACCTCAAAAACATCTCCCTCTTGCAGGTTCATCTGCTTAAATAAAGATGGCGGGAGGATCACACGTCGGTTCGGACCAACTTTTATGACCTCCTGAACATTTTGTCGCTGCATAATCAAAATTATTTATATGACCTCATATCGTAAGTATAGCCCGACAGATTATTCACTGTCAATTTTTCGGTTTTTTTGCAAGACTGTCGGTAACAAGTTTTTTTCATTCAGAAATCTGGGTTGGGCGCACCTCGTGGATGCCCGCGAGCTCGTTGATCGTCTTGTCGCCCTTGTAAAAAACGGTGGCTGTCCCCGTTTCTGCGTTTCTGCTGCGTTTCTGCACCAGTTTCTGCACGAGTCTTGTTGATTCTAAAAAAGCTCAAACGTCTTCACCATTTTTAAAAATATCGGGTAGAACGCACCGCGAGACTCGTCTGCAAGACTGGTAAATATAAGATAGTGCGCTTTCTTGTCTTTGATTGTCCATACCTGCGTTGCAACATATGGTTTCCCTTCACGAACATACTCAATTTCCCATTCATACGCGGGCGCACCACCCATCAACGTCGGCCCCTCCTTCACAGTGCTTACGGGAATGTTCTCCGTGCGATAGAACTCGAAGATGGCATCCCTAACCTCTGGAAAAAATTCATCCGCGGTTAGATCCCGTGTCAGCACATCAAAGCTATACACAACAGTTAAGGTGGCTTGCTTTTCCTCCGTTTTAAAATATGGCAAGCCGTCTTGCGTTCCCGTTTCCCAATTTTTGGGGTACTGCATTCGAAAACCGAGAGACTTATTCTCGAACGGCACAAACGCTACTGCAGATTTTTTTGCGATCTCCCTTATCTGTTCAATGCTGCCGCGCGTTTCTTCATTCCTTCCAAAATTCAAGTCACCGAGAAGCTGTGCCCCGCCCCATATACCAACGATGCAACCAATGACAATGAGCGCGATTCGAGCAATGTTATTTTTCAAAATATCCTGCATAGAAGTCTCATAAAAAGGACGTGACACCAATTTTCCCAATTTTTCTAAAAATTAGCATATATGTGGAAATCGGGGACAGTCACCGTTTATCCCTTACACAAGCCCCGCAAGAAAACGACTGGCGCTTATCACATGAATTGAATCTCTTATCCGATGAATCCCTGGCGTTGCGACAACCTGATATCCGAATGGAATCCGAGCGCGTTGCATATAATAGGAAAGATGTGGCGAGATAGCGGTTTCTGAATATTTTACCTCAACGGCAAACCATGGCTTCTGATTAATCGTTATCAAAAAATCAACTTCGCGTCCATCACGATCCCGCATATAGTGCACCATCGCTTTGTATCCTTGCGTGTCATATAAAAAATTAACAAACTTAAGAAGATGTGACGCGATCATATTCTCGAAACGATTTCCAGCATCCTCCACCACCGACCAGTCCCATACATAGAGTTTTGGCTCCTTGCGAAGCGAGGCTGCTGTTTTGGTCGCGAATGGCGTAATACGAAAATGATAATAAAATCTCTCAAACACATCCATCCAATGGCTCACGGTCTTATGAGCAACGCCAAGATCCTCTCGCAGATTGTTTAACGAGAGGCGGCAGCTTGCCCGTTCCGGAAGAAGCGCGGCGAGCTCTTGGAGTAACGAAAGGTCGTGCACCCGTTCGGTATGATGAGAGCAAACCTATTCATACTAGAGTTCATTCAATCGTGAGTCCGAATTTTTCTGGCGCTTCAAGAACATCTTTTATTCGTTTGATAAAAAAAACAACATCACCAAGATGATTCTTTAAAATCTCATGGAGTTCTTCGACGGATACCTGCGCATAAAGATGCGTCAGCCGGTTTCGATACCCTGCCATGGGAACCAATTTCTGTTGCGCAAACTCGCGCGGTACAATTCCATACTCTCCAAGTTTTTGCGCAATTTCTCTATATTCAGTGAAGCGTCCACCAGGAATTCGCGAAAGAATATGGGCACCGATGTGATAAGTGCCCTCAAGAACGAATCTAAGCCGCAGATGCGTCCGATCGAGAATCACGGGATCATTAAATTCCTTGAAAGCAAGTTCGCTATATCTTTCCAGTAAAACAAGGTCGCGCTGGATGCCATCAAGCCGCGGCTCGATTGATGCTCGTTGCAGTGGAAGATTCTTCATAGTTATAAACGCGAAAGCAATGTCTGCCTCATCTCTTCTTTGAGTGGGGCAAAGTCAGCATTCTGCAATAGGATTCTCTCTTCGATAGTCGCTCGCGTCAATGGCTTGCTATCATAAAGGAGTGTGCCATGGCTTATGATATATGCTTTTAATTCAAGTGGTACGCGTTGACTTTGAAGAAAAACAATATCAATAACGTCGGCTTCTTGCGTCTCCGGCTTTATATACGATGAAAAAATACTGTACAGCGCTGAATACACGGCCTGTTCTTTGGCGGATAAAAATGTATCGTCATGCATGAGAATGCCAAAATCAAAATCAGACAGAGGGCTGGCAACTCCTTGCGCGCGAGAACCGAAGAGATAGACAGCAATAATACCGAGACGGTCAAGGATTTCCTTGTCTTCTACGTTAAGTGAGATGGCACAATCTGTCGCGGTTTTCATATACGCTCACTCTATCACTGTTTTCCTTTTCTCGCAACCATCTGTACAAGACACATACATACAGACTATTCGTACATGGAAAATCGGAAAAACGGGGACAGCCACCGTTTTCCTGTCGCCGCAGTAGTACAAAGGCTGTCCCTTTCCAGGATAGCCTCAATTTTTTTACTTGAGAAGCCAGGCGGGGATAAAAAGCTGTCTAGACAAACCAGTCCACCTTATATCATCTGCCGCTTTTAATATAATTACATTTACAATTATCTCAATCATCATAAATGTAGCATTAATAATGGCTTGTTTCAATATAGATGTTATAAAGCTCTTATCCACACCCAAGGCTTCTCAAAGTTGTCGGCATACCTGCTATACTGACAATGTCTTACTATAATGAATATTCTATGCGCAGAGTGAAAAAAATAATCGCTTCAATAAGCATTGGAGCAATGATGTTTACAACACTTACCCCCGTGGCATTTGCCGATACCATCACGAGCTCTACTGTATCGATCAGAGATCTTACATCCACGAGTGTCACCGTATGCTTCACATTGAGCGGCTCGGGGTATGGAAAAGTATATTACGGACTCACGACATCATACGGGTTTGCGTTTCAAGAAGAGGCCGCTTCCGATTGCGGCAAGATCACGCGATTGAGCAATCTAGCCCCCGGCACAACATATCATTATAAGATTGTATCATGGCCTGCGAATGGATCGGAATCTACTGATGGAGTATCTTCGCAAGATTATATATTTTCCACGCTCACGACTGATACGATACCACCGGGTAATGTCGCTGACGGAAAGGCAAATCTCGGATCAGCAGCTACGGTTAACTCAACGCATACCGCCGTCACCTTTAATTGGAAAACTCCGGGAGACGACGGATGGCATTCCGGTCCGGGTCCCGCACGATACCAGGTAAAATATCAAAAGCACGGGGGCACGCTGTTCCAAAGCCCTTCCGATGGAGGATACTGGAATAGCGCCGCAGAAATTCCGGCCGCGCAACTCACATTCGCCCCCACTCTTCCAAGCACAATGGGCACGACACAATCGCTCACCATATCAGGGCTTGAAGCAAACACTACATACCGGTTTGGCGTGCTTGCGTATGACGCGGCAGGCAATGCATCCAATCTGCCGGGCGTCTGGGATATCAAAACCGCCACTACCCCGACTGATACCTTCCCGCCCCCGCAAGTGACGGGACTCAAGATCGACTCTGTCGCCAATTCATCCTTGACATTTTCCTGGACTGCGCCGTGGGATCCGGGAATCGACTCAACGCCCCAACCCGCTTCTCGCTATGAAATACGATATAAGATCACGCCTATTGAAACGGAAACTGACTGGCAAGGAGCATTAGTTTCGTCAACTCCCGCCCCGCCTACGCCAGTGGCGGGTGGTACTCTCCAATCCCATACGATCAACGCGCTTACGCCAGGCGCTACCTACTATATCGCCATACGCGCGTATGATGCTGGCGGACTTGCTTCATCTCTGAATACGACATTCACCGGCACAACATCCCTGCCGGATACGACACCGCCCGTGATATCCAATGCCCGCGCCACAAACATAACGCAGACGTCCGTCATCATATCGTTTGAACTTGATGAACCGGGGAAGGCTAAGGTGGAATATCGCCTTGACGGCGGAGTGCTTGTCTCCAGTCCGGAGATTACGGTGAACAGCGATACACTTTCCAATCTTGGCATCTATCTGTCAAACCTGACAAAAGCCACTGTTTATTCGTATCAACTTGTTGCCACAAACGCGGTCGGATTAAAAACAACGCTCCCCAATCTTTCATTTACGACGCTATCCGATACTGCGCCGATCACGGCTACATCAACTCCACCCGTAACACCAGGAGCGCCTGTGTTGTCCAATATCAAAATTGTGGAAATATTCCGCGACGGCGTAAAAATAGAGGCGACGACAGATCAATCAACTACTCTGCAGCTCGAATATGGGTCAACGCAACAGTATGGCACGATATCGCCATTTGCCACTGATTCCGCGACTGTCCCATGGATCGAGGTTCGCGGGCTCGCGCCGGAGACCATATACTACGCGCGCGCGTACGCGAAAAACGCGCAAGGGATGCTTTCGGCTCCATCACAGCAATTGCAATTCAAGACATTGCCCGCTTCGGCGCAACCCACCCAGCCGCCGACGAATAATACGTTTCCACCGGGTAACGCGTATCTTGTCGCGGTGGTGACGGCGCCGGACGGATCTCTCGTACAAGGAGCAACAGTCGGTTTGAGCACTCCATCCGCAGTGTCTTCCGGTACGGCTACACCCGCTTCGCAAAATTATTGGGCGAGCGGCGTGACAAATGCCAATGGTGAATTTGCTTTTCCCGGAATACCTGCCGGTACGTACGAAATCGGTGTGTCCCCTCCTACGACTCGATCCGATCTGGGCAGTATTGCACGAATCTCCGGCGTAGCGCTCACAGCGCAAACCACGGTGCGCCAACATGTCACTCTGCCTCGACAAACAGCTGTTACGCCGCCGCCAACTCAAGAGCCTTTGACGATCTATCATGTTAATCCGAGCGGCTCGTTTGATGAGGGGAAATCTATCTGGATCGCGTGGCAGACAAATAAACCTGCAACAGCTCGCGTTGATTATGGCGCGTCGCAATCATTCGGCAGCGCGGCAGAATCAACACCGGGCTCGTACGCGAATAACCATTCCATCCAGCTTTCCGGCCTCACGCCGAACACGACATATTATTTCTCGGTGACATCTCGCGACCATGACGGCAATACCGCGTCATCGCCAATCTATTCATTCCAGACAAAACACTCATCGGTCAGCGCGCCGTTTGGCATTAAGATTGATTCATTATTTCCGCGTCCCGATAATAAGAGCGTCCCTGCCACTCATACAATGGTAAGCGTGGAATTCAACAAGCCGCTCTTGGCGTCTTCCGTGTCAAAAGACTCGATCACGGTAAAAGCAATCGGCGCCGCAAACTCGCTGAACGCTACAATCACAACATCACTCTACGGTATGCAGCTCCAATTATTTGAATCCCTGCAGCCGGATTCCACGTATGAAGTTTTGATACGCGGCGGCCTGAAATCCGATAACGGAGAAACCATCAATAGCAACTATTCATACACGTTTACGACGCGCGCGAGCGGAACGGCCGGTACAAGCGTGATCAAAGGGAAAGTGACTGATCATCGAGGATCGCCGATCGCCGATGCGACTGTTTCGCTCTCAAACGCATCCAATACCTATTTCACCAATACAAAGACAACTGCTTTCGGCGAGTACGCGTTTCGCGATATTCAAGCGAATACCTATGTGGTACAAGCGCACCCTTCTCCCAAGCAGCAAGGCATACGTTCCTCGGAACCCGTGACCATAGGCATAAGCGCGTCAGAAACAAAAGAGCAGCATTTTACGTTGTACGCGTCGCAATTTATGATCAAGGGATACGTTCGATTCCCTGATGCTACGCCTGTTGCGGATGCGATCGTGGAAGCATGGCGGAAGGATGGGCCGGGATCGGTGTCAGCGTATGTTGACGCAAACGGCGCCTATTGCATGAGCGTATCACCCGGCGTTTGGATGCTGTCTCTCTCATCGCGCGTCGCGCTTAACTTCTTTGACGTATATTCCGTAGCGCCGCAAAGCGCGTGCCCCACGGCATCATCGTCTGTGTCCGGCGGCGTGGGAAACATACCGTTTGCATCAGGTACTACCATAGCTCCTTCAAGCACGGGGGTTTACCAGCAGCCAAATCC
>JACPHV010000042.1 GCA_016188385.1 Candidatus Uhrbacteria bacterium | reverse complement strand
GTACAGGCTTAACGGCAATTCCCGATGGTTCTTGGTCATCGTGGAGCTCGGAATTGACTAATCCCAATGGTTCGCCGATCACATCTCCGTCAGCGCGGTATGCTCAATATCGTCTTACATACAATAGGGGAGAGGATCCGAACGCGAGCCCTCGTGTTGATGCCATGACGATACAATACAATCTCGCAACTTCACAAGATTTGTTTGCCGTATCCGCGTTATCGTCAACGGATGTCTGGGCCGCGGGCGACAGCGGCACAATCATTCATTTTGACGGCGATTCATGGATCGAGCATACCGATACGGGAAACGAGACATGGTACGCGATTGCTGTAATTGATTCCACAAACGGTTGGGTCGGAGGAAGCAATGGCAGCATAGCGCGATGGGATGGATCAGTGTGGAATGAATCGTCGGTTCCCGCAAGCGCTGATATTAAATCGCTTGCCGCGGTCGCATACAATGATGTGTGGGCAGCCGGAACTAACGGACGCATCTGGCATTATGGCGGCTCATCATGGACGCTCCACACGGATACGGGTAGCGAAACATGGAATGCAATCGGATTTTCCGGAGCGAATGACGGTTGGGTCGGAGGAAGCAACGGCAGCATAGCGGGATGGGATGGATCAGTGTGGACCGTCTCGACACTACCGTCGAGCGATACCATCCAGTCGATTCACGTAATCACTTCTGCCGATCTATGGGCAAGCGGTCAGAGTGGTAAGAGCTGGCATTACGACGGTTCATCATGGTCATTGCATACGGATACGGGATCAGAGCAGTGGAACGGCATTGAATTTTCTGCTAGTTTTGATGGATGGACAGTAGGCTCAAACGGAGATATACGCGGGTATCGCGATTCCGCGTGGATCACCTTTGCCTCGCCAAGTTCGCAAGCGCTGTATGCCGCTTCGTTTGCCAATAGAAAACTTGGCTGGGCAGTCGGTGTGGGCGGTACGGTACTTCGTTTTTATCGCGAGTCTGTCACCGTGCTGTCAGGCACGCTGCAATCATCCGCATTTTTTCTTGAAGATGATTCACCGATCAACGCGTTAGAGTGGACAGATGCGAGCGATGATTGCGTTTCACCTTGCGTGCTTCGCTTTCAGTTGCGCTCGGCTCCTTACGTGGACGGTTCCCCCGGAGCATGGAGCGACTGGTATGGCACGGACGGCATAGGGGGATATTTTACGGATTCCGATGGCGCGCTTGTACCTGTGGCATTAAGCGGCAAACGGTATGTGCAATATCGCGCGGAATTTATCAGTGACGGCACGAGCACTCCTGTGTTGACTGATGTCATAGTGAATTATCAATAATAGGGTATCATCATCTATGACGCGCTCCCAATCAGGATTTACACTTTTTGAAGTCATACTCTCGATCACTCTGCTGTCAAGCATCGTATTTACAAGCGTCGTATTTTTTGGAGCTGTCTTATCCAGTCGAGCAAAAACCAACGCTACGCAAGAGGTGCACGACGCGGCCCGGATCGCATCAGCGTTTATCACAAAGCGCATACGATCC
Organism: Candidatus Uhrbacteria bacterium; assembly: GCA_016188385.1. Lineage (GTDB taxonomy): Bacteria > Patescibacteriota > Patescibacteriia > JACQRZ01 > JACQRZ01 > JACQSB01. Next base: position 7,686 of record JACPHV010000042.1, on the reverse strand, counting down.
GCGGCATCTATCGAGAGCGCGTCATCCACGTTCGGCGCGCATCCGGGTGTACTCACGCTCGCAATGGATGATCCATCTCTCGATCCCACGATCTTGAGCGTATCGCCTGATTCCGATCTTCAGATTACAGAGGGGAACTCATCTCCGGTGAGCCTAACGAGCAACCGTGTCACGATCACAAACCTAGTCTTCACCGAAACGTCATATCCCGGCAGCGGGGGCGGGATCGGGATTGATTTGACGATTGCCTATCGCAATCCCGGCGGGGATCCCAATTATGACTATTCCCAACGATACAATAGCTTTGTACTACTCCGGCCATGATCTTACCTAGTATGATTCATCAGAAAGGCGCATCCCTTGTCATCGCGGTCATGATCGTATCCGCCGCCTTATTCGTCACGGCGATTACCAACATCAGTGTCGGAATCGGTGACGCTGACCTTTCGTTGGTCGCATCGAAAGGTGAGCAAGCATACGCCGCGACGGAAGGATGCGCGTACGATACGTTGCGGCAGATACGGCGTAGCACTTCGTATGGTGTCGGGAGCGGCACGATAACATTCACGACAGCCCAAGGATCGTGTACCATAGATATCACTGATATCGGCGGTAATCAGCGCAGCGTATCTGTCGTAGGCGTCGTTGGCGATGCATCACGGAGGCTCACGATAGATTTGAGTGTTCAAAGCGGTCTGATCAGTATTCAATCATGGCGGGAAACATGAGCGCACGAACCAAAAGAATGAAATCAAAAAGCGTGGTCGGGATCGATATTGCCGACCATACGCTTTCGATTGTCGAACTTCAAAAGTATAGAAACAACCCGCGCGTCTCATCTGTCGCGCGGGTTGCCATACCGCCCGGTATACTTGCGCGGGGACGGATACGGGACACAGAAAAGCTCCAGGAGTTATTCGAATATGCGTTGGCAAAAGCTGACCCCGCGCCGATATCAGGACGCATCGCGATCATGGGCATACCTGATAGCCAGTTGTATACGCACCTTGCGCGACTGCCAAAGCAAAAAGACAACGAGCTCGACAAAAGCGCTCTTGAGGAAGCCCTGCGGACTTTTCCGGTTGAGAAACGCGATCTGATATACGCATATCGCGTAGTGTCACACTCTGATGAGGGCACGGATATCCTTTTGATAGCTGCTTCAAAAGAGGTGCTGCGAGAGTGGGATCTGTTCTTTCACCGACTGGGGATCACAGTGCCGTTTTATGACAGCGAGGTGCTTGCCACCGCGCGCGGGTTGACCACGCGCACGCTTGACGATGCGTTTTGCCTTGTTGACATTGGAGCCGCGAGCACGACGGTATCTGTTTTTGACGCAAAGGGCATCCGATATGTTCATTCGATCGGAAATGCCGGAAGCGCGTTGACAGAATCGATCGCGAAGATTGAAAGCCTGCCCTTTGATGAAGCGCAAAAACGCAAGCACGATTTGGATTTATCCGATATACCCACAAGCCTTGCCGGAATTCTCCCATCATTTTTTGATCCTGCCATTGCGGAAATCAATACCGCTATCCAATACGTCCTGCATGCGTATGACATTACCGTTAAAAAAATTATCCTTGTAGGCGGCACGAGCGCACTGAAGGGTCTGCCTGAATACATGCACGACGCCATTGGAATCGAAACTCTGCGAGGAAAGCCGATCATTGGGATCGGCAAGGATGATGAGCATGGTGTTCAGTCATCGCGCGAAGAGCCAAGTATTGAATCTGTAGGACTGGCACTTCATGGATTGAATGCGCATGAGTATGAACATGAGCCTAAGCTGCAATCTTCCCCGGAGGAAATCCGGCAAAGTGAGGAAGATGGAAAGCGCGATGCGCCGCAAGCGTACGATGCCAATGCGGGGCAGATGAAGGAATTTCATGATATCAGAAAAGAGCAAAGACGGATGCGTCGGCAAATTGCCGTGCTTGTCATGGTATTGACTGTAGGAGCCATTCTGATTGCCGCAGCTTTTTGGTATCAGCGTGCGGAACAAGAAAGAAAGGAATCGTCCATCCACAAGCTCACAAACCCAGATTGAAATTACTCGAGTACTTATTCAATTCGCATGGAGACATATCCACACGGTATGGATGACAAATTTGATAAAATGTGGTATACTGATAGATAGGGAACATAGAGTTTACTCATTATAATTTGTTTTATGCGCATGAAAGATACGCAGGTAAGTGCAAGATATAAGGCTTTTACGTTGATTGAATTGCTTATTACCATCGCTGTTATCGCGATTCTTGCGGCAGTGGCGTTTGTCGCGCTTAATCCGCTTCAGCGATTTCAGGACACTCGTGACGCGCGCCGCGCCTCTGATGTTGCAGCGGTACTAGCTGCCGCAAAGACGCATCAAGTGGATAATGATGGGGCGTACTTGGCAGCGATTTCAGGACTCACGGCGGCAGAAGTATATATGGTCAATGACGGATCCGCTGCTACCGGCTGTGATGACAATAACGCGCAGTGTGATACCAACGTGACGAGCGATACTCATTGCGCGAATTTAACAGGTCTGGTGACCGGCGGATATCTTGCGGCAGTGCCGGTGAGTCCGAATGGAGCCGGCACATGGACGGCAGGCAGGTCAGGATATACCATTTCAAGGTCAGCGACAAACGTACTTACCATGCGTTCATGCGAATCTGAAAATACCACTGAAATCTTTTCCTCTCGATAGGTCTTGAAAGGATACCCGTAAGATTAAGCGCAAGACTTGCCGAAAATGGCAAGTCTTGTCGTATCCCTTGCAGTACTGCATACAAAAGACGGCGGCATTGACAAGTTTCGCATATTTGATAGTATGTCATCATCTAAGTCGAGTAGTAAGTTTCTTACGTGTTACAAACAATCCAAGGTTTATCCAAGGAGGTCGCCGGAGACAGGGGTTCCTTTCGATGGAGTGACAATTACGACAGTATGAAACGACGCAAAGGTCGTACTACAGAGTAAAAGAAACCATCGAAACACCATGGCAAAAAAACTTTATGTTGGCGGATTGCCGTATTCTACGACCGAAGACGAGTTGAAAGACGCGTTTTCGCAGGCAGGTACGGTTTCAACCGCAACAATCATCAAAGATAAGTTTTCCGGCCGTTCCAAAGGTTTCGGATTCGTCGAATTTGAAAACGACGAAGAAGCCGAAAAGGCGATCGAAATGTGGAATGGCAAGGAATTGAGCGGAAGGACGCTTACGGTAAATGAAGCACGTCCTTTCCAGCCTCGTCCGGCAGGCGGTGGCCGCCAATATGGCAGCGGCGGCGGCAGTCGCGGAGGGTATGGCCGACAGAACTACGGTTCTTCGGGAGGATACAATTCATAATTGTATCTTTGATACATGATATGCCGTTAAGCGATAACGAAGCTTTCGGCAATACATATAAAAGCGCCTTACACTAGGCGTTTTTATATTTTTGTGATATTTTGCTACAAGCTCAAGTTATATGAGCAAAAAAAATCGGTATGAAACACGAAACAATCCTTCTCTCAATCGGCGGTTCCTTGGTCGTCCCTGATGACATAGATCGAACATTTCTAAAGAATCTTCGTTCCTTTGCCTCGAGGCACATACGCGGCGGCAAGCGGTTTGCCATCAGTGTAGGAGGCGGATCAACCTGCAGAGTGTATCAGGATGCCGCCCGCGAGGTGGCGCCAAAAACAGCGCAAGTTGAACTTGACTGGATCGGGATACGAACGACAGAGTTGAATGCGTACCTGGTAAAAGTGAGTATGGGTCATCTGGCGCATCATGAAGTAATCTCCGATCCCACGCGCACTCTTGCGATAAAAAAACCTGTTGTGGTTGTGGCCGGTTGGAAGCCGGGCTGCAGTACGGATATGGATGCCGTTCTTCTCGCGCGGAACTTTGGCATCAAACGCATCGCAAATCTTACGAACATAGATTTCGTATACGATAAAGATCCGCGATTGAATCCGGACGCGAAACCTTTGACAGACATCACATGGAAAGCATTCAGAGCCATTCTTCCTGCAAAATGGAAGCCGGGGCTTCATTCTCCTTTTGATCCGATTGCCTCACGATTGGCTCAAAAGCTCGATCTTACCGTTGCCATTGTAAACGGCAACAATTTTTCCAACCTGGACAAGTATATTTCCGGTACGCATTTTGTTGGAACGGTGATACATCCGTAAATCCTCAAAAAGATATATTCAATCGTTGCTTGATGTCTTCAAATATCAATTCATGGCGGCGAGTAATTTCTTTTTGTTCATCAACCTCTGCTTGTATTCTCTTCAACCATTCGATGGTGGATATCGCTCTTCATCGAGACGTTTTAAGATTGTAATCATTTGCTCTTTCATATATCATAGTCTACAGCTTTACGATCTCAAGCCGTGAGAGATCATCATTGCTGATGCCCAAGCCTTTTTCTCGCATAATCTTGAATGCGTCATGCGGGCGGCCGAGATAGTATGCCTTGTGGTCTTTCGGATAGACATAATGCGCCCGTCCCTTTTTGTCAACATCAATGAGTATTTTGCCCAAGACATTTTTCGGATATTCCGTATACCCGTTTATAAAGTCGTTTTTAGCGCCAAGCCCTAACTTACGCATGATCGCAAACGCGTCAGCAGGCCTCCCAAGGTAATACGCTTTCGCGTCGTTCGGGTAGATGTAGTAGGCCTCGCCGCGGGCTTGTACCTGCAATACGATCATTCCTTTGAGACGGTCCGCGAATGAAGCGGATTTAGCTGTGATAGATTTTGCTGCCACGGAAGCGGGCGTTTTGATCATTGACTGGTCAGTGTTTGTCGATTCGTTATCATACAGATCAACGCTCCGCACGGTATAGTAGTATGTTTTGCCCGGATTCGCCGATTCATCAACAGATCTTGATTCCGTCGCCGCGTTGATTACGAGTTTGCCGAGTTCGCCTTTCACAGTCGATCGATAGACCTTGCTGTATCGAACCGAACTCAACGAATCTTTCGCGTATGTCCATGACAGAGATACAAAGCCTGATGAATCAATCGCTGCCGATACGTTTTGCGGTATCGCGAGCGACTGGGTTTGCGTTGATGCTATGAGAGCGAATTTTGTCAGATGCGCAAGTGTGCCGGTGATCGTATTGTCAGCTTGATTGATAACTGCAGTTTGCACCGGCTGCCAGCTGTACCGTGATTCATCCCAGTATTGTAATGAAAGATCCGCGGGGGTAAGGCCGAGACGGTTCAAGGTACCCTGATCATAGGGTATCGCAACCGTGATATCGGAATTGAATGAGGAAATCTCCCGTCCTTGTTCGGATCGGACGTTAATATCATATCCAAGCCCGACGACGCGAGATGTGCCCTGGGATGGGACAGCCAATTGAGGAGTGATGGAAAGCGCGAGTGTTCCTTCGGTACCGGCGGAACTTGGGGGCAGCGAAACACTCACGCCCTCGCTGTTTCTTACTACCGCGAGCTGATCGGAATCCGCTGTCGCGTTGACGGTGTCCGGCAGGCGGACGTTAAGCCGAGCAAGGTCAATGTTTTGAGTCAACTGCGTATCAGCGCCAACCGCAATGGCAAGTTCCGAACTCTTGTACACCTCACGGTCTTTTTCAGACATCGCGGCAATGTGCCATACATCGTTTGGAGCGATTTGAAGGATGTAGGCGCCGTCATCATCCGCAAAGCTGTCGGTATAGCCGCCCTTTTCCGACCATGCCCAAATAAATGCCCATGTAGGGGAACCTGCGATCGCAGCGATGCCTTTCATCGTCACGGTGATCGGGCGAAATACAAGCGTCACCTCCTTTGATTCATTCGGAAGAACCGTCACTTTTTGTTCCGCCGGAGTCGTAAAGCCGAGCGATGGCGGAATAAAAGATCTGACATAATAGGTATCCGGTTTTATCTTAAAGCTGAAGCGACCGTCCTTATCCGTATACGATCCGTTCAGATACGATAACTGCCTGGCGGTTTCTTTTGAAAACGAGGAAAAGCTTTTGGTAGAAATACCTATCCAGACGTTTTGTACCGGTTTTCCCTCGGTATCAATGGCTCTTCCTGCAATTACGCCGCTTGCTTTCTCCGCTTTCAACTCAATCGAAGCATCTTGTCCCGGCGATACTCTAACCGCTATGCCGCGCATTCGCGAGGGTTTGGAGTATGTGCCCGTCGGGTCGTTCAAATCATAATCAACATACCACTCGCCCGGGGGCACGTTGATCTTGAATGTGCCTTTTTCACTATCAACATCGGCAGAATGCCACGCGCCATTCTTGCCCGCGGTAAAGACCTTAAACGGCACGCCCGTAACGAGTGATCCTCGCTCGTCAGTCAGGCGGCCCACGATTCTTGACGTCACTTCCGACACCGTTATCGAGATCTGCTTGCGCTGTCCCGGAGTGAGCGCGACCGATACTGAATCAATCGGGACATAACGAGAATTGGGCAAGGTCTCAAGCGTCAACAGGTACTCTCCGGCAGGCAAACGCAATGTAAACTCTCCATTCTTGATTGGAGTTCCCTGTGGTATGTGAGCGCCGCTTTTCTTTCGTACGGATACAAATCCATAAAAATCAGGCAAGATCGCTCCTTCCGAGGTGCGGATTGTTCCCGCTACGAATGAGTCGGATAGTTCTATGGAAAAGTCAACTCGTACCGGATCTGATCCGAACACGCGTACGGTTCTCGGTGGCTGGCTCGTCGTGTATCCGGATTCAGGATTTGGCATGACGCCGATAGTCCATTCGCCATCAGAGACTTTCATGGAATAATTTCCATCAGAGTCGCTTGTCGCGAAACGAGTTTCTGACGAGCCTGCACGATGGGCGCCAACCTTTACCAACGCTACCGGCTTATTATGTTCATCACGTATGGAGCCTTGTATCACGCGTGTCGCTTCTGTAAGAGTAATTACGCCCAGATCTCGAGATTCGCCTTCGACAACAGAGATCGTACGAGGCGGGGGCGGCGTCAGCCCCACATCTTGCATGAGCACTTGAATCGTTATGGTGTATACACCCGCAGGAATAGGGAAATCAAACGCGCCGTCAGCGCCGACCGTCATGCTGAACGGAGGCACTTCAGAGCGGCCGCTTAAGCGTATTAACACTGCCCCCGGCATGAGCGGCAGCCCATCGCCTCGAGCGATACGGCCGAATACTTTTGTGGATCGTATATGCGTGACAGTGAAATCAGCGGTCTTTATCGGTGTCGATGGATCTCCGATGACTATCTCGCGCGGTGATTCTGTCCAATACCAATCAGCGCGGCCATGGCGCGGATTTGGCTGCTGGTAAACCCCCATGCTTGAAGGAGCTATGGTAGTACCTGATGCAAACGGTATGTTTCCCACGCCGCCGGACACAGACGATGATGCCGTGGGGCACGCGCTTTGCGGCGCTACGGAATATACGTCAAAGAAGTTGAGCGCGACGCGCGATGAGAGAGACAGCATCCATGTGCCGGGTGATACGCTCATGCAATAAGCGCCGTCCGCGTCAACATACGCTGACACCGATCCCGGTCCATCCTTTCGCCATGCTTCTACGATCGCATCCGCAACAGGCGTAGCATCAGGGAATCGAACGTATCCCTTGATCATAAATTGCGACTCGGATAACGTGAAATTATGCTCGTTTGTTTCTGACGCGCTTATGCCTATCGTCACGGGTTCCGAGGAACGTATGCCTTGCTGCTTTGGCGAAGGATGCG
>JACPHV010000039.1 GCA_016188385.1 Candidatus Uhrbacteria bacterium | reverse complement strand
GAGACAGGTGCTGCATGGTTGTCGTCAGCTCGTGTTGTGAAATGTCGGGTTAAGTCCTCGAACGAGCGCAACCCCCATCTTGTGTTACATATCACAAGAAACTGCCCCGGTTAACGGGGAGGAAGGCGGGGATGACGTCAAATCAGCATGGCCCTCTGACGCCCTGGGCTACACACGTGCTACAATGGTCAGGAACAATAGGTTGCCAAGACGCAAGTCGGAGCTAATCCTCTAAAACTGACCCCAGTTCGGATTGGAGGCTGCAACTCGCCTCCATGAAGCCGGAATCGCTAGTAACCGCGCATCAGCCATGGTGCGGTGAATACGTTCTCGGGCTTTGTACACGGAGCGCTTGGTAGCGTAATTTTCCAGTGTGTGAAAATCACACCAAAAAGAAAGAGACTTTTTGAAGCGAAATCGTAGTAAGAATTCGTGAGGGTTCTTATGGAGAACGAAAGTAGCATTTTTCAGCTCGAACATTCGTCGAGGCTTTATTGAGAGACGACCCTGCGTGTACAGGGGGAAGTTATCTCTTACGCAAAACTCAATAAAGTATAGAATGTCTGAGATGAAAGAAAATGGAAATTACGTGACCCAAGGAGATCTTGCATATTCCTTGATATGTTATAATAAAGGTATCGAATTCGGTAACGAACGAGAAACGATATGCAAGAAGTCAGCAAATCCCATAGTACTCCTACGAAAGTAGGAGGAAGGGGTGAACCCTATAAAGAGCTTTTAGTGCTTTCGCCACACTATGTGGTTGGTTTTGTTGACGGAGAAGGTAGTTTTTCAATAACTATCTCACATCATAGAACTCTTAAAACTCGAATTGAAATCAGTCCTGATTTTTCAATCGAATTGCGAGAAGATGACGAGGAGATATTGAAGAGAATACAAAAGACACTCGGAGTCGGAAGACTCTACCGGGTAAAATTCCGCAACGAAAAGTGGCAACCGCATATAAAGTTAAAAGTTGGAAGCATCAATGATCTCACGAATAGTATTATTCCTTTCTTTCGAAGATATCCTCTTCAAGCAAAGAAGGCGCAGGTGTTTGAACTTTTCGTCACCATCATTTCAATGATGATGCGTAAAGAACATCTTACCTATAGTGGTATTCAGAAGATAAAAAAGCTTCGAGAAAAGATGCAGATCCTTGGGAAAAAGCATCACTTATAGGGAGCCGCCAGAGTACGGGAAAACCGTTCGCTCGGTGGCGTAGGACGTAGAAAGTACGATCCTGATACCGCCCGTCACGTCAAGAGAGTCGGGAATGCCTGAAGATGCCCGATCGGGTATCGAGGGCAGGTTCGATGATAAGGACGAAGTCGTAACAAGGCACCGGTAGCGGAAGCTGTCGGTGGATCACCTCCTTTCTAGGGAGAAAACAACAATTGGTCGATCCCCTCTTTTGAGGGGTTCAAAGGAATTGGAACGGTCTAATCGCTTTTATTTGGCAACGATTAATGATGAAAAACCCAAAGCATTTATTGCTTTGGGTTTTTCTACAGTCTCAAATTGCAAAAAAATCACGAAACATTCTCATTAAAAAAATTTTGCAATGAGCCAGAATCGACGGGAATAAACGGGCCCAAAAGAAGAAGAAGCCAAATGAATCCTCCGATTACAAGCAGGGACGTTTCTCCGTGGCTATAACCCGGCCGCTGCGGTTTTTTTGGCTGTTCAACAAGCCAAAATGCGTTGAGCGTACGTTGTACCGGCAGAAGAATTAATGCTGGAATCAGGGCAATAGCAATCGTTTCGGATAAGCTTTCGTACGATTCATAAGGAGCCGCGCGCACATACAGGATTTCCTGCATTTCGGGCGAGACAAATATATATATGAAAGCGGCCCACATCACTGCTCGCAGCGCAATGAAGATAAGGAGTATTGGAGTGAAGGCAAACGATTTGATCCCCCGTTCCCGCGCGTGGGAACGGATCTGCCAGAATTGCATTCCGGCAATCGCCATATCCAGTATCGGGATGAACAATCCGATTGTGCGCACCGTCGCGCGCGATGGTCTTTTCGCAAGCGATCCCAGGTGGTTCCAATTTCGGTAAAACCAGTAGAAGAAGTAGAGTCCTTGCGTCATCAAACAGAGCACAAAAAGTTTCCCTAAAGACAGATGGTTGGAATATCGCTCCTCTTCCGACACGATCCATTCCCGACAAAAACCGCACTTATGTGCGTTGCGCGGAATGTCCTGCCCACAGTAGGGGCAAGGTACGGTATGTTTGGTGTGATGCATAGAAGTTATTATATCGCAATTGTATCATAGATTCCATAAAGCAAAAACGCGTTTCATCGCGTTTTGTTTTGGTGGGCATGGATGGACTCGAACCATCGGCCTCTTCATTATCAGTGAAGTGCTCTAGCCAGCTGAGCTACATGCCCTCATGAAGTATGAATTATAGATGAAAAAGAGAAAACATCAATCCCCATCGAATTTCTATATCTGTACTCCAGTATCATAGATAAGCTTACTGATTTCGTATAGCTCTTTTTGTGATTGGCCCGCATCGCGCCACCAGCCTTCGAGAACATCGTATTCCAACACGGAATTTTTTATATATTCGTTGAGTAGGTCTGTCACCTCCATTTCTCCTCGCGCTGAAGGATTGATGTTATTTAGGTAGGCGAATACCTCGGGATCAAACATGTATACGCCAATGACAGCATAGGGCGATTTTGGCGATGATGGCTTCTCTTGAATTTCAACAATGCGTTGCGTTGTTTCATCAATCGTTGGCACCCCGTAGGCGGAAGCGTTTTCAGGTTTCCAGAGAAGTATGCGGCCGCCGCGCTTCTGTGTTTTGAATTTTTCGATGTATTGCGTAAGCGGATATTGAAAGATATTGTCGCCGAGAACAGTGACCGTTTTTTCTCCATTCGCGAAATTTTTCGCTAGTGAAATAGCCTCGGCAATTCCGCCGGGCCGAACCTGCATTCGATACGTGATATCAAGATCAAAGACTTTTTTTCCATGACGGTCACTCACTTGGCCGTCTCCAAGCAATTCTATGAAGCGGCTCGCGTGGTCTTTCCCCGTCACAAGACACACTTCTTGTACGCCCGCAGATTCAAGCGCTTTGAGCGGATAGTAGATCATCGGATAATCCGCGATCGGCAAGAGATGTTTATTTGTAATGCGGGTAAGCTCTCCGAGTCGAGTCGCTGTGCCGCCGGCAAGCACGATTCCTTTCATGGACAAGAGGCTAGGATTTAGAGACTAGAGCTTAGAGTATCGGGGATGCAGCGCAGAGTCAAGGGGTTGAAATAGCGACTGTTTTGTTTTATGATGCCTAAGTTGCGGGCTGTAGTATACCGGTAGTACGTCTGCTTTGGGAGCAGATAGACTGGGTTCGATTCCCAGCAGCCCGACCAAGTAAGGCATTGAGAGTTTTCGAAAAGAAGGAACGCGCTCGTTTCGCGCACGGAGGGATCATAATTTTTTATTTTTATGGCTAACATGCAAAAAAAGAACAAGCGCGGTCAAACCGCTTTTTATCTACTTTTGATCGCAGTGGGGCTTGTGAGCGTCTATCTTTCATTTGGCAGAGGTGGATCGGGACTCGGAGATGAGTATGTCGCGAGCCTTGGAAACCAGCATGTGAATGAAAAGGAGGAACACCAAGCGTATAATTCCACCCCACCCACATCAGGCCCCCATCTCGGAAGCTCCGTGGCTCCATGGGGCGTTCACACCGAACAGATTCCGGATGAACTGCAAGTGCATAATCTGGAAGACGGAGGAGTGATTATTCATTATGATCCGGCTCGTGTTGATAATGAGACCTTAAAAAGCTTGACCGATTTCGGAGAGGGAAGAGGTGATCGCCATCTTGTCGTTGAACCCTATGTAAATCCCACGCTCCCATCCCCCATTGTGCTTACCGCATGGACTCGGTTATTGAGGCTCGAGCAGTTTGATAGAGAAGCGATCATTTCGTTTATCAAAAAATATGAGGGCCGCGATCACCATGTGAGAAAGCCGCTCTAACGAAAGATATCAAACGGCGCTATAACGCGGCCGATAATGAGTGATCGGTGAACTGGCCCAAACTCTCGAGAGTCGCGGCTGTATGTTCTGTTATCGCCGAGGAGAAAATAAGAATGCGGCGGGATCGCAAAGGTGGATGATGCACCGTATCGGATAAGCGTGATGCTGTCTGTACGCATGTACTGTTCGGAAAGGATAAGATCGCCTTTGAGCGCGCGAGATATGACGATCCTATTCCCCTTGATCTCCACTGTTTCGCCCGGGAGGCCGATCACGCGTTTGACGAGCGTCCGTGAGCGATCGGCTGGATCCGCAAGGTTGACTATGTCGTACCGCCGCGGCGGTACGAAGAGAGCTGAGAGTTTTTCCGTAATGATAAACTCATTATCGATGATTGTCGGTTCCATGGAGGTTCCATCAGAAATGGTCGGTTCAAATATAAAAAAACGGATCACAAACACAATAAGGATCGTGCGCGCAAACAAACCAACGATTTTCGCGAGATAGCGTTCGGAATCCTTTAGATACTCAATTTTTGACCGAAATACAGGCTGCATAGTATACTGGAAAGACCTCTGGGAAAAATTATGGAAAACTTCTTTTTTGGGATTCAAGGGTCAAGCACGACAATCAAACCGATTTTACTCGCGGTAATCAACCATCCGTTGTTGTGGGGATTCGGTCTCGGATTTCTTGCTTCTACCATGATCCACTTATTTATTATCACCGATATCCCCCACGCGATCCCTCTTATGGTACGAAAAGGTCCCATAGAGTCATTTCAACGGATTGCCCCGAAAAATGCCAAAGGCGACTACCTGATTTCATATACGGATTTCCAAAAGGAACATCTGCGGGTGAGAATTGCTTTTTATCTTACGATACTTGCGTTTCTTCTTGTCGTGATTCTTGCCCTTTTACGTTCGTAGTCCTACTACCAGCCATTTTCAGTATCGGCTGTTGATGTGACGGTGAGCGTGTTGGAGCACATTCCGCCAGCCCCTGTTGATGGTGTTTGCAGCAGCAAGTACAGATTTTTTGTTGTTGGCGTTGCGTCATCGGTGCGCGGCGCAAAGTTAAATTCTATTTCGGTCACCTGCGTGGAGAGCGCGGTGCCTGCTTCGTATGAAAAGCCCTGTGCCGTAGAATAGTGCGCCGTGTCAGAGGACAGTACGCCCGTAGTGCAGGCAAACGCTCCGTCTACATGCACATTGATATCTATGCCGACATTTCCCGTATTCGTCACGGTTATTGTTTGTTCCGCGCTCTGTGAGCCGAGCGCTATTTCCCCATAAGAGAGCGAGGACGGAGATGCGGCGATGGAAATCGTGCTATTCATTTCAATCGTATCAGTGCTTGACGCTGATGCTCCTAATGAATCAGTAGCCGTGACGGTTGCGCTCCAGTCCGTTGCCGTATGTGTTCCGGTAACAGTTGTATCCGCAAAATATTGGATCGCCGCCGTGCATTCGTAAGCAAAGGAATTATCTTCTGGCCCTTCACACCCTGATTTTGCGCATGCCCCGTTCAAAATCGTATAGCAATCATTGCTATCAGCAGAACACGCTGAGCCGCTTGCATGATTGGATCGGTAAAATTTTGCGGCTACTGTGCCGTTTGAGGCGACATCCTCACATCCATCGGCATCGGAAATCGTTCCATGCACATACAGAGTGGTTGTTGTGTTTTCAGTCAACGTGAATGTGGATTCACTGCCAAGCGATGTTGCCGCCGCTGTTACGGTATCTACCGTAGGAGCGGATGCCCCTGCCGTTACGCGGACAACGATCAAGAACAACAGTGATCCGCATACAAGAATAAACGCAAAGACAAGGGAAATTGAGCGCGCGCGATTTTTTGTCATAATGATTGCTTTTTCTTTAAGATACTGATGGCATCGAGCAGATTGGGATCGTTTGGTTTTTTTTGTAGGGCACTGCCGATAGCATCACGGAGAAATGGAATATTTTTTTCGTCCGTGGCATCAGCGATAAATTTCCACACGTCCGTTTGTTCAACTATATCATATCCTCTCGCTTCAGCTTGCTTAAGGTTATCAACAGTTTCAGCGCCTTTACCATGCAGCAGAGATGATAAAGCGGCAAACCAATACGTACGCGCGTTATCGGGCGCGAGAATTAACATTTCAGCTGTCCCCGCGTGAAACGCGGGGATGGCATTCAGCGCGAGCATGGATTGCAGTTCTTCGTATCGAATATCGGGATAACGAGGATACGTTTCATGCGCGTATCGCATCAGAGCGAGCAAGCTGCGCGCGTAGTTTCCCCCTGTTTTTTCGGTAACAGCGATACGCAACAAAGTTGCGTACTGTATGATTCGCGGCACGGAGAGAGGATGTTCAAGGAATGATAATTCCGATTGTTTTACAGCAAGCGGCACGGCATGGCTCATCAGAGCATCCTTCTTGCCGCCGCTATTGTAGGCGGATATGACATTTCCCGCAAGCACGGCTCGGGCGTCCGGAGCAAGATACGCGCTATATACGAGCGCGCGTTCGTGCGCGGTAAGAGAGGCCGGCATATCGTACTCGAACAGCCTCCACGCTTTTATTGACAGGTAGCCGCCATAAGCGGGGAAAATGACAAGATAAAGACAGATGGCTGCAATACCCATTATTCCTACGGAAACCATGTATGGATTTAGCGGCATAGAAAAAGGGGTCAGAAGTCTTTTTTGAGGGAAAAAAAAGGCTCCTGACCCCTTTTTCCCGACAAAATAGGCAAGTATTGCCAATGCTAGAATAACCGTGATTAGAGTTGATGGGGTATCGAATATCACAAGATCTTGCAGCGCGGCTGATATAAAAAATGCGGCAAGGTACAGCGACGATAGTTTCATTTTCAGATCGCCGGTGCGCCATACGGAGATCAGCGCAAAGACAATGCTCCCCATAAGAATGAGAATCGCGATTAAACCGACGATACCGGAGCTCACGAGAATTTCAATGAAAGCGTTGTGCGCGTTGCCGGGTATACCGGAAGAAAGCAAGCGATATTCTTCCGGTACGCGGACGTTTGCATAATGCGCGTATTCGTAATTGCCGTTCCCCCAGCCGAGAATAGGTTTTTGGAGCCAGCTTCGTATCCCGATGTTCCAGAGCACAAGGCGTTGAGGGTCGTTAAATAATTCGGTGAATACGCGTTTTGCCGGTTGGAAAAGATGAGAATCAGGTTTTTCAAACATGATAAGGGCGGCGGCGATGATAACGACGGCGGTGAACACAAGAAATATTTTCGGAACGATTTTTTTTCGCAAACTCAAGGCGCCAAACACAAGAATACCCACGCCGGCAATCGCGATTGTTGAGCGATTGCCCGTAAGTAAAATGACGCACAACGCGAGCGGAATATAGGCATACAGAATACGGCGGACAGAGGCGCGGTACTCGTGCGCGGCCGCCAATGCGGCAATCCAGATATTGAGCATAAGATAGTGGCCGAGATAGAGTGGATTGCCGAGCGTGGATGCTACGCGTCCGTTATGCGATATGGCAAAAGTTGGGAATGCGGCGAACATTTGTGCAAGAGCATATAGCGCGACAAGCGCGGCTATCCCGACACTGGCAATCGTAAGCATGTGATATGCAAGCACGTTTTTTTTGAAAATCGCGGTGAGAAGAAAAAACCATACGCCGGCATGCAACAAAAAGAACATCCCAGTCATGCGAGGCTGGTCGGAAAAAAATGAACGGAACGCATCCATGCTTGTCGCGGTTGTGAGCAGTGAGATGAAGATGAAAAGCGCGAGCGCGACGGGGATAGCGACGGGCATTCGGCTTTTGGATTTGAGCAGTGTGCTATTATTGTGGTTGGTGCCGTCCTGTAGCGGCATGGACTCACGCTTGCTTTCCCGATCTTTGCATGCACTGATCAGCGCTGAGATTATTAAAATTTCAACGAGAAGAAGAAACGCGATTCCTTTGGGGAACACATAGGAGTATGGCAATGCCGTAACAACGATAAGGGGAATCGACAGAATGCCAATGTGAATGATAAGAGGCATAGAGGGCCTGATATATAAAAACACCTTACTCGACTAAGAGTAAGGTGTTTTTTGCGAAGACTCAACTGCTATTCGGCTGAAGATGTAAGTGTGACAGTAGCCGTACACGCACCACCGGCGCCGGATGATGGCGCTTCAAATCGAAAGTACAGCGTATCAGTTGAGGATGTATTGCTAGATTGTTGGGCAAGACTGGTATCGAGTGTTATTTCACTGCCGCTGTTTCGTACTTTGCCATAATCCGTGAGTGTTGTGGAAGCAGCGCGGCTGGTTGTTGTTGCTCCGAGAGCGTCAACGGTCGCAAGATCGATTGATGTATCATTGGCGCAACTGAAATCAGTTGAAGAGACAGTCGCATCAATCTGCCGATTTCCCGTATTGCTCACCGTAATGCTTTGTTCTGATGAAAGTGCTCCAAGGGCTACAGATCCATACGCCAGTGTTTGGCCGCTTGCATCAAGCGCGTTCGTGGAGGCGACTTCAAAGGTGTCCGTGGAAGATGCGACAGAACCGCTGCTGTTGGCATCGTCAACCGTCACGTATGCGGTCCAGTTAGTTCCTGAATAAGTACTTGCGTCAGTTGCGTCGGCATAAAATTGCAACGAGATTGGGCCGAATTCATAATTTAATCCCGTATCGCTGCCGCCAGCTGTGCAACCGGACGTGGTAAGGGTGCTTTCCGAGGCATCTTTATAGCAATTTGCGTTATCTGCGCTGCACGTTGATGTTGCCGCAAGATTTGTGCGATATACCACGAGATCCCACGTCGCGTTTGCTTTCGTAATGTCATCGCAGCCGTTTGTATCAGTCGCGGTGCCGTGCACATAAACACTTTTACCGCTGTTTTCCGTGAGAGTTACGGTTGTAGAGGCATCAGAGTAATTCGATGTTGTCGATGCCGCGTTGTCGGAAAGATTTACGGTAATGCTTGGCGTTGCGTTTGTAACGCTCGCAGTTTGCGATACGGTATTATTCGCGTCAAGATATGTTTTTACCACCGCGACAAGCGCGGCAAGAGCTATGACGGAAAACATAGCGCCATACACAATGTGCATGCGCCGTTCGCGTTCCGTGGGAGTTTGCTGTGAAGCCATACGTTTGTTTTATGAATGATGATTATGATGAGTACTAAGTTTTGAGTTTAAGGACTTGCTTGTTGATTGAAAGGTTGGGATTTTCTTTTTCTTTTTACAATGAGCCAGGCGATAAACGCAAGCAAGACGGAAAGGACGGCGATTGTTATGGCGATAATGAGAAATGGTGATTTTACGGTAAAGGTAAATTCAATCGTATCGGTTTTGAATGGTCCGTAGGTGGCATATCCTTGCGCTCGGTATGAGCCGCCATCTTTCGGTTGAAAGAAGAGAGAAAAACCCGTCTGCACTCCTTGTGGCACGAAGCTGCCGTTTGCCACGAGTTGTTCAATTCGTTTATCGTCTTTAAATATCTCCACCGTAAGCTCCGGGATAACTCCTATTTCACCTGTGTTTTTGAAAACGCCATTAATTTTAACTGACTCGCTACTATCATACGTTTCTTTGTCTGGCTCTAAAGAAAGTAAGACGCCTTTTTGGGCGAGTGTTCCCGGTGGAAAAACTTGAAACGGTTGCGTTAATGATCCGATGAGTTCTTCTCCTTTGTAAAAGTCAGCCGTAATTCGATATTTACCGACAGGAAGGCTCGCTCCGGTTTTTACATTTACCCATTCGTCATGGAAGGGTCCTATCGGGGTAAGCGTAGAGGCGGCAATTTCTTCAGTGTAGACAATTTCCTTGGTAATAATGTCATAAAAAGACAGGACTATCTTCGTCGGGCGGGCAGATATATTTCCCTTGTTTGAAAGATAAAAAGAAAATCCGATAACACCGCCTTCTTCTGATTCCCCTATTGCAATTTTTTCGATAAGATAGTTTTCAATCTTTTCATCTACCACGGTAAATTTGATTTTGGAAGTAGCCCCGGTGGCAAGGATGCTTACGCCAGCCTCTTGTTCTTCTGACACGGAAGGTTTTTCTGTCACCGTGATGGTTCCTTCGTATACCCCCGCCGCAAGCGATTTTGTTGAAATGACAATCGGTATTGATGTTTGCTGCACACCTTTTTCCAATACGATTTTTGTTCCTTTGGGAAGGGTTATATATTGTACCGCAGGACCGGTGAGTACTACATCCGCGTCAACAGATACGGCGGGATTGCCTCGTGAAACCGTGATGGTGGCGTTATATTCAAAATCGCTTGGGAGTTTGTCAAGGATAAGCTCTGATGGAGATATTCCAAGGGCAAAAAGTTGTAAAGGAGCAAAGAGAGCAAAAAATAGTGCTGCCAAGCCGCTCGTAGCGATCGATGCAAATCGAATCATTGCTTTTGTATTACTCAATTGGTAATAAACACCTCTTGTGGCACTGTTGCAGGCGCGATGATTCTTACGTACTGCTCAACAGTGTTCGGATTGCCTCGATAGTGAGATTCATCTTGCACAGACGCTTGTTGCGGCATAGCGTTTTGCGTTCGCGGAGAAAGCGTGAGCGCGAGCACCATTAACAGCACTACAAAAAATACAGCGCTGCATCCGGCAGTGTATGAAAATAACGCGTATTCTTTCATAGAAGTCTTTTTTCTCCTCATAATTTTTTTACAGTCTCATACTATAATTATAGCACGTTTTTGCAATAGCCGCAAGGGTCTTTTGTGGATAAATGAGGGCTAGTATAACTCGATATCATTGCCTTGAGTATGGATAAGCACCGGTTTATTGTACATGCTTTGTTCATACAGCAACCCGGCAACACTTCCGGTTTTATATTCTATGATTTCAAGCGAATGTTCTTTTTTTGCGAGCAGATGACTATCGTCAATCCACGCAAGTTTTGTATCGTTCAACGACGGTAGAAGCCTTATCTTTTTATCCAGTATGACAGTTACGAATGGAAGCAGAACAAATTTTTTTGCCGGCGGACCCTCATAAGAAGCTGGATCGCTGGATTTTTTGTCAAATAGTGCCCGTAATTTATCATACACAGGTTTTGTGTCGCCGTCAGCATATATTTGCCGCGGACGTTTTTCCCATGGGTCTACCGTAAAAATTCGGTTGCTTTGCGTTGCGACAACGAGTTCTCTCTCCGCGCGGGGATTCCAGATGCCTTGCGATGCGTGGGGGACTTCAAGCTGCAGACATTTCCTTTCGTTGGCGTTTAGCGCGCTGGAAGCGACCCGTTCAAGCATGCAGAATGATGAAGACTCATTCACGACAAACTCCACGAATACATAGGTGCGTCCAGGATTTTCTTGTATATCCTTGATATATCCACCGCTATTCTCTATTGTAAGCTTTGTGACACGTTCGCCGTCTTCTATATAATAAAGTACGTGTGCTGTATCCGCGGGGGGAATAAATTCTTTTTGAAAGGCAAAGGCAGAACCGTAGTCGCTAAACAATACTTCCCACCCTTCGTAGGCGAATTGTTCCTTTCCATCTTTGAGGCGGACAAAGAGCGTGCCGTCAGCATGCCCATCACGCTCCATATCCTTTATCGCCACCAGTCCGGGCGGCTGATCCCAGCGGATTTCATTGAGCGCAACATAAGAAAATGGCGTGAATAGGGATCCGAGCCAGATAAATCCTCCGATTCCGAATGCCGCGAGGAAAGCAACAATACATATAGATAGTTTAATTTTTTTTCCCATCCGGTCGTACAAAGAGTAGTGAGTATCACAAGTATACCAAAAAATGCATAGAGGGGTATATGGGTAACTATCGAACAACAAAAATAATTTTGCTCTGTGGAGATGTAGTATGGTATTATGCGGCGCTTTTTTTAGCGCTCGTGCTTCGCAACGGGGAAGCCCCTTCATTCATAGTATGGAACGATCACGCCTTCATCTATTCAATTGCGCTTCCGTTGTGGGTCGTCGTCTTTTATATCAGCGACTTATATCACCCGTCTTTTATCGCAAAACGCGGTATTTTTGCCACTCGCGTTTTTATTGTCATGGGGATTATCATGGCTATAAGCGCGATCGTATTTTATATTCTTGCCCTTCCGAATACTACCCCAAAGACAGTGCTGTTCATGCATGGCGGTATTTTTACCTTCTTTTTTTTCGGGTGGAGAAGCATCATGACCAAAAAGATGCTGCATGAAAAAAAAATTCCCGCTCTCTTTATCGGCGATCGAGAGCATTTTTTACTGCTATGGCAAAAGATACAAGCAAGCACAGGCTCTGAATATCAACTGATCGGATATACCGACCCCGGTAAGGCGGACGCGCAATGCGAAGATATGTCCCTGACGGTCAAATCATCGCAAGAGAAGGTAGCGGACAGAGTGATCGAAGCTCTCATTGTCCAGGATGATTTCCTCAACAAAACATTTTTACTTTTTCAAACATTTCTCACCCGATCCGGCGACATGCAGACCTTTTCTGCCTTTTTTGAGGATCAATTTCAGGAGCTGTTATTAGAGCCTCATGCCGGGATAGAAACGCTTGAATCTATTGATCTTGGCCGTTGGAAAATCTATGATAGAGTCAAGCGATATGTTGATATTGTCGTGGCGAGCATCATTCTCTTTATCGGTGGATCTGTCGCGCTCCCTGTTATGATCATTGTAAAGCTGTGTTCCCGCAAGCCCATATTTTACAGTCAGAAACGGTGCACGAAGGACGGGAAAGTTTTTACGTTATATAAATTTCGCACCATGGCGCCAGACGCGGAGAAAGAGGGGCCAGTATGGGCAAAGAAAAATGATTCACGCGCCACGCGTGTCGGGCGGCTTTTACGCCATACCCATATTGATGAGTTTCCCCAAGTATGGAATGTCCTTCGCGGAGAACTGTCTTTTGTGGGGCCGCGGCCGGAGCGTCCCGATTTTGTGAAACTTTTGGAAGACGCGATACCGTATTACGCGCTGCGCCACCGTATTACGCCCGGCATCAGCGGATGGGCGCAGATAAACTTTCCTTACGCCGCCTCCATTGAAGACGCTCGCCGCAAGCTTTCATACGATCTTTATTATCTGAAGCATCGTTCGTTTACGCTTGACCTTAAAATCTTTCTCAAAACAATTGCTTTTGTAATAAAGGGAGAGGGCGGATAATTATGAAAAAATATCGGGACATTTTTTTTCTTTTCGGAGTCTGTTCCTTCGCAGTCCTTCTTTTTTATATTGTTCAAAAACAAATAACGGAGTCGATACCATCAAACGTATACATTCTCGCGCCGGCAGACGTGCAAGAGCTCAATCAATCATCAGCGGAGACGATTCCGATTTTTTCCACCGGTGCCGATGATTATTTTTTTTCTTCTCTCATAGAATCCGTTTTCGTGTCGCCAAAGATAGCGCAGGCGGGAGCGGTGAGCAGATATGAGGTTGAGTATCTCGCGCAGAAGTCTTTATTCCCCGGAGGAACGATAACCGTGCAGTTCCCTTTTGATTTTGGGTTTGCCGATATGTGCCCGACAGCGGTAGCCGTACCGGAGAATAGCGATATGAACGGTTTTTCTTCCGGCGCGCCCGCCATCGACACGATTATCTGCAATTCTTTCATGAAAAGCATAACGGTGCGCGTGAAGAATGATCCGATACGGCAAGGAGACACGGTGCGTTTTTTGCTGGATGGTATTATTAACTCAAATACTCCGCTCGGATATTCATCGTCCGGATATATCGCATCGATTCAGACGCAAGATCACGTTGGCAACTATCTTGAAGCGCTTGTCTCGCTTCCCTTTTTTCTTGAACAGGCCGGTACGCAAACGATTGAGGGAACAGTTTTTGTTGATGATGGCGCGGGTACGTTCGGTGTGCCGGATGACGGGATTCGCAATGGCCTTGAAGCAGGACTCCCGGGCGCGCAAGTATGCCTTGGCGGATTTACCGGCTACCAATGCCAGACGACCTCGGCAACGGGGACATATCGATTTGGAAAATTGAGCGATGGCTATTATTCGATTGACGTACAGCCGCTTACGGCCGGCACTGTTATCGGCGGCCCGTTTTTTCAATCCATTGAGCTGCGCAATGGATTGAGTAAAAGCGGAATCGAGTTTGGTTTCTCTGCCCCGAACCGTACCATTACGGTGAGTGTTGCGAATATCCCCTCCAACGCGAGCGTTGACGTATTCGCCTTTAACGCGTTCGCCGCCGAAGGCGGCGGCTCTGTTCTTCGCGAGCTTCCATGGAATGGAAATAATGTCCGCTCCGTCACGCTGCCTGTTTCCGACGGATTTTGGGAAGTTGGCGTCGGGCCAGCGCTTTCCAAAGATCCGCTCGTAGCCAAGACAGCGGTTTTTGAATTTTTATTTATCCCCCCGAAATCTAAACAAATAGTCATTTCTGGTTCAGGCGAATACAGCGCAGGGTTTGTTTTGCAATCAGCCGATAAAGAGATCAAAGGCAAAGTAGTGAACGGATCAGGCATCGGAATCCCGAATGTGTTCGTCAGCGCACGGCCCGCCGTGCTTACTGATGAATTTGGCAAAGAAACCTCTACGCAGTCTCGAGCGGATGGATCGTTTATCTTAAAGGTGGCGCAGGGCACGTATTCAGTCAGTGCGTATCTGATCGGCTTACCGCCGCCCCCTGCTCGTGACGTCACTGTTAAGACAGACACCGACAGCGGCGTGTTTGACGGTAACGCAACAGCTGATATCTATAGCGACGGCGCGCGCATCACAAATGATGGGGATGGCGGTAAAGATAATTTCATATTCAAAATCAATACCCGCGGCAGATCAATTACCGGCCGCGTGCTTGACGAATCATCACAGCCGATAGCCTACGCATTCGTGAGCGCGGAAGCGGTGACGGATTCAGGCGATCCGACAGGAGACTGGTCTGACTCTCCCGCCGACGCGACAGGGAAATTTACTCTTTTGGTAAATGATGGCACATGGAAGATGCGCGCGTTTGATCCGCGATACGGAGAAGTGGGAATGAAAACAGCGGTCGTGAATGGCGCAAATCTGACAGGTCAAGATATTCAATCTTCTTCAACATTCGGTACGATCGCGGGGTCCGTAAAGAAGAACGACAAGGCCGCGGCAGGCGTGTTTGTGACGATCTTCGGCCCAAACGGAAGCAACGGCACGGTCACGGATAAGAACGGGGAATACTCGGTAAAAATAAAAGCCGGCGGCGGATACGCAATCGAAGGATTTTTGCCGGGCACAGGGCACACATCAAGGCTTACTGATGTTGCGGTTTCCGCCGGAAACACGGTATCGGGAAGGAATTTGACAATTCAGACACCGGGGACGATCTCGGTATCGATTCCCGGCATTTCCGATGCATACGTTGACGCTTTTGATGTCTCGGGCCGCGGCAACGGGACAAATGCAAACGCAACTCTAGGCGTCTATGCTCTTACCATACCGCCCGGCACTTATACCGTTGCCGCGCGCAGCATTGATTACGGTCTTCTTGGAGAAAAGAAAGGCGTAACGGTAGTGGGCGGCAGTACCACCACGATAGAATTTTTACCGCCACGATCTTATATCATTTCCGGAAAAATAATCTCCAGCTCCCCGATCTGCAAAAGCAGCGCGTTTGTGTCTTTGTCTGATATTAATAACGGCCGTATGCTCGTGAAGACAACTGATGCATCCGGAACATTTTCTCTTTCCGTGCCAAGCGGTTCATACACGGTAAGCGCGGGCAAGCCCGGCTGTATTGAAAAAAGCGAACCGGCAACGATTGTTGTCAAGGATGCCGATATCCTCTCTGGCGCGGATCGGACACTCGTTGCGCCGACAAGCGGCATTGAGGGGCGCGTCACGCTATCAGGAAGCAATACGGCGCAGCAGACAGTTGTAATGGCCGAGAGCACTGATGGCAGAGCGATATCAAACACCGTGGATATTTCAAAGAGCAGCGGCAACAATTATTCCATCAGACTTGCGGAAGGCACATGGACGGTGCGTGCTCGTTCGGACGGGTATGAGTCGTCAAGAAAAACAGTCACCATTGCAGCCGGCGACAGCCAGACAGCTCACCTCACACTTTCCCCGATTGCCGGTTTTGTGAAGACGGAACGTGTGTATACGTCGGTGAAGCCATCACAAGGAGGAGTGGTAAAAGACAGCACCATCGGCGATGATTTCGCGATCAAGATTCCTGCCGGTTCGTTGGGCAATTCATCGAATAGCGGTTCTATCGGCACAAAAGTAACGACAGCGGTGGTTGAAAAGACCGCAACCGCTCAAGTGGTTGGGGGGAAAGGCATTGAGATTACGCCAAAAGATTCATCCGGCAAACCGATCACGACGCTCTCATCTTCCGGAAGTGTCGGTGTCACCGTGACGATTCCCTACAGTGAAAGCGATGTGGCATCGCTTGGAATTGATGAATCAAAGCTCGTGCTCGCGACATGGTCGGCAGAAAAAATGCAATGGGACCCATTAGCAACGACGGTTAATGCGGAAAAAAATACATTGACCGCATCCGCGCAACATTTTTCTGTCTTTGCCCCCATTGTGCCCGCGGAAAAAATTGAAACTCCCGCGCAAAGCCCCGACGGTGCGCGGGAGTCTTCCGAGATTACACAGATTGTTCCGCTCGGAACAGCGCTTCCTCCTTCTCCGGCAAGAAAAACCCCTTTAGTTCAGCCGGTACAACAGCCTATAGCGGAGCCCTCAAAGCAAACTTCAATTACTCCCTCGATCCGATCTGATCGTATTACGACGATAGTGGAAACACGCGGAGGAGTAATAAGCGTGAGTATACCTCCGCAAGCATTAAGCGTGCCGGCAACGATGGTTGTTGTGCCTCTCTCGGCATCTGATACGAATTCGGTTGCGCCATTCGCGCAGGGCATTTCAAGCGCGGGGAAGATGGTATATGATATCTCGCTTCAATCGGACGATGGGGAAATTATCTCCGCGTTTGATGAACCTGCAACAATCGCGCTTTCCTATTCCAAACAGCAAGTAGCGCATCTGCAGGAAGACACGCTTACGATACAGTACTGGGATCGTTCGCAAGGGCGTTGGATCGCGCTTGGCGACAGTACGCTCGACAAAACAACACGTACTGTCACTGCCACGACACGGCACTTTACGCTGTTTGCCATCACGGGTTTATTGAATGACGCGGCCATTGAATCTATCGGCGTACAGCCACGCACGGATCAGCGACAATCTTTCGTTACTCCGCCGCAAGAACAAATATATCCCGTAAAAAAACCAACCTCAATAGATAAGAAAAAAGCTGCCCCTATTGATGTGGCAGCGCCTCCCCCCTTTATTAAAAGGGAGCCCGTAAAGGCAAAGGAGAGCATCGCACGCACACAGGTATTTTTTGATGTGTCCGTATCTGTGCCGCAAAGCTATAAGCAGGTTGAGCAAGGGAAAAGCGTCATAGCGCAGATTAGGATCGATGCTTCGGAAAAGGAAGGCGAGAATGAGGTTGACGCGCACTACGTCATCAAAGACTCGATGAATACCGATATTCTCACCGCGCGGGAACCTATTACCGTGCGTGGAACAGCCGCGTTTGTAAAATCATTTATGTTACCGATTCAGTACGGGCCGGGCGATTACCGCATCGTAATCAGTCTGCCAGGCTATGATACTGAAGCAAGCGCGATATTTCACATACGCGGCGAGGGTGGGAAATTGAACTTCGGACTTGATTCTGATACGGCATCTGACGTCATTTCGCCGGAACCTTTTTCTGTCGCCGCAATTGCCGGAGTTATGGTATTGCTTGCGATAGGCGCGCTTGCCAGAAGGCGCAGACAGCACAAGGTTTAGGGCATGTTGGCACATGCGGCAAGCGCGTGGATTGCTGCTTCTAATTCTTGGGGTATGTCGCCAAACGAGAATCGCAGATATCCTTCTTGTCCGAACGCTTTTCCGGGGACTGTTGCGATATTCGCTTTCTCGAGAAGCTCCAAGGCGGCCTGTTCGGATGTTTTTTCTTGCATGCCAAGGCGGACAAGCGACATAAAGAGATAGAGGCTTGAGGAAGGCACGGAAGGCTTGAACCCAAATAATTTTTCCAGAGCGCGCGCAGCCACATCTCGGCGTTCTTGCATGGCGGCGCGCACGCTCGGAATTATTGTATGCGCGTTTTGTATTGCCGCCAAGGCAGCCCATTGACTGATACTTGAGGTCCCTGTGGTGCTTTGGCCCTGGAGCATGGAAAGTGTTTTGATGATGTCAGGTTGACCGAACACAAAACCCACGCGCCAGCCGGTCATGGCAAAGTGTTTGGAACAGCTTTGGATCACGATCGTTTGATTCGCGAACTCCGGAAACGATCCGCAAGAAACGTATCGTTGGTTGTCGTATACCAAACCGCTATATACTTCGTCTGAAATTATTACGAGATTCTTGGATTGAGCCCATGAGAGAATTTCTGCAAGTTCGTTTTTTTGATAGAGCACCCCGGTTGGATTTGAGGCGTTGTTCATGATAAGGATTTTTGTCTGCGGGGTATAGAGAGATTCGAGGTCGCTGACCGCAATTTTCCAGTTGTTTGACTCGCTCGTTGCAATTGCGCGCGGAATGCCGGAGAACAGTCGGACTATCCCGGGATATGACACCCAGTAGGGAGCGGGAATCATCACTTCGTCGCCAGGCTCGAGAAGCGCATGGCAGAGCGCAAAAATTCCGAATTTCCCGCCGCACGTGACTATGCTGTTGCGCGGTTCGTACGCGGTGTCGTATGTGCTATTCATCCATTCCGCCGCGGCCTTGCGTAATTCGGGAATGCCGGTAACCGGCGGGTAATGCGTTTTTCCCTCCCTCATCGCGCGCTCGGCAGCCTCGATAACAAGGGGATGCGTTTCCACCATCGGTTCCCCGGCTGCGAGATTGAAGACGCGCTCGCCCTTTGCTTTTTTTTCCAACGCGAGCGTGTTCATCATGACCGTTGCCGAGGGCTCGACTCTCATAAGAGGAGAAAGTTTCATATGATTTCAATTTAGATTTTGGATGCGTCTTGATTCACGAAGGATGCGCTTCCATAACGAGCTGATAAATGACGGATCGAGGCCATGAGCGCGGACTCGCGCGGAGAGCAGTTGTTTGATTTCTTGTTCGCGGATGCCATCGTGTATGGCGATCCCTCGCTTTTTTTTGTATGCCCCGATCTTTTTTGCTGCGGCAAAGCGTTGCGAAAGCAAGGAAAGCATCTTGCGGTCGATCGCATCTATTTGTTTGCGATAGGAAGTCATTTTGAAACCACGATGAAAGTTGTCAGATTTGGATGCTGGTCTTGGATGCTTTTTTCAAGAACGGTGAGGCCGTAGAGATGCGCCGCGCGAGCAGGCGCGATAACGGCGGTGGCGCGAGGAAGCGTGCCTGACGCGAGATCGCGCGCCGCTTTAGCCGTATCTTCCCAGTCAATTAGTTTTGCGTCAGGAAATTCACGCTTGATATAACGCTCGCATTGAGATATCGCTTGCGGATGCGTTGCGATTTGGATTACATCTTTTTTTTCTACGCCATCATAAGCCAGGAGGCATTGTTGTATTTCTATCCATACCTCGTCAACGAGCCGAAAAAGATGACACCCCATAGCCTCGAACGCGGTTTGTACAAGACCGCCCCTCGAGTTTACGACCGGAAATATGCCGAGGTCTGTTTTTTCTTGATCAAGAGAAGAAAGCACGCCTTCCATATCAATGCTGTATACGATCTCGGCATTTAATCCCTCGCGGTTTGCGTAGAGAAGCCCCGCCTCTTCTGAAAAAGAACCCTGATCACCCGATACCCCGAGCTTTATTTTTTTCTTTTTATGAGTAGTCATTTGTTTTGAGCTTTATGTCGGAGGTAGTGATCCATTATTACAAGAGCTGCCATCCCATCAACGATTGGAACTGCGCGCGGCACCACACACGGGTCATGCCGTCCCGCTGCCTCAAGTGCTGTTGACGCACCTTGGACGGTTACCGTATGTTGTTTTTTTCCGATGGTTGCCACTGGCTTGAATGCAACGCGAAAGCATATTGTTTCACCATTTGAAATTCCTCCGAGTACCCCGCCGGCATTATTTGTTTTTGTTCTCATACCACCTTTTTTGCCTTTTATAAATTCGTCATTGTGTTGGCTGCCCTTTAATTCTATGCCCGCAAACCCTGATCCGATCTCAAATCCTTTCACCGCATTGATAGAAAGCATTGCTTTGCCTAAGTCCGCGGGTAATTTATCAAAGACCGGCTCGCCAAGTCCTATCGGCACGTTTTTGATTACACCAGTGATGACTCCCCCGATAGAATCTTTTTCTCCTTTCACTTTTTCTATTAGACGGATCATTTTTTTTGCCACTGTTTTGTCAGGACAGCGCACCATGCTTGCGTCAATGTGCGCGCGAGTTACGCGCTCGTGATTTACGGCAGCGCGTATACCGCCGACTTGCTCAACGTATGCGGTGAAAGAGACATCAAGTTTTTCTTTGAGATATTTTTGCGCGATAGCGCCTGCGGCGACGCGGGCAAGGGTTTCGCGCGCGGATGCGCGTCCCGATCCTCGCCAGTCGCGGATGCCGTATTTTTTTAGGTAGGTGAAGTCAGCATGCGAGGGGCGAAACACTTTTTTCAGCTTGTTATAGTCTTGCGATCGCGCGTCTTCATTATATGCGAGAAGAAGGATTGATGTGCCGGTGGTTACGCCGCTGTATACGCCGGAGAGAATATGGATCGTGTCTTTTTCGGCGCGCAGCGTGGTGAGCGCGCTCTGGCCCGGGCGACGGCGATCAAGCTCTGATTGGATGTCGGATTCACTTAAGGCAAGGCCGGGCGGACAGCCGTCAACAATCACGGCAATCGCGCCTCCGTGGGATTCGCCGCAAGTTGTGATCCGAAATAATTGTCCGAATGAATTGCCGGGC
Source organism: Candidatus Uhrbacteria bacterium (assembly GCA_016188385.1). Taxonomy (GTDB): domain Bacteria; phylum Patescibacteriota; class Patescibacteriia; order JACQRZ01; family JACQRZ01; genus JACQSB01. The sequence goes on along the minus strand of JACPHV010000039.1, from coordinate 622 downwards.
ATGGGAGCGCTGTTAGACTTTAGAGGTCAGAATGTAAGCGAGACTGCGATATACCACGGAATCAGGGACGGGATGCGCCCATGCAGCGCCTTTGCGGTACGGAGATCCGATGTCGCGCAAGAGCACGTAGAGCGGTTTTCCGCCGTATCGTTTTTTGTCGTATTTTGTTGCCGCTATAATAGCACGCGCGTTCCATCTGCGTAAGGTTGCAGGTGCGATGCCGGCGGAGCGCAGGAGGAGCGTGATGCGTTCAAGCGCATCAGATGAGAGGAGGCCGATCTCGTGAGCTATGCGCGCCTCGGCGAGTATTCCGTACCCTACCGCGATGCCGTGCAATACCGTATAGCCGCTCACTTTTTCTATGGCATGTCCGATCGTGTGGCCGAAGTTAAGGAGCATACGCTCCCCGTTTTCTTTTTCGTCGCGCTGGACAATGCGCGCTTTGGCGGAGAGGGAAGAGCGGATGCTTCGGCGTATGTGAGCGGGATCTTGGAAACCAGGGCGCTCCGTGCCGATGACAAGGTGCATCTGGATTGCCTCAAGCATGCCGTTTTGAATGTGGCGTTTGGGAAGGGTTTTGAGAAACGCTGTGTCAATGATGACCGCGGATGGCTGCCAAAAT
>JACPHV010000040.1 GCA_016188385.1 Candidatus Uhrbacteria bacterium | reverse complement strand
TGCATCAACTTCTTTTGCGGTTGCCAATGTGTGTATTCTTTCATGCTGTTCTTGTGTAAGCATGCCACTGGCAAGGAGTGCCTTCGCAATAGTAGTAATAGATTCGGGTGTAAAATTGATTTTCTCATGAGAAACTTTTCTCTCGGGATAATGAGAGCTTTTTTGGAGATCACCGATATTGATACCTTCCGGCATACGCTATTTCTTACGATTATATTCTGTACTTTTATTATAGTAGCATATTTATGTGTTTCTGTCAATTTCAAAACAAAAACCCTCCCCGAAAGGGATATTTTTGTTTTGAAATCACTGGAGCTGGATAGTGGATGACGTTAAGACCTCTTTGGAGGAGGAGATGTTTCATGTATCTATTTTGAATGTATACCCGTGCATATCTTCGAGTAATGCAAGGGTGTCTTGAACGGAAAAATTATCTGTGGGATACAAAATGAGCCGATCGGCATACTCTTCTAGCAGCGGTGTTAGAAATTCATCACCCCATGAGGGGGAAAACGTTGTCACGCCTTCGAAGTCAACCTCGATTGTCTCCCGAGATTTCAGCTCATTAAGCTGTGGGCGCAACGCCAACAATGCCTCCTTGCCAGATTGGCGAGACATGAGTGATGGACTGATTTTTTTCAGCTCTATTCGCATATTAAAACGTAATTAATGCTAAGCAGCCACGTATTTCTTTTTCTGATGACTTTATTGCGAGATCAATTTCTCCTTGTTTCAAAGAAAGTTCCGCATCACCGGTGCGAAACAGTAATGTGAGTGGATATTTTGTTATATTTTTTCGGACATACTTCAGTCCGTTACCCCTCCGCTCCGGAGCACGACCAGTAATAGTTTCTGTGAACGCAAGCGTAAGTGCCTCTGCATGACTTTTTAGCTCAGGACGAACACGCAGGAGCGTTGCCAGAATACCCTGCCCACGATCTGCGAGGACAATATATCGCTGATCAAGATCATAGCCAAAGAATATCCCTGGAATATCTGGCCAATTAACAAGATTATGGTCAAAAGAATTATTCCCTATTTCACCGGCAGTGGAGTTAATGATCGAGTAGAGTTTCTCAAGCCCCCGGACACGCATAAGGAGAATCTCCATCTTATCAATTCGAGCCTTAAATACACCGCTGTTTTGACAATAAAAATCAGCTTCGGGTTCGGCACCCATTGGATTTGATGCCCAGTTTTCTGCCATGCGAAATAGTTTCATAGTTTTTTTTCTGATAAAACTCTCAATTGATTGCCTATGGTAGTATCGGTTACCAACAGGATTGAGTCGCATTGAGGAGAAGAGCCCTTTCTCATCCCATCTGCGCAAGGTCTGCTGAGACACTCCCAGTAGCTTAGCAGCTTCGCCAATGCTAATTATTTCCTTATTATTCATAAATCTATTCATATCTATACAAAAATTATCAGTTTTATATAGATATGTCAAGATTCTCTGGGTTGTCATATTGTCGTCCGCCCTTGCCCGCTACGCCGACAATTGACGATGAGGACCCCACCTTTGACCACCGACGCGCATTTTTCACAAGGCGGTCTAATTTTTTTAGGAGATATCTCTTCACATGCCCCTGTTCTTAAAAACGAAAAACCCACCTTGTTGGAAAGTGGGAAGTTCATAGAAAATTCTATTGGAGCGGGTTAGTACATGACGTTAAGACCTGCTGGGAGAGTGGGGAGAAGTTTTATGTACCAGTGTCAGCTCTGTGTCTTCAAAAAATTCATCAACAAAAGTAAATTCTCCCGACATAAATTTTTCCCTTAGCTCATCTGGGTGAATAAAACGCACCCATTCAGCCTCTGTGGGATCTTCTTGCCGGGGCTCATCATCTGACTATCCCACAAATAAGTAACGATAGCGATTATACGCGTTGACTCCCTGAAATACGACTCTTAAATTGTGGGGTTTTATTGTCGTCTCTTCATCCGATTCACGAATAATAGCCTCTTCAGGTTTCTCTCCGGACTTGACGCCGCCGCAGACATGGTCGATATCACCCGGATTTACTTCTTTTGTTTGTGCTCTCTTATGTACTAATACACGACCTTCTTTATCAAAAATAACACCGATCACAATTTGTAAGTGTAAATCGGGATACAGGTCGGCCTCCGAACGAAGAACGCCCCTTTTTATAATAGTTCCTGAAGCGTCGACCAGATCAACCAGCTCAACTTCTTTGTGCTCAGCCCCAAACCAGTATGAGAGAATTCCCTTGTGGACTCTCTCGTATTAGAATGCAGAGAAGCGGTGCGGCATGGCGCACCCTGACCCCGTCGCTCCGATAACGGAGAACGACTCTCGAGGGATTGCCACCGCGCTGCCTCTGTGCAGGAGCTATGAACAGATAGCGGATAGTCGCCCGACAGATTTCTGTTGGACATGACTCGCGCATACTGGGGATTCTGCTCCACGCACGCCTTTAATTCATGAGACTGTTTTGCATATGCAATACAATCGATCATCTACGCTCTTTGTGGGCGTTGACGTGCACAAGGACACGCACACGGCGGTCGGCGTGTCGCCCTTCGGGGAAAAGCTCTTTGAGCTGACCGTGGGAAATTATGAAAAGGACTTTAAAGTGCTCGTTGATCGCGCGCAAACTGTCGCGCATAGTTCCGGTCTGTCCCCGTACTTTGGTCTTGAAGACTGCCAGGGGTTCGGGGAACGACTCGCACAGTTTCTCGCCCATGACGGCCAGCTCGTTGTTCATGTGCCCGCAATCATGGTTGATCGCGATCGAAAAAGAATGATCCATCCCGAGAAAAATGACTCCCTTGACGCAAAAGGGGTAGCACAGGTCATGATCCAAAGGATTGACACGCTACCCTCATACATCGTATCCAAAGAATCCGAACTTGCCAAGAACATACGGGAATTGTCACAGGACCGCGAGTATTTGGTCAAAGAACGGATACGGGTGAAGAACCAGCTTCATGGCGTACTGCACCGCATTTTCAACACCGAATATACAAAGCTTTTCAAAGATCCATTCTCACTCAAAGCATTGAAGCACTGGAAGAGCGCGCGACCAAAGAGCGTCAATCCATTTCTCCTGCGTACCATGAAGCGCAAAGTGAAACGCTTATTAGACATCCGTGAGGAGATTTCCGAGCTTGAAGAGGAGCTCAAAAATCTCATCGCAGAGTCGGGGCATACACTTCAAACAGCGTCAGGATGCGGCACGGTGCTTGCCGGAGAGCTCATCGGAGAAATTGGCGATATTGCGCGATTCAAGAACCCTGCACAACTTGCTAAGTACGCGGGATGCGCGCCGAGAGAACACTCCTCGGGAAAGACGGTGCGGTGGAGAAAAACGCGAGCGGGAAACAGGCGGCTCAACCGAGCATTTCATCGCATGGCATTGTCGCAGATTTCACGGATGGGTAATGTCAAAGCGAGAGAATATTTCAAGAAAAAGGTCAGTGAGGGAAAGTCGAAATCCCAAGCGTTGGTGTGTCTTCGCAGGCACATGGTCACCCTTGTTTGGAACCTTATGAAGCACAAGGACGCATACCGATTTCCTCAAGAAATTTGACATAGCGGATCCCT
>JACPHV010000043.1 GCA_016188385.1 Candidatus Uhrbacteria bacterium | reverse complement strand
GTTTGCGGCACGAGTGTGATGCATCTGTGACATCAGGAGAGTGCCTCCACGTTTGAGCTTGCCGTGTAGCATCTGGCAAAGCTCAACCACCCGTTCATCCTGCAGGTAGTCAATGATACCGCAGGCTTCGATATGATCAAAGCTGGTGCCCTCGAGGGCTTTCGGCAGTACAGCAAACTGTGTCAGCAGTGGAACTAGCTTGCTCCGAACCCCTGCCTGATCTGCCCGATGCATTGCGAGGTCGATAGCGGACTTGTCAACGTCCGCTAAAAGAACGGAGACGCCCGTGTCTGTTTCGGCGCGTTTCCGTTCGCTCAACGCATGGATGAGCGGCTGTGCAGAACCACACGCTACCGAGAGGACTTCGCCGCAGATCAGCTGCTCGTGCAGTCTCGCGACGATGCGATAACGGTTGCGAATGGCCTGTCCACTCGGACAGCTGTTATGAAAGTAACCAACGCCATCCGCGGCTGCAGCCAATGGAATAAAAGCGAGACCTTTTTCGATGGTAAAGCTGCCGAGGGCGTTGTATACGTCATCAAGAGCCTGTGAACACGCAACATGTCTACAGAAATGCTGCATGAGCTTTGAAGTCGCATTGAGACCGCTCGACCTCATCTCAAACAACTCCGTCATGACGTTCGGCCCGAAGTTGCGCCGTGCCCAGTCGAGAACTTGCTGGCGCGTCGTTGACGATCCAAGATCGGCAAGCCTACGCTCAAGCTTCTTCCGCTCAATCCCTTCAGCCTTCGCGATCCGATCGCGCAGCACGCGACGGATAAGTTGGGTGGACTTGAACAGCACCCATTTCGAAAGGAGCGCGCCGAGCGTGTAGTCCCACACCCACCAAAAAAACGGCTTCGTCATTTCAAAGCCGTCCCGCTCCAAATATACGATCTCCACGTCGCCGCTCGTAACCTCGCGAGCCTTCTCGCGGTGCTCGACCCCGAAAAGAGGAATCTGCGGACCTAATCTATAACTACGGACATCAACTATACCTGTGTTAACTTGCACGTTAACAGACATTCAGCCCCCCTTTCACGGGTTCAAGATTTCAATTTTGCCAACGACCGCTGCCAGCAGAGACTTCTTGCTCCTCCTTTGTGCTTAGAGCACAAAAAACAAGAAAACCTCTTGGTATTGCTATTAATTAAAACCTATTCAGTCCACTTTGTCAAGCCCGAAGTGACGTTTTTCCTTATAATTAAAGCAATTCAATGGCTCTGACAAATGTGAGAGCTATTGATTATTTTGCCATACTTGTTGCTATCCTCGTTTTTCCACTGTAATCGCCTAAAAAAGAAAATCCGGTCTATACGGGGACCGGCACCCAATTGGATTTCACCTAGTTGAATGCTACTTTTCTTTGTACGGCGGAACGTCCTCCACCGTCCAGTCGTCGGGCTGGTAACTTGCTCCGACTTTGCGGAGCGTACCGCAGTGCCGACGGACGCGATGCGAACCGCTCGCGATCACGCATACGACTTTCCCGTTCAGGTATCCATTATTGTATACATGGACGGTACGAAAGTACTCGTCCTGCATGAAGGAATGGTACAGTGGATCAGGCACCGGGGCCGGTGGTCCGTCCCCCCACTCTATTGAATACCAACTTTCATACCCACCGTAGGCATTGCCGTGAAACGACAGGAATGCCCGCTGGGCGATTGTCCGCTGGTCATTTTCAAACGTAAAGCGGTCCCACACTCCGTCCAAATCGAGAACAGGTGGGATCCACTCCCCCTCCGGCACAGGCACGCCGTGCCACTCGGGCGTGGGTTCGGGCGCAGGCTCTTCGGTCGGCGCGACAGTTGGTGTCGCAGTAGGCGCGATCGTAGGACCGGGTGTCGGCGTTGGGTCTATGACAATAGTGACTGGCACCTTGTCATCCTTGCTATCGTTGCCACTGCCGTCAGGCTCCGGCGTACCGGCGCGCTCACAGCAGCCCGCATCGCCATCAACGTTCACCGAAACCTTGACCATCGCCGGCGTCGGGGTCGGCCGCGATGAACCGACCAACAATCTTTCAAGCGTACTCGCATCGCAACCCTGCGACGCGATCACTATGCCAATCCCTAAAACGAAAAGAACGATGTGCTTGCGCATGCTAATCCTCCTTTCATTGCTGCATGCTTTCCTGTGTTAAAACACGCTACCAGAAAAGAGTATTTGAGTAAATGACTTAACAGGTGATATATAAAAAACCTCGCGGCGGCGGGTGCACCACAGAGTTTTCTCTCATTTACCTTTCCTTATCCTTTCGATCGAGGGTATAGTCAGTTATTTTGACGGTCGCCGAGCTCAACGCACAATGCGGCAAAATCTTCGACTGTCATCGTTGCCGTCGGAAGCGTACCGGGCTTAGGAATCGTAAACCGAGAATCTGCCGTAGCTGGGTCGCGCCAGCGGATCTCAAGTTTCTTATCCTGTTCCCATGACTTACCGACGACTACCTGAATCGGCCATCCAAGCAGCTCCGCATCGGTAAGCTTCTCTCCGATCCGCAATTCGCGGTCATCGATAAGCACACTGATTCCGTATCCGGAGAGCGATTCATAGATGTGTTCAGCGTCGCTGCCGTTCTTCTCTGCATTAACGGGGATGACCACAACGTGGAATGGCGTCAGACTCCAGGGCCAGATGATACCGCGGTCGTCATTCTTCTGTTCCGCGATCGCTTGTACGATCCGCGAAACGCCGATACCGTAGCACCCCATCCAGTAAGGAGTCTTCGTGCCTTCCGCGTTTGCGTAGCAAGCATTCATTGGTTTGGAATACACTTGCTGGAGCTGGAAAATGTGTCCGAGCTCTATTCCCCGCTTCTCGACCAGGCGACCAATCTTGCAGCTCGGACAATTCTGTCCCGCGACTGCCTTGGACAGGTCGTGGTATTCATTGATTTGGGGGAAATCTCTGCCCGGATTGACGTTGATGAAGTGCACGTCTTCTTCGTTTGCTCCGCAGAGAAAGTTGCGAAGACCATCGACTGACCGATCGAAGAAATACGGCACATCCGTCTTTCCAAACAGATTGATCGGACCCGCGAAGCCGACCGGCGCGCCTGTGACAGCGACAACGGTTTCAGCGTCCGCGGTTTCCACGTTCTTGACGCCGAGAAGATTCGCGAGTTTGACCTCGCTAATTTCAAGGTCGCCACGCATGGTGACGATCACGGGTTTTCCATCCGCATCCATCACGATCGTCTTCGCCATCTTGCTGGCGGGAATTCCCGTAAAATCCTCAAGCTCCTGTACTGTCCTGATATCAGGCGTAGGGAGCTTCACGAGGTCCTGCGGGTCTTCCGGAGAATAGCCGACGTAATGGACCGAGGCCTTCTCTTGATTTCCACCGTAATGACAATCCGGACAATAGAGAAGCACATCCTCTCCGAATTCCGTGACCGCCATAAACTCCGCGCTGCCACTGCCACCGATAGCGCCGGAATCTGCTTCTACCTCGATGAAGTTGAAACCGCAGCGGCGAAACACTCGCTGATAGGCTTCCTCCATCGCGTCATAGGCCTGTTTCATTGCTGCCGAACCTTCACCAAAGGAATACGCATCCTTCATGATGAATTCCCGACACCGAATCAATCCTTGGCGAGGCCGGAGTTCATCTCGGAACTTCGGACCCATTTGCCACAGGGTGATCGGAAGGTCCCGAAAACTCTGGAGGTTAGTCCGCGCGAAATAGGTAATCACTTCTTCCGCTGTCGGAGAAAGCAAAAACTCCGCGTCTTTCCGGTCCTTTACCTGGAACGCGGTGTTGCTCTCCACGTACTTGTCCCACCTATGAGTCTCTTCCCATAGGACACGGGGTTGGAGTATCGGCAACTCAAGCTCTACAGCGCCTGCGCGCCGCATTTCTTGCCGCACGATTTCCTCCACTCTCCGCCTCACCGCGAGGCCAAGTGGAGTCATGATCCATACACCGCTTGCCACCTGGGCGATAAACCCAGCGCGGATAAGCAGCCGTGTTCCCGGCGAGGGAACATCAGATGGATCATCCCTCCTTGTCTTGGGGTAGATTTTGCTATAGTGCATAATGAGAAGTTTTCTCTATTTCTTACAATGAAACTATTTCAATAAATTCATGGCTGAGCCTAGGGATGGATACTACTGTTATTGAAAGCAATAAGATTATCAACATGAATAAGCTCAATACCTCGAGCTTTCAGAGTACCGAGCACTGGAATAATATCACGGGATGATTTTTTTACCACCCCGACAGCGATGCTGTGTTTTCGTGTATTGATAATCTCGATAATCTCGTCTGCTTCAAATTTTCCATAGATTCGCTTAACTCCGACAGCCAACAAACTTTTGCCGTTGCGCAACGCCTGTTGCGCGCCATCGTCTATTTCAATGCTCCCATCGGAGTTTCTTGCGGCAAACATCCAACGCTCTCGATCGGTCAGTTTGCGTGAGAATTCCCGCGGATGAAACATCGTACCAACCTTTTGTCGCCCAAATGCGCGGCCGATATTGCCCGCGACACGTCCGTTCACCAGTTGGACGCCGATGCCGACGGCGGTGCACAAACGAGCAAGTTTTATTTTTGACAGCATCCCTCCCCGTCCGCCTGCTGATATCTTGCCCGATATCATTTTTAAAAGAATTGTGTTGGCATCATCAATATCAGTGAGAAGATGCGCTCCCGGCCCAAGCGAAGGATCCTTATCGTACAGACCCTCAAGATGCGTAAGGATGATTATTTTTTTTGCATTCAGAAAAATAGCAAGGGAAGCGGCGAGACTGTCATTGTCTCCAAAGCTGATATCCGTTCCTGCCGTGATCGCATCGTTTTCATTTATGATCGGAATGACCCCCCGCGATACGAGTTCTCTCATTGTCTTAAGGATTTTTTTGAAATACTCCTGTTGCGTCAATTCAAAACGCGTGAGGAGCAGTTGAGCGACAGACATACGCGTACGCCGCGCGGCATCAGCGTATGTCTGATACAACGCTGGTTGTCCTATGCTTGCCGCAACTCCAATCGAAGCGCGATCATCGCGAAGAATATGGCGACCGTATTTGACCGCTCCCGAACTCACCACCGCTACGGCAACTCCGCGTGTCGCCGCTGTTTTTATCGACGAGAAAATTTCTTCGACGAATTCAGTTCTGATCGATCCATTGGGATTCGCCACCGTGTCAGATCCGACCTTCACCACGATAAAATCTTTCGCTTCCATAGACTAGTGCCTTATATGTCCGGTGCCGATAACGCGATAAGCTGGCACCGTAAGATCTTCCAATCCCATGGGGCCGCGCATATGGATACGCGCTGTGCTGATGCCGACTTCGGCGCCAAGGCCGAACTGCCCGCCGTCCGTCAAGCGGTTTGACGCGTTGACGAGCACGGTCGCGCTGTCGACTTTATGTACAAATGCTTCGGCCGCCTCCTTGTCTTCAGTAATGATCGAATCAGTAAGGCCGGAGCTATGGTGAGCTATATGCTCGAGCGCCTCGTCAAGCGAAGAAACAATCTTAATGGAGACAATGAGATCGAGATACTCGGTATCCCAATCCTGCTCTGTCGCGGCCACGCATTCTGGGACATATGCGCGCGTTTTAGGGCATCCGCGAATTTCAACTCCCTTCTCGCGCAAAGACGCGAGCAGCATTGGCATAACGGTATCAGAAGCCGCTTCATGGACCAAGATCGTCTCCACGGAATTGCAAGTGGCCGGATTCGATGTTTTCGCGTTGATAGCTATTGAAATTGCCTTTTGAGGGTCAGCGGCAGCGTCGATATACGCATGACACAAACCGCGCATATGTTTGATAACCGGCACGCGTGAATGATCGCATACTGCTTTAATGAGCGATTCACGTCCTCGCGGGATGACCAGATCGATATATGCGTCAAGCTGTACTAATTCATTGACTGCTTCATGCCTTCTGTCTTCGATGAGTTGAACAGAATTTTCCGGCAAGCCTGCCTGGGAAAGGGCATCGCGGATGCAGCGGAGAAATGCAACGCAGGAATGGAGCGCTTCTTTCCCCGGACGAAGCAACACTGCGTTGCCGCTTTTCACGCATAACGCAGCGACATCAATCACAACATTTGGTCGCGATTCGAAAATAAAAAGTATGACGCCTATCGGAGTACGAACGCGATCTATGCGCAGTCCGTCAGGCCGTGTCCATGAACGCACGACCGTACCAACGGGATCTTGGAGAAGTCCGATATCGCGAACGCCATCCGCTATGGCATTGATGCTTGATTCGGTAAGCTCAAGCCGTTTCCGCATAGCAGGGGTACTATCAACATGCTCCGCGAGATCTTTTCTATTCGCCTCTAAAATGTCAAGTACAGAGGCACGGAGACAAGATTCCAGATGACGCAAAAATTCATTTTTCGTTGCCGTACTTGCGCAACGAAGGAATGACCAGGCTTCTTTTGATTCGCGCGCTTGCGTAATAATATCTTTCATGGATTCCAGCATACTGCCGAAACGCATTTTTTGCAATTGAATATCACGCTATTTCATGGTACAATCTCAACAGAAAAATGATGGAAAGAATCATTGTATGAAACAATGCGAAACAATAGGCGTATTGGGCATGGGTGTTATGGGCGAACTCATGGCAAGCAGTATCGCGCAGAGATTTCCTCGAGTCTCGCTTATCGTATGCGAACGTAATCCTGCGCATACCAAAAAACTGCAAAAAAAATATCATGCTAACGTTACTGCGGACTGTGATGCTCTTGCGGTAGCTGATATCATCATCCTTGCCGTAAAACCGCAAGACTTCCGCTCCGCTTACATGAGTGTAAAAAAAGACGCGCTTATCATCTCAATCATGGCAGGCGTGACAGTCGCCGCCATACGCAAAAAAACTGGCAGTAAAAAAATCGTTCGCGCGATGCCGAATACGCCTGCGCGATTCGGCAAAGGGTTTACCGCATTTTTCGCGACACGCGCTGTCCCGCCGAAAGATATCCGCTTTTGTTCCAATCTATTCGACGGGTTCGGCATCGGCATGCAAGTGCGCTCCGAAGAAGAGATCAATAAAGTGACGGCGATAACCGGGAGCGGACCGGCATATCTTCTTACCACGCTCGCACACTTCATCGGCGCGGCGCAAAGCCTGGGATTTGAAAAAGAAAAGGCGTATCAGATGGTTATACAAACACTTATTGGCACCGAAGCCCTCCTTTCGGATAATGGAAATCCTGATAGCCTCATTGCTCAAATCGCTTCAAAAGGCGGCACAACACAAGCAGCGCTTCGCGAATTTGAAAAAGCCGGCCTGC
>JACPHV010000041.1 GCA_016188385.1 Candidatus Uhrbacteria bacterium | reverse complement strand
CTTTAAGCAAATACTCTTTCAAATCCTCGAATCGATTGGAGATTCGTATGGATTTTTTTTGTTTCATCAAAGTTTTGGCAAGCCTATCCGGCAGAGCTGGCGGTATGCCGATTGTGTGCTCAACACTAGCAGAAAATTTCGCAGGGTGGGCTGTTTCCAGAGCGATGGAGTATACAGGATCGGTATGCTGTGATCGGTATGCCTCAATACCAAGCAAAGCAACGGCTCCATGGGGGTCTAGGATATATCCGCTGAAATCATAAGTTTGCTTCATCATTGTGTAGGTCTGTTCATCAGTGAATGAGGATCCCCAGATATCTCTTCGCATTGCATGCGCATCGTTTTTATAGAGTTCGAGCATGCGGGCAAAATTACTTGGATCTCCGACATCCATGGCGTTTGAAATCGTATGCCGCGACGGACGCGGACGAAATATACCCGTTCGGAGATATTCCGGTACGGGATCATTGATATTGGTGGCAGCGATGAAACGAGCTATGGGAATGCCGATTCGTTTTGCAAGCAAACCGGCAGTGAGGTTGCCAAAATTGCCGCTTGGCACACAACAGACAAGCGGCAATTTCTTTTCGTTCATTCGCGTTGAATGCGCGTATGCCCATGCGTAATAAAACGTTTGGGGGATAAGGCGCGCGATGTTAATTGAGTTTGCCGAACCAAGAGATCTCCGAGAGCGAAGTTCCTTGTCTTGGAATGCTTGCTTTACAAGCCGCTGGCAATCGTCAAATACGCCATCCACTTCAAGAGCGGTGATATTTTCTCCATACGTTGTGAGTTGCTTTTCTTGGATGTCGCTTACTTTTCCGCTTGGATACAGAATACAGACTCGAATGCCGGGGACGGCAAAAAATCCGCTGGCTACCGCGCTGCCGGTATCGCCTGATGTCGCGACAAGCACGGTAATTTTTTCGTCCGTCTGCCTGACGAAATACGACATAAGGCACGCCATAAAACGCGCTCCAAAATCCTTAAAAGAGAGCGTGGGCCCGTGGAACAGTTCGAGTATCGCGGTATCCGGACTGTTTGATAATGCGGAGAGGGGCGCGTCAAATGTAAGCGATTGCCCCACGATCGATGATAAGGTTGTATCATCGAGAGAATCGGTAAAAAAATGCTTTGCCAAGACTAAAGAGAGTTCTTGAAATGAAAGCTTTGGTATTCGCGCGATACTGTCCGCGGACAAACAGGGCATCTCAACAGGGAGAAAGAGTCCTCCGTCCGGCGCAAGCCCGTTCAGAACGGCTGCGCGCAGGTCTGCGCGAAGATTCGGATTGTGTGTGCTTAAGAATTGCATTATTCCGCCGGCAAAATGCGTGGACCATAGTTATTCACCGCGGATACAAACATATCGCTTTTCAAACCAACGGTCTGAAAAGCTTTTTGCATCGCATCCCCACAATCCTTTGCGGTTTGTAATTGAGTGGTGAGCGCAAATACCGATGGCCCCGATCCGGAGATGCTCGAGCCAAGCGCTCCGGCTGCTGCCGCCGCTTTTTTCACGCGATCAAAGCCCGGAATCAAAAGAGAGCGCTGTGGTTCAATAATGGCGTCAGTCAGCGATCGTCCGATGAGGCCGGGATCTTGCAACATGAGTCCCGCGATCAGTCCCGCGGTATTTCCCCACTGGGAAATAGCGTCCCGCAGGGATAGTTCGCGCCGCAAAATTTTGCGTGCATCTTCTGTGCGCACTTCGATATGAGGGTGGATCACCACGCAGTGCAAGAAATCAGGAACAGGGATTTGGACAACATCAAGCGGATCATAGGAGCGGATAAGGACAAATCCACCAAGCAAAGAAGGAGCGACATTATCCGCGTGCGCGGCTCCGCACGCGATCCGTTCGCCTTCCATAGTGAACGCAAGCAGCTCGCGCCTCTGTAAAGGAGACCCAAAGAGTTCGTTAGCGGCCACTACAGCCGCGACGGAACTTGCCGCGCTTGATCCCAATCCGCTCCCGAGCGGCATATGTTTATGGATCGTGAGCTCTACCCCCTGTGTTGCCGAAATATGCTCCAAGAATTTTATAACCGCGACTCCAGCGGTATTGTTATGAGCAGAAAGCGGAAGTTTCCCGCCATCGCCCGTGATTGCGCGAATGCGCACTCCCGGCTCTTGGGACAGAGTGGCAACCACCTCATCGCCCGGTTCGTGAAGGGCGAGCCCGAAGATATCAAAACCCGGACCGACGTTTGCTATTGTTGCGGGGGCAAATACACGGATAGACCTCATACAAGGTTTTTTGCTACAAGCAGTTCGGCGTTGAGAATACCGCCGCCTGCCGCGCCACGGATCGTATTGTGGCTTAATCCGACAAATTTGATATCAAAGACAGGGCATGCGCGCAAACGTCCAACCGTGATTGCCATACCGTTGTGCCGCATACGGTCTTTTTTCGGCTGTGGCCTCGCTTCGTCATCAAGATAGATGATCGGCTGCGTTGGCGCGGATGGCAGGCGTAGTTCTTGCGGCGCTGAACGGAAATTGTTCCAGACTTCGATGACGCGATCGAACTTTGGCTTTGCGTGCGCAAATCGTACTGACACGCACGCACTATGCCCGTCACGTACCGGTACGCGATTGCAGTGCGCGGATATCCGTATGCCGGATCGGGGAGTGAAACGGCCATCTTGAATTTCGCCTAAAATTTTGAGTGGTTCTTGTTCCGTCTTTTCTTCTTCGCCATTGATAAAAGGAATCACGTTGTCAATGATATCGAGGCTTGGTACGCCCGGATATCCCGCGCCGGAAACCGCTTGCAGTGTTGTCACCACTACATCGGAAATCTCATACCCGGCCTGCATGAGAGCAAACAAAGGCGTCAAGTAGCTCTGCAGACTGCAGTTGGGTTTGACCGCGATGCAGCCGCTCCATTCGCGGCGCTGCCGCTGAAGAGGTATGATGTCGGCGTGATGATGATTGATTTCCGGAATGATCATGGGGACATCTTCGGTATCGCGGTGCGCGGAGGCGTTTGATACTACCGCGACTCCTGCCCGCGCGTATGCATTTTCAACCTTTCGCAACTCATCCTTGTCTGATAACTCCAGCGCGGAAAATACGAGTTTCGCTTTTCGCGCGACAGCCGCGCTATCGAGCGCGTCGATAAGCGTATAATTTTTTATTCGATCCGGAAGGGGAGCTTCGGGATACCAGCGTGATGATATCGCCTCACCGTAGCGAAGCCCCGCGGACCGCGCGGAAGCCGCGACAAGCGAGATCTCAAACCATGGATGGTCTGCAAGGAGCGCTACATACTGTTGGCCAACCATACCGGTTGCGCCAAGTACCGCGACGGGGATTTTTTGTTTGAGCTGTTCCATAATCAACGAGCTGCTTTATAGATATCCGCAAGAACACCGGCGGCGGTGACATCCGCTCCCGCACCCGGTCCACGGATAACGAGCGGCTGCCTGTCGTACCTTTGTGTCCGGAATACCACCATATTATCGCTTCCTGAAAGAGAATAAAAGGGATTCGCTTGATCAACGCGCTGTACCGCGAGACTTGCGGAACCGTTCTCGAGTCTTGCAATACAACGCAAAGCGGTATGTGCGTGCCGAGCAGCCTTTCGTTGTTCGTCGAATACCGGATCAAGATTTTCGAGTAATGTAAAGAATTCATCCTGCGAGGCGGCGTCAAAGCATTCCTGCGGCAGGAATGGTTCAATCTGTACGTCAGAAAGTTCAATCAGGCTGCCGCATTCCCGCGCGAGGATGAGGATTTTACGCGCCACATCAAGCCCGTTGAGATCATCACGCGGGTCCGGTTCCGTATAGCCACGCGCCTTTGCTTCCTGCACGATTGCGCTCAAGCGTCCATTGCCGGAGCAGAAGGCATGGAAGATATATCCGAGTGTTCCGGATAGCATCGCTTCAATCGAAATAACGCGATCTCCTGTTGAGAGCAAGTCGCGCAGAGTGCTGATTACAGGCAGGGCGGCGCCGACAGTTGTTTCGTATAAAAAACGTCCCTCATCTTTTTTCGTATACGGATAAAGGGCGCTGTACTTTTCTTGGACATCCGAAACCCCCTTTTTGTTTGGAGTGACTACTGAAATGCCGCTCGCAAGCAATTGTTCATACCATTTTGGTATTTCTTTCGATGCCGTGCAGTCAACAAAAACACTAGTGGGGAGGGATTGGCCTATCATCTGATTTGTAAATTCTGCTATCGAGGCAGGGTGCCCTTTCTCGATAAAATCCTGCCAGATAGACAGATCAAGTCCTTTTGGATCGAGCGTCATGGATTTCCTATGTGCAATGCCGCATACGCGGATAGAAGGATGAACGCCTTTTTTTTGCTGCGTATGGATGATTTCCAAAAGTTTGGATCCGATGAGGCCCGTACCGACAAGGAATACATTGATGTACGGTTCCGATGGCTTGGCAAAAAATGCGTCATGGATCGCAGTGACAGCCTGCGTTTCATCTTGAGATTCGACAACCACTGATATGCTGAATTCCGATGATCCTTGCGCGATTGCGCTAATGTTGATGCCAGTCGATCCCAGCGCGCTAAAAAGACGGCTGGCCGCCCCGGGGGTTTTTTTCATTCGCTCGCCGACGATTGTCACGATTGCCTTGTCAGATTCAACGATGACTGGGTTGATGCGCTTCCCTTGTATTTCCAAAGAAAATTCAGTTTCAAGCGCATTGCACGCGCGCTGTTTATCGGCGCTTCGGATGCCGATGCACATTGAATACTCGGAAGAGGCTTGCGTGATTAAGATGATATTGACTTTTTCGCTCGCAAGAGCGTGGAAAGCGCGTTCGGCATAGCCGATGCCGCCGATCATGTCGGGCCCCTCTATGCGTAGAAGCGTGATATCCGGAAGAGAGGATATTCCTTTGATAAGCCCGTTTTTTGTATCGGGTGATGATTGAATGAGCGTACCGGGAGCATCAGGACAGAACGTATGTTTAATTTTGATTGGGATAGATTTCTCGAGCGCCGGAAGCATCGTAGACGGATAGATCACTTTTGCTCCAAAATGCGAGAGTTCAAGCGCTTCACGATATGTGAGCAAAGGTATGGGGATCGCGTCGGGAACTTTTCGTGGGTCAGCGGTAAGCACCCCCTCAACATCTGTCCAGATTTCAATAAGCGAAGCATCGAGAGCTGCTCCAAAAATTGCCGCCGTATAATCCGATCCCCCGCGCCCAAGCGTCGTCGTGCGGCCGTCAGTGGTTGATCCGATGAATCCCGTGACCACCGCCACACCTTTGATAGATTCCACGCGGCGCTTTATTTCCGCATAACTTTTGTCTTTTTGGATACGCGCGGATCCAAAGTTGGCATCGGTAATCACGCACGTACGCGTATCAAGCGGGGAAGCGCGTACTCCTTTGCCCCGTAACGCATCCGCAAGGAATTGCGATGAGAGCAGTTCCCCAAATGCCATGGTTGCGTCAAGCGCGGATGAATCCATCATCTTAAGGTGCGCGATACTTGCCAATGTTTTTTCCAAATCGTTGAACAGTGTTTGCATCGAAGCTAAGCTTGATGGTTGGCTTTCCAGAGGGATATGGGCGCGGACGGCTGTGATATGGAGATCACGGATTTTTTCAACGATCGAATGATACATTTCATCGCGCAGCGATGCCATAATCGCCGTCTCTCGCAGCATATCGGTTACGCCGCTAAATGCTGATACGACAACGCAGACAGGTTCATCGTTTGCCGCGTACTTGGCGACAATTTCTAAACAATGTTTCTGCCCCTCGACAGATCCTATGGATGTACCCCCAAATTTAATTATGTTCATATAATGAGACCGTAGCAAACTAACCTTAGAACGTCTGCCGTGGAAATGTCAATGGAGTTTCTATACAAAAAATCCTCCATTCGGGGAGGATTTTTTGCCAGATATCTTTTGATGCTATTTTACCGCATCTTTGAGCCCCTTGCCTGCCTTGAAACGAGGCACGATGCTTGCCGGAATCTGCACTTTCTGTGAGGGGTTTTTCGGGTTGATGCCAACGCGTCCTTTGCGTTGCTTGACCATGAATGTCCCGAAGCCCGTAAGCGTTAATTCGTCGCCGTTTTTCAAAAGTTTCGTGACGTACTCAAGAGTTTGCTGGACCGCGTCCTCGGCTTGCCTCTTAGAGAGTTCCAACGTGGTTGCCAAATGGTCGATGAGGTCTGATTTTTTGTATTTTGCCATACTGCCACCCCCTTTCTTTCTATGGTTTATGTTCCTCCAAAGCTGTTATTCACAGCCCCCTCATTATACAAGAAAAAGCTTTTATTGCAAATGAATCCGACATGCGCAGTGTTTTGAGAGAGAAACTTGCCATGGTGCAGGTGTGGCGTGGAGTGTAAAGCAACCGTGAGTCTGGCGAAACAATGTGTGCCAGATTTAGATAGTACAATCCTGTTGGATTCTCATGATGGATCGCGTTTTCCCTGTCGCGGGATCGATATCGAGAAGTACCGCATTCAATATCGCCAATCCGGTTTCCGGCACTTCAAATTTACCGGGCATTTGGGTAAGGAATGTCTGTACAATGCCTGCATACTCTACGCCGATACTTGAATTTTTCAGTCCGACCATGCCAACGTCTGATATATATGCGCAACCGTCTGGCAATACGCGTTCGTCCGCGGTCGGGACATGGGTATGGGTGCCGAGCACCGCTGATACGCGCCCATCGGCATAGAGCCCAAAGGTATTTTTTTCCGATGTCGCCTCCGCGTGAAAGTCGACGATGATGGCGTTCGGTTTTTTTGTTTTATATTCGGCAAGGATGGCATCCAGTGTGCGGAAAGGGCAGGCAAGATGTTCTTTCATGAACACGCGGCCCATGAGGTTGATGACAAGCACCGATCGCGTGCCAACCGAAAGCAGGCGCGCGCCGGATCCGGGCGCGCCCTCGGGAAAATTCGCGGGACGCAGCACGGGCGAGTCTTTTTTCGCGAGAATTGCGTGGCCTTCCGGCTTTGCCCATATGTGGTTGCCGGAAGTGCAAAAATCAACACCGGCATCGAGCAATTCTTTAAGGGTTTGGCTCGTAATGCCCTTGCCGTGCGCAAGATTTTCCGCGTTTGCAATCGTTACGTCCGGTTCGTAGTCTTCTTTAATCTTCGGGAGGAGCGCCGCAACCGCCCTTCTGCCCAATTTTCCGACAACATCGCCGATGAATAAGATTTTCATAGTTTTACCGCGCGTATTCGATGATGCGTTTTTCGCGAATGAGGGTGACCTTGAGTTCTCCCGGATATTGGAGTTGTTCTTCGATGCTTGCCGCCAGCGATCGAGCGAGCTTATAAGCGGAAAGATCGTCTATCGCGTCCGGCATGACGAACACTCGGATTTCACGGCCGCCCTGGATCGCGTACGCGCGTTCGACGCCCTCATAGCTCGTTGCAAGATTTTCCAAATCGGTTATCCGCTGCAAATACCGTTCTGCCGTGTCGCGCCGCGCGCCCGGACGGCTCGCGGAAATCGCGTCTGCAACTTTTACGATCACTCCCTCAAGTGTTTTTGGCGCATCTTCGTGGTGCGCGATACTCATGTATGCCACTTCTTCGGGAAGGTTGAATTTTTTCATGATTTCATATCCGATCTGCGGATGGCTTCCCTGGACCTCATGATCCACTGCTTTGCCTATGTCATGGAGAAGGCCGCCTTTTTTACATATACTTACATTCGCGCCAAGTTCTTCAGCTAAGAACTGGGATAGGTAGGCTACCTCGAGAGAGTGGGTAAGCGCGTTTTGGCCGTAACTTGTGCGGTATTTGAGTCTTCCCAATATTTGAATCAACCTCGGATCAAGGCCGCTGATGCCAAGCGCGAATACCGCTTCCTCGCCGGTTTTCTTAATGTCGCTGGCAAGCTCTTGTTTCGCCTGTTCCACATATTCTTCCACGCGTCCGGGGTGGATGCGGCCGTCTTTGATCAACTTTTCGATCGCAAGTTTCGCGATCTGCCGGCGGATGAGTGAAAAACTTGAAAGCGTAATGACGCCCGGCGTATCATCGATTAAGATTTCGACGCCGGTCAAGCTTTCTATCGTACGGATGTTACGGCCCTCTTTGCCGATAATGCGTCCTTTCATGTCATCCGACGGCAACGGGACGCTTGTTGTCGCGTTTTCGGATATGACAGACATGGCGCAACGCTGCATGGCGTCAGCAACTATGGAGCGGGCTTTAGCGTAGATTTCATCTACCCCCTCCTGTTCCACTTTTTTCACGCGGGACAGTATTGCTTCCCGAGCTTCTCGCTCCACATGGTCGAGCAAGATCTGCTTGGCTTCTTCCCGATTGAGCGCGGCAACCCGTTCGAGTTTTTGCAGCTGTTCTTGCTTGATAGTCTGAATCTCACTTTTTACCTGATCTATCTGGGTTGCTTTATCTTGTAGTTTTTGTTGTTTTTCTTGAAGCTCCAGCAGTTTTTGATCAAAGAGCGATTCACGCCGTTGCACGCGCTCTTGCATCTGCGCGATTTCTTTATGACGATCGTCTGCTTCGTGTTTTGCATCGTCGATGACTTGGAGCGCTTTTTCTTTTGCTTTCAATAAGAGATCGCCTTCTTTTGCCTTTGCTTCGCCGATCAATTTCTCCGCTCTGCTCTCCGCCGAATGAACATCGCGGATGCCGAGCTGCCGGCGGATCAGATATCCGACAAGGATGCCGAGCCCCAATATCGCGATACCGGCAACACCGATACCAATAGCAGTAAACATAAAAATCCTTTCCATCCTTTGGAAGGGAAGATTGATATTCAGCCAGACGCGATTCCTCAAAGCGCGCGTGCGATACTCAAAAATTCCCGCGAAAAGCGGGTTATTCGCTTACAAAATACCCGATTCGCGCATCTGCGCGGTCGTTCGTTTGAGTGAGATTGTATCTCGTGTGCAGAGTAAAGAGTGCAGGTAAGAAGTCATGGGAGGAATCAAGTACTCAACTAAATCTACCTTCGCAAAGGTTAATTGTTAAATATGTGAGAGCATACCACAGAACTGAAAACAGCGCAAGGTAAGAGGCATGTTTTCTTATAAATAAAAGGACCCCGCTATCGCAAAACATGTATCGGCGCGATAGGGGGCCCATAACGTGGCGTGAGTGGTTCCATGAATCATTATTCTCCATTACGCGCTTTCGCCACCCAAAGACCGAGGGTAGCGCAATGATTTTTTATCCAGCAGCACCCAGACATACATCCCGTTTTCCTGACGGAAATACGGGACTACATTAAACCCAAACGAGTGGCATAGTTCGAGCGCCCATCTCTCGAGAGTAAGCCGCGCGATGGGTGGTTTCGGGGATAGAGGCGGGATAGTTTTGCAGCTGGCGACTATTTGATCAACCGCGCCGTTGATCGCGGCAGGGAATTTCTGCCGCAAACTTGCCGCTTTGTTGAGCGGCAGGCCGTATCGGTCCTGTCGGACGAGATAGCGGATCAGCGCAAAAACTACGGCGTTCGATTTGAGCATCTGCTCATCGCCTTGTTCGGCAATGGCGTTGAGGAACCCCTCGCAATCCTCCTGCTGTTCAAGAAAATACTGACGCCAACAGCGGATTTGCATATCGGATGACCAGATGGTCACCAAGAGCTGCCAGGCATGCAGGAATTTCAGTTTCCGTTCGTCCAGTACCTGCTTGAAAGCGCCTTCCGCTTGCTGGTGGATGAGCGAGAAATAGGGATACGCGAAATTCGGATCCACAGCTTCGAACATTTTAAAAAAACACAGCATCTGGGATATATCCCCGATATGTCCACGGGGGTTATCCAGTATGAACGCCGGGATCCGCAAGACATGGCATTGCTCTGACGCGTCATAGTCAATGCTAATCGGTTCTGTGGACGGTACGATCCGGTGCGACACGCTTAATTGCAAGTTGAGTCTGCGTTCGAGAGTACGAATCTCCGGAATGGTCCGCCGTTCCTCCTCATACCTCATGGAAAATCACCTCACAAAAGAGCTCCGAGATTGATCGGAGCTGTAACCAAAATATCAAAGAGCCATCTTTAGTATACCATGGGTCGGCTTTTGATGGCAGATGTGCCGGCGGTTTGTCAACGGCAGTTTGCGCGCTATTCAATAATCTTATCCACTAAGCCGTATTTCTTTGCTTCATCCGCGCTCATGAAAAAATCACGATCCGCGTCTTTTTCTATTTTTGCTTCCGATTGGCCGGTATTTTTTGCGAGAATTTTATTGAGCCGGTCTTTCATTTTGAGAATGTGCTCGGCTCGGATTTTGATATCGGTCGCCTGGCCTTCCGCGCCGCCCATGACTTGATGGATCATGACTTCAGAGTTCGGTAAGACAAACCGCTTTCCTTTTTGACCGGAAGAAAGGAGTACGGCGCCCATTGATGCCGCAAGACCGATACAGATAGTGGCAACGTCAGGCTTGATATAGTTCATGGTGTCGTAAATTGCAAGACCTGCCGTCACCGAGCCGCCGGGAGAATTGATATAGACTTTAATGTCTTTTTCTTTGTCTTCGCTCTCTAAAAACAGGAGTTGAGCGATGATCGTGTTTGCCACATTATCGTCGATCGGATCGCCGAGGAAAATAATGCGATCTTTCAGGAGCCGCGAGTAGATGTCGTAGGCGCGTTCCCCGTAATGAGATTTTTCAATTACGGTGGGAATGAGATGATAATTCTTTGGGTATGACATACATTGTTTACTCATGAATGAGAGTATCTAAGATGCGTTCAACTTCTTGTTCAACCTCCGAGGGCGCGTCCGGGTCTTCGGATTCAATGAGAAAACGGAGATGAGGGACGTGCTGAAGCGGAATGGATTCATTTAACAGATGCTGGAGATACGGACGGCGTTTTTTGAGCAGTGTCAGCGCGCTTCCGCGTCTCGCATCAGGATATATGGTAATAAAAACCGATGCGTATTTCAAGTCGTCTGATGTTTTGACACGTGTAATCGTCGTAAGAGTGCCTAGCTCAAACTCGACTTCCCGCGAAATGATTTTGGCAAGCTCTTGCGCGATGAGCGTATTTAATTTATCAATGCGCTTTGCCGCCATACGTGTTACAAGGAAAGACTTCGTTTGATCGTTTCTTCTTCGTAGAGCTCGATGGTATCGCCGACTTCGAGGGTGTGCTTGCTTTCAAACGCAATGCCACATTCCTGTCCCGATTGCGCGCTCGCGACCTCTGTTTTTCCCGATCGGACCTTCGCGATGATACCCTCCCCGATTTCTGTATCGCCGCGTACTATCCGCGCTCGGATTTTTGGCTTGATTGACCCTTCGAGCACTACCGCTCCAACAATCATGGATTTTGCTTCAGTGCGGAATATTGCTAAAATCTTTGCCTGACCGACTATCGTTCTTCGCGTTTCGGGTTTAATGAGTGTCTCAATCATCTCTTTTACGTCGTCGAGCAATTCATAAATGATTTTATAGGTTTTGATTTGAACATTTTTTTCTGCGGCGATTTCAGCTGCGCTTGTTGAAACGGGGACATGGAAGCCGGCGATAAATCCGTTCGTCGCTTCCGCGGTGAGGACATCGGCAGTCGTGATCGTACCCAGCTCTTTACTCACAATCGATAGGCGCACGTCAGGATGCTGCAGCGCAAGAAGCGCCGTGGCAATCGCCTCTAATGAGCCAAGCGTATCGGTCTTGAGAATAAGATTTACTGACGCAACGCCTTTCTTTTTTTCACCTTGTTTTGGCATGACGACTGCGTGGCGCGTCTCCGCTTGCTTGGTGGCAACTTCGATATCGCGAGGGGCTGTTTTGAAGGCGAATGCGACTGATCCGACAAGCGGCGCGGCTTTTAAGCCGATGATTTTAACCGGCTGGCTCGGTACGACTCGCGTAAGAGCGCTGCCGGTATAATCACGCAGTGAACGAGCCTTACCGTAGAGAAGGTCATCGATGACCAGAAAGTCGTTGAGAAACACCGTGCCGTTTTGTACGAGCAATGTTGCGACCACGCCCTCATTTTTGTCGACATGAGATTCGATTACCGTGGCGAGCGCTTTACCCTGCGGGTTTGCAACAATCTTGTCTTTGTGGAGATCGGCAATCAAGGCGGTCATTTCGAGAAGATCTTCGATACCGGTACCCTATTTTGCGGATATCGGCACACAGGTCGTGGATCCGCCCCAGTCTTCCGGTAATAAGCCGATATCGGACAATTCACGCTTTACCTTCTCGATATTTGCTCCGGGTTTATCGATTTTGTTGATTGCGACTACCAGTGGAAGGTTGGCGGCCTTGATTATTTTTATGGCTTCTTCTGTCTGTGGCCGCATGCCGTCGTCTGCCGCCACGACTAAAATGGCGATGTCGGCTACTTTTGCTCCACGGGAGCGCATGGTGGTGAATGCTTCATGTCCCGGCGTATCAATGAATGTCAGGATGCGCTCCTCGCCGGTTTTTTGCAGTATTTTTTTTGCTTGATACGCGCCGATGTGCTGCGTGATCCCACCAGATTCGCCCGCGATTACATTTGCTTTTCGGATGGAATCCAGGAGGCTTGTTTTTCCATGATCGACGTGCCCCATGACAACCACGATAGGAGGGCGCGGCAAGAGTTTTTCAGAGTCTTCTTCTTGTATCGCTTTTTCGATGATATCTTGCGCGAACAGACCGGAGGTGTCCATGTCAGCGCTTTCTTTCTCAACTTTGAAACCCAAATCTTCGGCAAGAATTGCCGCTGTTTCATAGTCGATTTTTTCATTCATTGCCGTGAGAATGCCATTATTCATCAGTGTCTGAACCACTTTCGTCACGGGCAAATTTGTTTTTTCCGCGAACTCTCGAACCGTGATTACCAGAGGGAGGCGAATGATCTCCTTTTCTTGCGGTTTTCCCGTTTCTTCGGATTCCGCGGTTCTTTCCGCGTCCTCGGCTTGTTTTTTGAGCGCGATTTGATACGCGCTCCATTGCTTGAGCACTTTCATTGCTACCGCGTTGTCGATTTTGATCGCGCGGCGGCCAATGTCATAACCCATCTTTGGAAGATGGTCATACAGTTGTGTTGTCGTGATTTTGAGTTTTCTGGCGAGTTCCGTGACGTTCATGCGTGTTTCTTTTCCTTATATTTTCGTATCCTACCCTAATTACTTGGAAAGGTCAAAGGTTTCGTCTTATAAAAATGCCAAGGCCACGCGACTCGGGGCAAGCTCTTGGATCGACAAAGAAACGTTTCTCATCAGCCTCAAAAAAATGAAAAGGGCAACGAAACGGTCTCGCTGCCCTTACAAGATGTGTAGTGCGGCATATCGCAAGAAGCGTGCAAGCACGTTGCTTGTATCAGTGCTTCCAGGATGGTCGCTCGTGATCTGCGCATACGCCGGCGACTCATCGCCGATGAAGAAATCGAACTCGCCGACTTCTCGCTTGATAATGATCATTTCATCGTCAAGACAGATCGACGAACCTTCTTCGTCAGTGACTCGGTCGCCAATTACGCTGGAACGTGGGATCCGGACGATCCGGTCGCCCTGTCGCGCGAACATGGCATCCGTGGCATCCTTGCTATGCCATAGTCCGGCGGCGTGCAAGAGCTCGTGCACGAACGCTTTTCGGATTCGCGTTGCCACAAGGCGCTCGATGGTATCGTATCCGTACTTCCCCAACGCGCTATAGTGGACGACGAGCTCTTTTATTTGCTCTGTCCGGAATCGTATCCGCGGGGTTTTTGTTTCATGCCAATACCTGATTTTTTCGGAAAAATGGAT
>JACPHV010000007.1 GCA_016188385.1 Candidatus Uhrbacteria bacterium | reverse complement strand
TATTCCTTCGCGTTCATCATCCTTTTTGGAACGAAATTGAATCGAAAATGACCAGGAAGCTCTTTTTCAGAAGTCTCTATAATAATTCGTAATCATTTATCCCATGTTTTTTCGCGTAGTACTCCCTCTCATGATCGTACTCGTTTTGGGCGGCTGGTATCTTACACAACAGTCGCAGCAGACAAACGCGCCTTCCCCTGAATCACTCGAGGGAAGCGCGAATCCTGTCGAGAATCTCACTGTAGAATCAACCGGTACGTCAACAGAAGGGCTATCAGTAGAAGTAAGCGGATCCGGCGATGACAAAGCTCCTGTCTCATTTCGCAATGCATTGCCGACAGACGCTGCCCTGAAAGATCCCGCCACCGGCGTCGAGATTAGCGATTTTCCGCATCTGAAGCCACAACCGGGATTTCAAGTGCCGGATACTATGTTTCTTGAACCTGAAAAGCCGTCGCCGCCGGTTTATTTCAACTTGGCAGCAGGCGATGCGAACATCAACGCTGAATACGCAAATACGCTTCGCAAACAGTTGCGGGGATTATCGGGGCGCGAAAGCCTCGGCGGCGATGACGGAATGTTTTACTCATTTCAAGCGTCCGATTTTTATACGTTCTGGATGCGTGATATGAAGTTTCCAATTGATATCATCTGGATCGGCAGCGACAATCGCGTGGTGGACATTACGAAGCATATCTCTCCGAATTCATTCCCCAAGACGTTTACGTCCCAAGTAAAAGCGCAGTATGTTGTTGAAGTTAACGCAGGGTACGCCGACAAGCATGGAATTGCCGTCGGCACGACCGTTGATCTGTCCGGCGCGCCTCGTTAATACTCCTCATGAGCAAGCAGAGAAAGGCAGTCATCTTATTTTTCGCAGCTCTTCTTATCGCTCTGGTCGGTGAAGTGATATATCTAAGTATTGTTGAGCGTACGACAGTAAAAGATCCTCTCACACCGTACGTAATGGATATATCGAAGCGCCTTGATGTCGCTGAACAAGCGATTATTGATCTGCGATTATTAGTCGAGCAAAATGGAACAGATACAGTAGCGGCGCGCATACAAGACCTCCAGGGACGCATAGCCGAATTGGCGCAGAATAATCCTTCATCTGAAATAAAAGATCTGCAATCTCGCCTCAACGAGATTTCCCAAAAGCAAGAAAACCGGCAAAAAGAACCTTCCCAGGACGATCTCATGACAGCGGCCGTAGAAAAGGTCGCGCCTGCGGTTGTATCAATCGTCATCACCAAGGATGTCCCGCAGCTGGAAATCGTGTATGTCAACCCGTTTGGCGATGATCCGTTTTTTCAAGATGTGCAGGTACGGGTGCCGCAGTATCGGCAAAAAGGAGTGACGCAGCAAAAAATAGGCGCAGGCACAGGATTTCTCGTGACTGAAGACGGCTCTATATTGACGAATCGTCATGTGGTCGGAGATGAATCCGCATCCTATACCGTATTGCTAAGCGATGGATCGCAGAAAAAGGCAACGGTGTTGTACAAAGACACGGAATACGATCTTGCCGTTATTAAGATAGAAGGGAAAGGATACGCAAAGGCGATAGTGGGAAAGTCCGCATCGATCAAACTCGGACAGACTGTGATTGCTATCGGAAACGCGCTCGGGGAGTACGGCAACTCCGTTTCAACCGGCATCATTTCGGGCTTGAATCGTACGGTTCAAGCCAACGACGGAGGCAAGCTCGTACAATTGAAAGGCGTGCTGCAGACGGATGCCGCGATCAATCCGGGCAATTCCGGCGGCCCCCTGCTTGATCTCAACGGAAACGTTGTCGGCGTAAATGTCGCAACCGTGTTGGGGTCAAACAACATCAGCTTTGCCATCCCCTCCGACATCGTAACTGTGCTTACCAAAAGATTTTTTGGAAACTAGCGTCTCATTACATGCGCCGGAATCGTTTTTTACGGGATTTTGATATTTCGCTTCGTACGATCGTTTCTGACGATCGTGAGCTCGTATCCCAGATCCGTACAATATTGAAATTACCAATCGGCGAGCACGTTACGTTGACTGACGGCGCGGGCAGGGAAATTGATGCCGCCATTCAGTCATTGAGCTCGAACAAAGTTGTGTTTGAAAGAACGAGTGAAGTGCGCGTGATCGATACCGGTTTTCCGTGCGTGTTGTATTGCGCGATCATCAAACATGATCGGTTTGAATATGTGGTACAAAAAGCAACTGAAATCGGCGTTACCGAAATCGTGCCAATAATGAGCAGCCGTACGGTGAAGCGTCACGTTCGTACTGCGCGGCTTGCGGCAATAGCGCGCGAAGCGGTGGAGCAATCGGGGCAGGCATGGATGCCACTCATCAGGGAGCCGATCACGTTTGTATCGGCGCTGCATGAGGCATCGGATCGCGGAGGAGGAGTAGTATTTTGCGATCCGGCCGGTAAAGATATCTTTTTGCACGCCGAGCTGTTATCGAATAAAAAAATTTCACTCCTCATCGGTCCGGAAGGAGGGTG
Source organism: Candidatus Uhrbacteria bacterium (assembly GCA_016188385.1). Lineage (GTDB taxonomy): Bacteria > Patescibacteriota > Patescibacteriia > JACQRZ01 > JACQRZ01 > JACQSB01. The sequence continues at coordinate 9,710 of JACPHV010000007.1, read as the reverse complement.
GGATGATCATGAGCGCGTAGCTGCGCGTGAAGCACACTTGTCATCCGCGTCGCTTGGCAACACAACCTTGCGCGCCGATACCGCCGCGATCGTGGCGGTATTTATCGCGAGAAATTATCTCTGCGCTCATTCATGAGGGATCTTCACGATGTCGTTGAACCGTCTCATCCATGTGTTGTTTCCGATGTTCACCGCGCGCATACCGATTGAATCGCGCTACAATGATGATCTGTGCATTGAACATGACAGTCTGTACGGTCTGCGCATATCCAGCAAACATTCATTTCAATCCGGTGATTATGTTGAGGAGATGTGGGAACAGGGGCTACGCGGCATACAAGTCGAGCGATATCAGCATATCCTTATTCTCGGCTTGGGCGGAGGCAGTATTGTGTCTGTGTTGAAGCGCGCGGGAGCCGAAAAAGGCGAGTCGTTCATGATCACCGCCATTGAGCAAGACCCGGTGATGATCGCTCTGGCGCGCGCGTTTTATGGCGATGATTTTTGCGCGAAACGAACATCAGTCACGGCAATCCACAGGGAGTATATGCGTATCATTCGAACCAAGGCTGATCACGCTGCGGTATCAGCACATGGAGTGAGTATTGTACAAACGGATGCCAATGACTTTTTACGAAGAGAGCAATTTCGTTATCCGTTGATCGTGATTGATTTATTCCATGGATTTGAGGTGTCGGCATTGATGCGGCTGCCGGGGTTTATCGACTCGGTGTATGATCGCCTCGCGCCGGGCGGTATGATCCTTGCCAATGTTGCGCATGCCGCCGATCGGTTGCAGCCGCTCTGGGAGCGCAAAAAGGGGTGCTGCACTCAAATACAGTACAAGCAGAATACACTGTTGCGCATATCATCGTGAGATCATGAATGTTTTTCTCCACAACTTGGAAGATTATTACGATTACTGGCAGAGTGATGTGTATGCCCGCTATATGGATCGTATCGGATGGAGCGCTATCGGAGAGCCGCGTTCCTATGGATACGCACGCCGTGTCGGGCCGGTATCATTTGTGAAATACATACTTACCGACGCGGAGCCGAATATCGCGTCGATTCGTGATGCCGGTCATGAGCATGGCATGATCTATTGGGCCCCTTGGCTGCGCGCTGATATCCCGCGTTCTTGGCGCGCGCATTCACGATTCATGTATGTGCATGACTGGCGGCAGGGCGTATCGGTCGTGGACGCTTCGTACCAAGATAAATGGAACGTACGAGCGCGGCGGAATTTTCGCGCGTTTGAAAAGAGCGGCGCGACGGTGCGGTTTGCCACGCGCGAAGAGTACAAAGCGGGACTCGCGGCGGGACTTTTGCCGCGCGATTTGATATGCTTGTTTTCGCGCAAGATTGATGCCCTGCAAAGCGAGCCAATGGCTTATTTCGTGGTGGAATACAATAAAGGAATTATCGGAGGCTTGGCGACACTGCCGTATGGCGCGATCAGCGGTCATATCTCGGCATTTCTTACGCAAGAAGGAAAGCGTCTCAATGCCGGTACGGCTTGCATAAACGCATGGTACCGTTATGCTTTGGATAACAGGATCCGATACTTGAATTTTGGAGGCGTGTGGGCGAAGGGCGAACCCAGAGAATGGCAGGGATTTTCCGAATTTAAGCGTAACTTCATTGACGGGGAACTTGATTTAGATCGCGCGTATTGGAAATTATTTTAAGTATGGGGAACGTTAAGCCGATTATTTTTTTTGATTTTGACGGTGTCTTTGTTGACTCATTTGACATGGTGCTTGATATCGCGCGGGAGTTAAATCCTTCCGCTGAAGCCTCGCATATCCGATGGGTTATGGAAGGCAATGTGTTCGAGCGCCTGAAAGAGTTGGAGCACAGAGGCGAATTTATCATTGATAAGGATTTTGATAAGAAGTATCAAGCAAGAATCGCGCATCACTCGTTGATTCCGGGCATGGAAGATGCAGTCCGTGACATCGCCGCAGATCATTCGTTGGCAATTGTTTCTTCTTCCCACAGCGATCCGATCAGAATATTTCTTGAAACGCATGGCATAGGGCATCATTTCCCCACAGTGCTCGGAAGCGACATCCATCCAAAAAAGACGCATAAGATGCAGATGTATTTTGATGAGCATGGCTCGGGAGGAGCCACAAAGAGTCTTATGGTGACTGATTCTCTTGGAGATATTGAAGAAGCGCGCAATCTTGGGATACCTTCCCTTGCCGTGAGCTGGGGATACCATCCTGAAGAAACGATTCGCAAGGGCAATCCCGGCGCTATTGTGCGAGAGATCGCGCATTTGCCCCGGATGATACGAGAGTTGCTTGCCGGTTCCTAACGCGTAATAGAATCATGGAGACACTGATCGTATTCGTTATCCCCGCAGTCATCCTTGGAATTGTTGTCCTTTATTTTGCGGTTTTTGTTTTTTTGCCAGGCAGACTCCCGTTTATTCCCAGCGGAAAGAAATCGGTGGATGCGATTCTGGAAGCCGCAGGCAACTTACAGGGAAAGCTCGTGCTTGATCTCGGTTCCGGCGACGGTCGGATCGTGATTGCCTGCGCGCGCGCAGGGGCGCAGGCGACTGGTTATGAAATCAATCCTCTCCTCGTATGGTATTCGCAGCGGCGTATCTCGCGAGTTGGATTGGGCGAAAAGGCGCGCATTGCCCACGCTGATTTTTGGAAACAAAGCTTTTCAGATTTCGATGTCGTGATTTTTTATGGCGTAGTCTTTGCGATGCCGCGGCTGGAGAAAAAATTGCGTTTCGAATTGAAACCCGGCGCTCGCGTCATTGCGAGCCATTGCGCTTTTCCGTCGTGGGAACCTATGACGCGGCGGGACATGATATCGGTGTATGAGCGATAATGGTACAGTGTCTTCCAACGGTTTTGGCCGCAGAATCCTCGAGTGGTATCGCACACATGGCCGCCATGATCTTCCATGGAGAAAAAGTCGCAACCCCTATAACATTTTGGTATCAGAAGTCATGCTGCAGCAGACGCAGATTTCGCGAGTGATCGAGAAGTATCGCGAGTTCCTTCTCGCGTTTCCATCAGTGCGCGCGCTTGCGCGAGCGAATGCGCGGGATGTCCTTGTGGTCTGGCAGGGGCTTGGGTATAACCGTCGGGCATTATATCTGCAACGCGCAGCTTATCAGATCGTGAAGGAACATAACGGGAGGTTTCCGCGGCACGTTGAAAAATTGGAGGCGCTGCCGGGTATCGGACCTTATACCGCCCGCGCGGTTGCCGTATTTGCTTGGAACGCTCCGGAAATACTTCTTGAGACGAATATCAGGCGTGTCATGCTGCACTTTTTCTTTCGGGATCAAGATCGAGTATCGGATTCGCAAATAGAGCCGCTTTTACAAAGAATGTTGCACCATAAAGATCCGCGTATCTGGTATTGGGCACTGATGGATTACGGCGCGGGACCCCTTAAGAAGATTTCAAATCCAAACCGGCGCAGCAAGCATTATATAAAACAGACGCGCTTTGAAGGATCACGCCGATACGTGAGATCTAAAGCGCTTTCATTTTTGCTTGGCTGCGATTCCGGAAAGAGCGAAGAGCATATCGAGTGTGAGCTCCTAAAAGATACGCATTGCGCCTCGTATTTGAGCGAATACGATATAAGCCCCATACTTGAAGCGCTCGTGAACGAAGGTATGATCTGCCGCAAGCGGCGTTTGTATGCCGTAGCGCGCCGCCCTTACTGACTATCCGTACATGGGTTAACAAGAAAAATGTATGATTTTGAGCCGGATTCAAAGTCCTGGAGGCGGAAAAAACCGCAAACGTATCCGTAGATACGATGAGGATTTTTTTTCGCTGAAGGGCATTGAAGGCGGCCAAAAGCATAGGCTTTTCGTTACCATATGTGCGGATAGTCAGTAGGATTTAATAGAATGAATATCCTGTCAGAGCCTGCTCTTTTCTTTTCTCAAAAGTTTCTTTTGAGATTTTTTTCGCTTTATAGAGCCGCTCAAGGGCCTTTGTCATAGTCACCATGCCTTCTTCTCCGCCGGTCTGCATCACTGAATTAAGCTGCTCAAAATTTCCGGAACGAATGATATTGGCAACCGCTTTCGTGTTGATGAGTATCTCGCGCGCGGCTATCAATGAACCGTCTTGCGATGGGACGAGCTGCTGAAAGATAACGGCCCGCAGGTTTTCGGCAAGCTGTGTTTTGATCTGCCGCTGTTCATGCGGCTCAAAGATATCTACGACTCGCAGCACTGTTGAAGCCGCGCTTGACGTATGCAGAGTGGAGAATACCAAATGGCCTGTCTCGGCGATACGGAGCGTTTGCTCGACAGTATCTTTATCCCGCATCTCGCCGACCATGATGACATTCGGGTCTTGGCGGAATATCGTGCGGAGCGCGGAATCAAACGTCGGCGAGTCAATGCCGATTTCGCGCTGCTCGACCGCGCTTTTTTTATGTTCAAACACATATTCAACAGGATCCTCAACAGTAATAATCTTGCATTTTCGATCGTCATTGATTGCGTTGAGCATGGCTGCAAGCGTAGTGGATTTGCCGCTTCCGGTCGGTCCGCACACAAGAATAAGACCATGGCGCAGTTTTGTGAGCGTACGTTCCATATCGCCAAGATTGATATCATCAAAAGAGGGGATCCGCGCTTTGATGATGCGCGCGCAGAGCGCTTGGTGGCCCCGTTCGTAATGTACGTTGATGCGCAGGCGTTCTGTTTTTGAAAACGCGTAGGCAAAATCCGTGTCGCATCGTTGCGCAAGTTCGTCTTTTGCCTTCGGCGTAAGTACTTGCTGTATGAGCATATCAATGCCGCTGTCGTCCAGGATATCTCCGTTATAGTCGGCAAGTTCTCCATTGATCCGCAGTTGTGCCGGTTTGCCAAACATCAGATGGATATCAGACGCGTTTTTTGCGTACGCCTCTTTGTACATGTCGTAGAAGGACTGTTTTGCCATTGCTGTGAGATTTTACAGATTATACTGGAGCCTGAAGAAAGTAACATCTGATATATTGCTCCAATCCTAATATATTATTATAGCACTATTCCGCTGTTTTGGGAACAGAAGTTATTTTTCACCAGTCTCAAATTATGTCCCATGATGAGAAGCCCCCCTTGTGATACTGCCTGGAGATGATATACTTTCTTCATAATAATTCTTGAATGAAGTCCGTATGAAACGTTTGTTGTTTGCTTTTCTTATAGCCGTACTTCTTATGCCCGTCGGCGATCTTAGCGCCCAGCTTGTGAAGCCGACCATTACTTCCTTTGAAGTTACCGGAGGTAATTTTCTTACCGAGGGCGAAGCGGCGACAATTTATTGGAAGTCAGAGAATTCATCATACTGTATGGCTGATGGAGATTGGTCAGGCACGCGTGACGCGTCAGGTTCGTATAATCTAACGATCACTTCCGACCATATTGGATACGCGAATTTCGGACTTACTTGTTATGACGGGCTTGGAAATCAAAGTATGTCCGTCCATTCAACGCCGTTTGTCGCTTCATCCGGCTCAAAAAAACAATCAGGCAGCATTACCGTCGTGGGGACAGATGCGCCGTCCATAGGCCCTGATGATGCTACGATTGTCGCTCATCTGACAGAAACGCCGCAAGCAGCGGCAATCGTTCTCGTGGAGCAGACCGACAGTCCGGCCGCCACTCCGGGAAAAGTAAGCATGATGCTTTCCCCCGGAAATATTTTGCACAACGTGCTTACGTTTCGTTTTGACGGCCCGGCGCGGCCAACGGCAGGAAAATCATACTTCTACACGGTGACGGCGCAAGGGAATAATGCTACAGATCTCACCACGTATTCAGGCACAATTACGATTGACATTGACTTCAAGCTGGAAAAGGTGCGGGTGACCACATCTACGCAAAACGACGGCCACCGGATAGAGACTGAAAAAAATGTTCATGTAACATTTTCTCATCCCGCGAAAAATGTAAAAACGCAGGTGAGTTCAATGAATGCGGCAGGCACGGCGCTGACAAACGAGTATGTCAAGACGTACGAATACCCCGCGAATTTATATCAGACAGATCAGAAAGGTTTCGCCGCCGGCACGTTCAGCGGATTGCCACTGGGGAGAAAGTTTCAATATGTCGTAGAAGGGCAGGAGCGAGGAAGCGGTAAACTCGCGAGTCATACCGGTACATTTACGACAGCGCCCGAAATTTTGGTTTCAGATGGGGATAGTATGCCGTCTTATACGGAGGCATACCTTACTTGGAAAACAAACGTGCCAACCGGCAGCGCGATTGAATACTATACGACAGATCCAAAGGACACCCAATTCGCGTTCAGTGACCAGGAGTATCCGCAGACATTTCATAAAGTGACGGTAAAAGATCTCAAGCCCGATACCGAGTACAAAGCCATCATTCATGCCTACATTCATAATGAAGACGGCGAAACCGATACCACAAAGAAAATGGCTCCTATCACATTTCGTACGAAAGTGGCGACGCAAGATATGATCGCCTGCCCGGATGTCTATGAGCCGGTATGCGGCAAGGACAACGTCACCTATTCAAACAGCTGCTACGCAAAGGCAAAGAATGCTTCTGTCGCGTATGAGGGTGTCTGTAAGCCGTTTAAGATCAGTTCTCTTCGTGTTGACAAATTGGACGCATTGGGAAAACCGGCAGAGGACGAACGGTCGTTCGCGATCAACACAAGTGATCCGTTCAGCAAGATTGTCGTTTCTCTCTGGGAAGCTCCGAATACATCTATCACACAGATCCCCTATACTACAGCGACGATCAAAGGAAACGGAACGCTTACCTCGATCTATGTCAGCCCCGGTGTATTTGATAAGAAATTACGGCCGAACAAGACGTACAAGTATCTCGTGACCGCATACAAATACGGAGCGACAGAAGATCTTAATACGAGCGTAGGGGATACGTTTACGACATCAAATTTCACCGCTTCTACATCTTCTACTCAATTCAACATTGAAAAAGTTGAAGTGTCGCCAATTGATGCTGTATCCGGCAATTCCGCCCAAGATACGCGCACTTTTACGGTATGGATGAATGCGCCATTTTCACAGATTACGGTGAAAGTATGGAAGGTGGCATTTTCCGGTGCGATTAACTGGCCTGCGCTTGCCGACAGCGTTCTTTATACTTCCGAAAGCGCGAAAGGAGACGGTTCGTCAAATAAAGTCATCCTCGCTCCGACGTTTGATAAGAAGTTTTCTCCGAATACGCGTTACGCGTATACCGTGTTAGCGGATTTACATGATTCGTCGCAGAATGATTATATCAATTCGAATACTTTTTATCAGGGGACTTTCACTACATCGGACTTTGATCCCGCAAAAGGCGGTACGTTCACACTTGAAGGCAGGGTATACAAAGCAGGGGGAGAGGATTACGAAACGTTATACCGCGATTTCGGCGTTACGTATAAGACCACTGATTTTGTCGGAGCGCTTGCGCAAACGCTTGCCGTGTATGAGCAGCCGTCAAATGCCTTGGTGGCGAAAAAAGATCTCCGGTATGAGCATTCATTTGTCAGTGGGCTAAAACCAAAAACGAAATACAGGTATTCTTACGAGATTATCGATGAGCGAGGCGTTACCGGCAGAGCGGAAGGGACGTTTGAGACAGGTACGCCTCCGAAACCAAAGGAAGAGAAACAAGAATTCACCGTTCGGTCCGTGCGCGTGGAAAAACAAACGCAAGCAAGCGCGGATGGAGGCATTGAGCCGCTTGAACACGCGCGGGATTTGTATCCGACGTTCAGTAAGCCCGCCAAACAAGTCAAGTTGGACGTATACCGCAAAAGCAATAATGCGCGTATCGCGACCTACAGCTATCCTGAAAAGTTTGTGACAGCGGATAAAACGAGTTTTGCATTGAGCGTATTCGGCCTTGAATCCGCAACCGAGTATCGCTATATCATTACCGGTCGCGCGCAAGACACAGGCGAGCTTACACGATATGAAGGAGACTTTAAGACTGCTGTTTTTGATCAAAAAGATTTTCTTCCCGAGCCGCCTGTCTCGACAGAGCCCCCGGTAATTTCGCCGGAGTTGGGTAAGATCTGCGGCCAAGCGATCACATACGGACGCAATAGCGCTAACGGACAAGTACGGGCATTTCCAACAACCTGCTTACCCGAAGGGTGGGAACAGGTGCCCTACTCGGAAGTCGGAGGGACGCTTGTCGGGAAAATATCGCAGGGAGTCGTTGATGAGAAACGCGAAGAACAAGCTCGCTCAATCGAAGAAAAAGCGCGTCTTCTCACGGAGAGAAAGCTTGATACGGTGCTTTCCGAACTTAAACAATTGCGAGATACGGTAAAAGAGCAGCAAACGGAATTGAAATATCTGCGCAAGATTTCTTCTGAAGTGAAAGAATTAAAGGAAGCGATGCAAGAAGCGCTCACTACGTTCGTGACGTATGGCGTTGATTCAAACACGAAACATCTTGGAGCCGGCGAGCGCGCGGCTGTAGTACGTTCATACCAGACAGCGTACGGAAAACTGCCGGACAGCGATAAGGAGCTTGAAGACATGATCCGCATTGCCAATGGCAGGTTTCCCGCCGAGCGCAACGAGACGGCAGAGAGACGCGCGCATGTACATTTTAAGCGCATCTACAAGCGAGTTGCCAACTTGAAAAACGACAACGACCGAGCGGCAATCATGGTCATGGCATACGGACTCCGTCAAGCCGCGGAAAATCGCAATCTCAAGAGCGAAGCGCGCGGCATCGGCACCTATAAGGCAATCTACGGTTCGGTGCCGCAGAGCGCAGAAGAATGGAATGTCATGCAGGCGATCACGTATTCTGGAGCGAGTCGCAAAAAGGACACAGACAAAGATTTGCTCGCTGATGAAGATGAAAAAGACTACGGCACGGATCCGAATAATCCGGATACGGACGGCGATGGTTTTGCCGACGGTCTCGAAGTGGAAAACGGGTTTAATCCGGTCGGAGAAGGCGCGCTTGAATGATACTATGTCGTATACCAGCACACCTTACGGCCGAAAACGGAATCTGTTTGATCCATCTTCGATCGCTCCATTCAAGCTTTCGCGATCCAAGATAGAATTGTTTACCAAATGCGCGCGGTGTTTTTACCTTGACCGTCGTTTGGGTATCGCGCAGCCGCCGGGGTTTCCTTTTAACCTTAATTCCGCGGTTGACCATCTCTTGAAAAAAGAATTCGATATCCACCGCGCGAAAAAAAGAGCGCATCCGCTCATGAAGGCGTACGGTCTTGACGCGGTGCCGTACGCGCACGAGCAGCTTGACGAATGGCGGGATCCGTTTCGCGGTATCACGTATCATCATGAGCCGTCAAATCTGCTTGTGACAGGAGGAGTAGATGATATTTGGATCAATCCTTCAACAGAAGAGCTTATCATTGTTGATTATAAAGCCACGAGCAAAGATGCCGAAGTCAGTATTGACGCCGCATGGCAGGACTCCTACAAAAGACAGATGGAAGTGTACCAGTGGTTATTCCGGCAGAACGGCTACCCTGTATCTAACACCGGATTTTTCGTATACTGTAATGGGAAGCGTGATGCCGAAGCCTTTGATGCCCGTCTTGAGTTTGACATCAAGCTTATTCCGTATGAGGGGTCTGATGAGTGGCTTGATTCCGCGCTGCGAGCGATAAGATCCTGCTTGGCTGCGGTATCTATTCCATCGGCTTCGAGCGGATGTGATTATTGCCGATACGTAACAGCGGTTG